>CAMLID010000166.1 GCA_946480055.1 uncultured Lysobacter sp. | reverse complement strand
CCTGCTGCAGCCCGATCGCTACCTGGTGACGCCCGAGCCCGGCGCCGACGACGCGGCTTGGCTGTCCGCATTGGAGCGGGCCCTGGCCGCCGGCCTACGTCGGATCCAGCTGCGCGCGCCCGCGGCCGCGCCCGAGCACTGGCGTGCGCTGGCGACCGCCGCGGTGGCGCGTTGTCGGGAGGCGCGCGCGGACGTATTGATCAACGGCGACGCCGAGCTCGCCGCGAGCCTGGGCGTCGGCCTGCACCTGCGCGCCGCGCAACTGCGGTTATGGACACAGCGGCCGCTGGCGCAGGGTCTGTCCTTGGCGGCGTCCTGCCACGACGCCGACGAATTGCATGCGGCGCAGGCGCTGGGCTGCGACTTCGCCGTGGTCGGCGCGGTCCGGGCCACGCCCAGTCACCCCGGTGTGGCCGGGATCGGCTGGGACGGTTTCGCCGCGCTGCGCGAGGCGGTGTCGCTGCCGATCTACGCGATCGGCGGTCTTGCTGCGGACGATGTGGTCGAGGCGCGCTCGCATGGCGCGCAGGGCGTGGCGGCGATTCGTGGTTTTTGGCCCGGCGTCGCCTGAGGGCGGGTCCTACTGTCGTGCATGCGGGAACGGCTTGAGCCGCGATTCGGTCGCCGGCGTCGCGCCACCTGTAGCGATCGCGGCTTACGCCGCTCCCACAAGAAGCGGACAGCTTGCGGACTCAGCCGGCGGCCAGCGCCCGGTAGCGCCGATCCAGCGCCGCGACCTGACGGTCCAGTGCATCCATTGGGCCATCGTTGACGATCACGTCGTCGGCGATCGCCAGCCGTTCCGCACGTGTGGCCTGGGCCGCGATCATGCGTTCGGCCAGTTCGGCCTCGACCCGGTCGCGCGCCATCACCCGCGCGCGCTGGACCTCGACCGGCACATCGACCAATAAGATGCGTTGCAGCCAGGGATAGGCCTCGCGGCCGCCGCCCTCGGTCAGCAGCGGAATCGCCGCGATCGCGTAAGCGCCGGGCGCGGCCTCGCATTGCGCGCGCAGCAGCGCGCGTACGCGCGGGTGGACGATGGCTTCCAGGCGTCGGCGCGCGTCGGGATCGGCGAACACCCGCCGCCGCATCGCCGCGCGGTCCAGGCCACCCTCGGGGGCCAACACTTCGTCGCCGAACGCAGCCACGATCTCGACCAACCCGTCCGAACCGGCCTCGACGGCCGCGCGCGCGGCCACGTCGGCATCGGCCACGATCGCGCCCAGCGCCTCGAAACGGCGCGTCACTTCGCTCTTGCCCGAGGCCACGCCGCCGGTCACCCCGACGCAGAACGCGGCCATGGCGGTCAGCGCAGCCCGGCGTAGCGCATATATGCGCCGACCAGTTGCTCGCCCCAGAAGAACACGATCCAGCCCGCGACCGCGAGGTAGGGACCGAACGGGATCGGGGTGGCCTTGTCGCGCCCGCGTGCGGTCAGCCAGATCGAGCCGATGATGGCGCCGACCAGCGACGACAGCAGGATGGTCGGCAGGACGCCCTTGAGCCCGACCCAGGCGCCGATCGCGGCCAGCAGCTTGAAGTCGCCGTGGCCCATGCCTTCCTTGCCGGTGAGCTGTTTGAACACCCACCACACCGACCACAGGCTCAGATAACCGGCCATAGCGCCGAGCAGGGCCGGCTTGGTCGGGAAATACAGATTGTCGGAACTGGCGACCAGGCCCAGCCACATCAACGGCAGCGTCAGCTGATCGGGCAGCAGCTTGGTGCGGAAGTCGATGCCCGACATCGCGATCAGGAAGGTGCTGAACACGATCGCGCCGAAGCCCTGCCAGCCGAAGCCGAAGCGCCAGACGCAGGCCAGCGTCACCAGCATGGTCAGCGCCTCGACCAGCGGGTACTGCGGCGAGATCGGGGCCTTGCAACTGCGGCAGCGCCCGCGCAGGAACAGGTAGCTGAAGACCGGGATGTTCTCGTACCAGCTCAGCTGATGCTTGCAGTGCGGGCAATGCGAGCGCTCGACCACGATGCCGGGCGGCGGCGGGTCGTAGATCTCCGGCAGTTCCAGGATCTCGCGCGCGTCGCGGTTCCACTGCCATTCCAGCCGCTTGGGCAGGCGCAGGATGACCACGTTGAGAAAACTACCGACCAACAGCCCGAAACCGGCCGCGAGCGGAAACCCGAGGCCGGGGTTCTGATCCAGGAATGCCATGCGAGAAGGATAACCCCGGGTCGGTCAGATCGTCGCGGCGAGCTTGAAGATCGGCAGGTACATGCCGATGACCATGCTGCCCACGATTACGCCCAGCACCATCATGATCAGCGGTTCGAGCAGGCTGGACAGCGCGTCGACCGCGTTGTTGACCTCTTCCTCGTAGAACTCCGCGACCTTGAACAGCATGGTGTCGAGCGCGCCGGCCTCTTCGCCGATCGCGGTCATCTGGATCACCATGTGCGGGAACAGGTTGACCTGCTTCATCGACATGTTGAGCTGGTAGCCCACGGAGACGTCGTCGCGGACGCGGCGCACGGCCGTTTCGTAGACCACGTTGCCGGTGGCGCCGGCAACGGTGTCCAGGGCCTCGACCAGCGGCACACCGGCCTTGAAGGTCACGGCCAGGGTACGGGCGAAGCGTGCGATCGCCGAGTTGTGCAGGATCTGCCCGACCACCGGGATCT
>CAMLID010000165.1 GCA_946480055.1 uncultured Lysobacter sp. | reverse complement strand
AGGGATGCGGCAAGCTAACGACCGTTTTCCGCCGAACGGATGCCCGCGTGCGCCCAGCCCTCCGCTTGCTGCCGTTGCCCTTGTGCATCGCCTTTTCACTGGCCGCGCAGGCGGCGGAGGATCGTCCCGAAAACTGGGGCCTGTGTCCGGTCAACGACGCGGTGCCGGCATTTCCCGATGCACAGCAGCCAGTCGGCTCGCCAGAGGCGCGCGTGCAGCTGCCCAGCGACATCGCCGGCGACGAGCTGACCGGCACCGATGTCAATCCGCAGTTCAACGGCAACGTCACCTTCCGGCGCGGCGACCAGTTCCTGGGCGCGGACAACTTCAAGTACAACACCGAGACCGGCAAGTACATTGCCCAGGGCAGCGTGCGCTACCAGGACGCCGGCATGCGCCTGGTCGCCGATAGCGCCGAAGGCGACCAGAACGCCGATGCCCACAACCTGCAGGACGTGCATTACCAGCTGATGTCGCGGCGCGGCAACGGTGGCGCCGAGCACATCGAAATGCATGGCAGCCAGGGCGCGCTGTACGGGTCGACCTATTCGACCTGCCCGCCCGACGATCGCCGCTGGGAACTGCGCGCCGAGCGCATCGACGTCGATACCGCCGCAGGCACCGGCGTGGCCCACAACGCGACCCTGCGCGTCGGCCACGTGCCGATCCTGTACGTACCGTGGTTTCCGTTCCCGATCGACGACCGCCGCCGCACCGGCCTGCTGTATCCCAGCATCGGGTCGTCGGGTCGCAATGGCTTCGATTATCGCCAGCCGATCTACCTCAACCTGGCGCCGAACTACGACGCGACGATCACCCCGCGGATCATGACCTCGCGCGGCGTGCAGCTTGGCGCCGAGTTCCGCTATCTCACCGAAACCGGCCGCGGCAGGATCGAAGGGGCGTACCTGCCTTCGGACCGGCTCACCGATCGCGAGCGTGACGACGAGACGGCGGAATTCCTTGCCCACGGCTATTCGCTCGACAATCGCCGTGCCGAGAACCGCGGCTATTTCCACTTCATCGGCAGCCAGGACTTCGGCCCGAACTGGCAGGCCCGCAGTTCCCTCAACTGGATCAGCGACACCCGCTATCTCGAGGACTTCAACAACAACCTCAACGGCCTGTCGCCGTTCGCCGTGACCAGCGACATCGGCCTGTATGGCCGTGGCCGGTACTGGTCCGGTGGCGTGATGGCCGATTACCGGCAGCTGGCCGACTACACCCTCGACGACCGCAACCTGCCGCACAACCATCTGCCACGTCTGTACTTCAACTGGGAGCAGCCGTTTGCGCGCTGGCTGACGGCCGGACTCGACGCCGAAGCGGTGCGCTTCCAGCATCCGAGCCGTCCCGGCGGCAGCCGCGTCGACTTCAAGCCGGCGTTGAGCCTGCCGCTGGAGGGCGCGGGCTGGTTCATCAAGCCGACGCTGGCCTGGCGCTACACCGGCTACCGGCTCGACCAGGACCTCGCCAACAATCTCGCGCGGACGCAGGCAACCACATTCGCGCGCGAAAACGGGTTGGTGGTCACCCCGGAACTGATCGCGAGCTTCACCGACGATGCGCCCAGCCGCAGCCTGCCGATCGCGTCGTTCGACGCCGGCCTGTATTTCGATCGCGATACCAACTGGCGCGGCGACGACTACCTGCAGACCCTGGAGCCACGCCTGTTCTATCTGCGCGTGCCCTATGAAAACCAGAGCGACCTGCCGCTGTTCGATACCCGGCCGCTGACTTTCAGCTGGGGCCAGCTGTTCCGCGACAACCGCTACTCGGGCGCCGATCGCCAGACCGACGCCAACCAGCTCACCCTCGCCCTGTCGACCCGCCTGATCCGGCAGACCGACGGCAAGGAGAAGCTCACCGCCAGCCTCGGCCAGATCCGTTATTTCGACGACAGCCGCGTCATCACCGTGCCCTGCCCGGCGGTGAACTGCGAAACCCCGGTGGAACGTGGCAAGTCGGCGTGGGTCGCAGACGCCAGTTATGCGATCAACGATCGCTGGACCATCGGCGGGTCCTACCAGTGGGATCCAAAGTTCCGCCGCGAGGACCTGGCCGCCCTGCGCACCCAGTACCTGATCGGCGACGACGGCGTGGTCAACTTCGGCTACCGCTATCGCCGCGGATTGCTGGAACAGACCGACTTCTCGTTCCTGTACCCGCTGACTCCGGCCTGGAGCCTGGTCGGCCGCTACTACTACTCGATCCAGGACAGCCAGCTGCTCGAGGGCATCGCCGGCGTGCAGTGGGACAGCTGCTGCCTCGCGGTGCGCGTGGTCGCGCGTCGATATGTCCACAACCGTGCGGGCGAACTCGACAACGCCCTGCTGTTCGAGGTCGAGCTGAAGGGTCTGGGCTCCGGTGGCCAGGATACGAGGCGGATTTTGCGCCGTGGTATCCTCGGCTACTACCGCGAGGACCTCTCCCTCGTGCCGCCGCCCGAAGTCCGCAACGGCGACGTCGACGACAACTCCCCCGACATCACACCATGAACAAACTGCTTGCCAGCCTCCTCGCCGTTGCCGCTGTTTCCGCCGCGCCGGGCCTCGTCCAGACCCTGCACGCACAGCAGTTGCAGCCGGTCGACCAGATCGCCGCCGTGGTCGACGAGGACGTGATCCTGCAAAGCGAACTCGATCGCGCCGAGCGCAACATCCTCAGCCAGTACGC
>CAMLID010000164.1 GCA_946480055.1 uncultured Lysobacter sp. | reverse complement strand
GCGTGGCCTGGAAGCCGTTGAGGTTCGGCATCACCACGTCCATCAGGATCAGGTCGGGGATTTCGCGCTTGGCGGCTTCGACCCCCGCTGCGCCGTCTTCGGCGGTCAGGGCCTCGTGCCCCAGCTTCTCGACGATGCGGCGGATGCCCATCAGCTGAGACGGTGAGTCGTCGACGATCAGAATACGCGCCATGTGTTTCCCCCGGAATTGCTTCGATTGTAGCGATGCGCGCTTACGCCGCAATGCCAACTAGATCACGACCAGCGTCCGGCCCAGGGAACCCCCGGCCAGCATGCCCGGGAACACCTGGGGCAGCTCCGCCAGCCCGACTTCACGGGTGCATATGCGGTCGAGGTGCGCCGGTTTCCAGTCGCTGCCCAGATGCCGCCAGACTTCGTCACGTATCTGGCGCGCGGTGCCGGCGGAGGCCACGCCCAGCAGGGACACGCCGCGGATGATGAATGGCATCACCGTGGTGTCCAGCGCATGGCTGGCGGCCAAGCCGGCGCTGGCGACGTTGCCGTAGGGCGCGGTCTGCGCGAGCAGGCTGGCCAGCATCGGCCCACCGACGTTGTCCAGGCCGCCGCCGAAGCGCGCCGATTCCATCGGCCGTCCCGCCGCCAGGGCGTCGCGGTCCAGCACCTGGCTGGCGCCGATTGAGGTCAAATAATCGGTCTGGTCGGCCTTGCCGCTGATCGCATGCACCTCGTAGCCGGCGCGGCTGAAGATGTCGATCGCCAGCGAACCGACGCCGCCGGTCGCGCCGGTCACCGCCAGCGGGCCGTGTTCGGGCGTCTGGCGGTTGTCGTGCATGCGGTGCAGGGCCAGTGCGGCAGTGAAGCCGGCGGTGCCCAGGATCATGCTCTCGCGCAGGCTCAGGCCGCCGGGCAGGGGGATCGCCCACTGCGCTTCCAGGCGCGCGTATTCGGAGTAACCGCCGTCGCGGGTTTCGCTCAGGCCGCAGCCGGTGACCAGGACCGGATCGCCTTCGCGGAATTTGCCGTCGGTCGAGGCGACTACGTGGCCGGCGACGTCGATGCCGCCGACCAGCGGGAAGCGGCGCAGGATCTTGCCTTCGCCGGTGCCGGCCAGCGCGTCCTTGAAGTTGATGGACGAGTAGGCGGTCTTGATCACGATCTCGCCCGGGGCGAGGTCGTCGAGCGAAATCCGCTCCACGCCGCTGCGGTAGCCGTCGGCGTCGTTATGGATGCGGAAGGCGTTGAACGAGGAGGCGGGAACGCTCATGGCAGGTCTCGTCGGACTAGCGTCCAATGATAGCCGACCGGTCTGAAGCGCCGTCGCGTTCGGCATTAGATGGAAACGGTGTAGGCGAAGTGCGGCGAATGTCGTGTCGCGCGCGAAGTCACGGGCTACTGGGAACATCCGGCGTGCGACAGCGTTCCGGCGGCGACAAGCGCGGATCGGCTGGATCGCCGGGTGCCTCGAGTTCGGCGCTCCAATAGGTGGCGCAACTGGCGGTATCGATCAGCTCGACGGTTTCGCAGAACACGTCCGGCACCCAGCGCGCCGGCTTGGCGGCCGCCGCGACGGCCGGCAGCGCGCCTGGGCGCTTGCTGTCGCGCGAGCAGGCGGCCACGTTGCGGGAAACCGAGCGGGTGCCGTGGCGATCGGTGACGGTGATCACCGTGACCTGGCCGTCGCTGACGCCGGCGCTGTAGACCGGTTCGAGTTCGGCGTAGGCCTGGGAGAAGATCAGATCGAACATCGCGCGGCGATGCGGGTAGGCCAGCGCATACGCTCTGACCAGTTCGCCGTCTTCGTTGCGCTCGGGATGCTCGCCGGTTCGATCGCGACCGACGAACACAGTGTTGCCACCGGGGCCGATATGGACCTCGTAGGCCGGACAGGGACCGAGGCAGCCGCTGCGCTTGAGTACGACATGGGTATCGTCCCGGAACTCGGGCTCGACCGGTTCGGTGGGCTGACAGGCGCATAAACCGAGCAACAACGGCACCAGAGTCGCGCGCATCGTCCGATCTCCCTTCTGGATCGATGCAGCTTAGCGCAGCGCGTTGCGGCGCTTCTCGTCCATCCATTTGGTCGCTTCGGCCGGACGGTAGGCCTGCATCCAGGTCAGCATCGCGTCCAGGTCGTCGCCGTGCCACAGGTCGCGGCGCTGGTCGGGGTGCAGGAAGCGTTCGGCGACCATGCGATCCAGCATCGTCATCAACGGCGAGTAGAAGCCCTCGACGTCGAGGAAGGCACAGGGCTTGTCGCCGATGCCGAGCTGGCGCCAGGTCAGCATCTCGAACATTTCGTCGAGGGTGCCGAAGCCGCCGGGCAGTGCCACGAAGCCGTCGGCGAGATCGAACATGCGTGCCTTGCGCTCATGCATCGAGCCGACCACTTCGAGCTGGCTCAGGCCGCGGTGGGCGACTTCCCAATTGACCAGTTGCTCGGGAATCACGCCGATCGCCTCGCCGCCGGCCTCCAGCACCGCGTCGGCGACCACGCCCATCAGACCGACGTTGCCTCCGCCGTAGACCAGGGCGATGCCGTCCTTGGCCAGACGATGGCCCAGCGCCATCGCGCGTTCGGTGTAGATCGGTTGCGAGCCGGAGTTGGAGCCGCAGTAGACGCAGAGCGATTTCATGCTGTTGTCCGATGCCAGGAAGCCAAGTCGCGCATGGCGGTGCAGTACCTAAATGCAGAACGGCGCACCTGGGTGCGCCGTTCGTGTGTTGCAGGCCGATCAGTTGGCCTTGTGGATCGCGCGCTTGTCGACCGCCATCGCCGCGTCGTGGATCGCTTC
>CAMLID010000163.1 GCA_946480055.1 uncultured Lysobacter sp. | reverse complement strand
TCGCGCAACGGGATGTCCTGGACGAAGCGCAGGGTGGCGATGCGGTTGCGCCAGGAGTTGTACGGCGCCACATACGCGCGTCGTACCCGTGCCGGCATCCGCTTCTCTACGCCGAAATAGGAAGCCGCGCTGGAAAATGCGTTGAGGCCGCGGATCAGCAGCGCGCCGAGTCGGGAGTCGCGTCCCAGCGACAGCTGCCACGGCATCTGCTTGGCTGCCGGCAACGGAAACGCCGCGGTGTTGAGGATCACCAGCCGCCTCACCTGCGGCATGTGCGACAGCGCCCAGCCGATGCCGATCATGCCGCCCCAGTCGTGCACGGCGAGCGTGACCGGACCGGTGATGCCTAGTCGGTCGAGGAGGGTCGTGAGGTCCTCCACGCGCGACGTCAGGGTGTAGCGATAACGCTCGTCGGATGGCTTGTCCGACAGGCCCATGCCGACGTGATCGGGGACGATGCAGCGATATCCCTTGCCTGAAGCCGGATCACGCAGGCCCAGCACCAGGTGCCGCCAGTAGTAGCTCCACGACGGATTGCCGTGGAGCATGACCACGACCTCGGCGTCGCTGCCGTTATTGGTAGCGGGGCCTTCGTCCAGGTACGACATGGCGATGCCGGGCCGGATCTCGATCCGGCGCGGGGTGAACGGATAATCGGGAAAGCGGTCCTTCGCCATTACGCGCGGGCGCTTACCAGACCACTTCGGCCATCGAGCAGTTCAGGCCCGAGCCGATGCCAAGCAGGGCGACGCGGTCGCCCTTTTTCAGGCGCCCGAGCTCGCGCAGCTTGCTCAGCACGATCGGCACCGAAGCCGGTCCGATGTTGCCGTGCTCGCCGAAGATGGTCAGCACTTTCTTCGGATCGATGCCGAAGGCCTTGACGAACGCGGCGGTGTGCACCTGGCTGACCTGGTGGATGACGAACTCGTCCATCTCCTCCACCACCCAGCCCAGCGCCTGCTTGGCGGCGATGAAGGTCTTCTGCGCCAGCTTGATGCCTTCGATCAGCAGCATGCGCGTGTCGGTCACCATGCGGTCGAGGTTGCCTCGGCACAGCGTGTTCCATTCGGTCGCGGCACGGCTGACGCCGCCCTTGTAGCGCGGCGCGCCCGGTGCCAGTTCGGCGCGTGCGAGCACCATCGCCGCCGCACCGGAACCGAGGGTCAGCGTCGCCATCTCGTTCTTGAACTCCGCCTCGGTGGAATCGCTGCGCAGCATGCGCTCGATGGTCTTCTCGTAGGCGAGGTTGGCGGTTTCGCCATCGACCACCAGCGCGTAGTCGATCTCGCCGCGCTCGATCATGCGGCTGGCGATGTCCATGCCATTGAGGAACGCGAGGCAGGCGTTGCCGACATCGAAACTCTGGCACAGGTCGGATAGACCAAGGTTGCCGCTGACGATCGAGGCGGTGGACGGTTCCAGGTAGTCGCGACTGACCGAGGTGTTGATCAGCAGGCCGATCTTGTCCGGATCGATGCCGGCGTCGGCAAGCGCCTTGACCCCGGCCAGGGTGGCTGCGGACGAGGCCTGCATGTCGCCATCCCACAAACGCCGCGCGTGGATGCCGGCGATGTCGCCGAGCACGTCGGTCTTGATCCCGAGGCGGTCCAGGGTGGGCTTGAGGCGGATGTTGATCTCGTCAGAGCTCAGCCGGCGCGGCGCGTCGACGTGGGCGAGACCAGCGATGGCGACATGTTGGAACAGCATCAGAGGTGACCAGAAGCGAGGAAAACGCGTCAGGATAACCGGCTCGAGCGTGGTCCGCATCGCTCGAGGTCACGGAACCACGGCAATCGGCCGGGCAAATCCCAGCCCACCGTTGCCCGATGGGCCTTAGGCCACGGGCACCCGCGGGATCGAAAAGCGATGGCTAAAGCCCGCCCGACGGGGCCTTGCGCGCGCTCGTCCAGCGACCACGATGCCGCGCCGCGGTGGAAACTGGAGGCCGCAGCGCTCGCGCCGCCGCCCACGAAATCAACTGCCAGTGCAGCCGCGGTCAGCGCCCGCAGCGCCACGCGGCATACCGCTGCACCCCGTCGCTGGGCTGGTCCAGCGGCTGCACGGTGTCGGCGCCAAGCCCGGGGGCTTCGTTGCGGGCCAGGGTTTCCAGCTCCTCGCGCACCCGCAACGCATTGCGCTCGTAGGGGCCAAGGCGGTCCTTGACCGACACCTCGACCTCTCCGCGCCGGTCACATCCGGCCGGCGGCCCGGTGACCACCTTCACCGCACTGGCGCCGGGGGCCATATGCACCCAGGTGCAGCCGCCGAGCAGGCCGGCAAAAAGGGCGGCACTCGACAACGTGACAAGCAGCTTGCGCATGGCCGGATCCCTGAAAACACGATGCCCGCCATTGTGGCGGGCATCGGCTGACTCGGAAACAACAGGTGATTATTTCTTCGCGACGACCGGCTTGCCGTCGGCGTCGACCACGCTGACCTCGCCCAGGTTGAGCGCACGCACCGGCTGCTCGATCTTCGACAGGTCACCGACCACGACCCAGGTCAGTGCGTCCGGTTCGATCGCCTTGGCCGCGTCGGCCACCTGTGCCGGGGTCAGTGCCTTGATCTCGGTCGCGCGGCGGGTGACGTAGTCGTCCGGGCGGTCGTAGCGCACGTTGCCGGCGAGGCTGCCCATCACCGCGTTCGCGGTTTCGAACGAACCTGGCAGGCCGCGGATCTCGGTCGCCTGGATCTTCGACACTTCCGCCGCGGTGGCCGGGCTCTTGCCGCTGGCGTAGTCGTTGATCTCGCGCGACATCTCCTTCAGCGACTCGGCGGTCTTGTCGATCTGCACCGCCGCGAACGACAGCCACGGCCGCTCGCCGATCGCGTTCTGCAGGAAGCTGTACGAGCCGTAGGCCCAGTGCTTGTCCTCGCGCAGGTTCATGTTCAGGCGCGAGGAGAAC
>CAMLID010000162.1 GCA_946480055.1 uncultured Lysobacter sp. | reverse complement strand
AACTCTTCCTGGGTGCGGTCCTTGCCGGCGAAGAACTGGATGTCGTCGATCAGCAACGCGTCCACGCGCTGGAACTGGCGCTTGAACTGATCCATGGTCTTGTCCTGCAGCGACTTCATCATCGCGCTGAAGAACTGTTCCGAACGCAGGTACATCACCCGCATCGCCGGGTTGGCTTCGCGCATGGCGTTGCCGGCCGCGAACATCAGATGGGTCTTGCCCAGGCCGGTGCCGCCGTACAGCAGCAGCGGGTTGTGCGCGCGTTCGCCGGGCTTCTGCGCGGCCTGCAGCGCCGCGGCGCGGCCGAGCTGGTTGCTGCGGCCTTCGACGAAGTTGTCGAAGGTGTAATGGGTGTCGAGGTTGCCCTGGAACGGCTCCACCGGCGCGGCGACCGGGGTCGGCCGGTAGGCGGCGGTCTCGGACTCGCGCACCGGCGCCACGCGCGGCAGCGAACCGATCTCCAGGCTGACCTCGGCGCTGCCGGCGAAATAGTTCAACAGCTCGCGGATGCGCGCCAGGTAACGTTCGCGTACGTGCTCGACGACGAAGGCGTTGGGCGCGTACAGCACCGTGACGTCGTCGCGCTGGGCCGCTTGCAGCGGTTTGAGCCAGGTGTGCACGTCCTCGACCGGGTATTCGGCTTCGAGTCGTTCGAGGCAGCGGGGCCAAGCTTCCATCTGTCGGCAGGTCTTCTGTGTTGCGGGGCACGCCGGGCCTGACGGCACGGCGGTCGAAACGCCGCCGGCCGCGCGATACGGCTCGCGGCAAACGGGGCAGGGGGGTCAGCCAGACTATCATCGCGGCCGGGTCCGGAACAGGACTTGTCCACAAGGCTGAACACAGGCTAGTCCACAGGCGCCGGCACGCCGCGAGCCAGCGCGGACGCGGTTGCGGGCTGTTTTTCGGACGGTGGCCGGCGGTTGCGGACGCCACGGCGGCGATGGCGGCGGGAGTATCCGCGACCGCCATCGCAGCGGTAGCGGACAGCGGACCGCCGCAGGCCGCCATTCACCTTAACTTGACCGTCCCGTCCGCGGCCGCTAAGATCGCCGGTCTTTTCCGCCGTACACGTAGAGCCGGACCATGGCCACCAAGCGCACTTATCAGCCCAGCAACCTCAAGCGCAAGCGCGACCACGGTTTCCGTGCCCGCATGGCGACCGCCGACGGCCGCAAGATCCTGGCCCGTCGTCGTGCCAAGGGCCGCAAGCGTCTGTGCGCCTAAACGGCGTCCCGGCTGCCTGCCGCTGACGCGGCGCGAGGCAGCCGTCCGGCATACGCCGGTACCGACCCGATGATCTCCAACCGCTTCCCGCGCACCGCGCGGGTACGCGCGCGTTCGGATTTCGACCGCATCTTCAAGCACGGCCGGCGTGTGGCGCTGCCCGTGCTTGCTTTGCATTGGCAGGCCGTCGATATCGAGGCGCGCCTGGGCCTGGCGGTGTCGCGCAAGGTCGATCCCCATGCGGTCGGACGCAATCGCATCAAGCGCGCCCTGCGCGATACCTTCCGTAAGCTGCGTGCCGATCTGGCGCGCGGCGATTACGTCGTGGTCGCCCGTCCCGGCGCCTCGCGTTGCACGCGTGAGGAACTCGACCAGGCCTTCCTCGGTCTGCTCAGGCGCGCCGGCGCGTTGCCCGCACCTGCGGTGCCCGGCACAATGCCGGCCGATCCCATTCCCTCCCCACTGCCGGACCCCGGTCCCGGCTGAGCCCGCCTGCTGCCCATGAACCAGACCCGTGTATTCCTGATCTTCGCCTGGCTGATGGTGGCGACCCTGCTGTGGATGGAATGGGGCAAGGAGAAATCCGCGCCGCCGGCACCGGCCGTCACCGCCGCTGCCGCCGCCGCTGCGACCAGCACCGTGCCCAGCGCGACCGCGGCTACGGCCGTCGCCGCCAACGGCGTCGTGCCCAGCGCTCCGGCGCTCGCCGGCGCCACGCCCACCGCTGCGGTTGCGGCGCCGACCGCAGCGCAGACGATCACCGTCACCACCGACGTACTCAAGGTCGTGTTCGACGGCGGCACCCTGCACCGCGCCGACCTGCTCAAGTATCCGAGCGAAGCGGCCGAGGACAGCGCCCCGGTGCGGCTGCTGGCCGAGGACGCGACCAACTACTTCGTCGCCCAGAGCGGCTGGGTCAGCCAGGGCGGTGCCACCCCGACCCACGAATCCGGTTTCGTGCCCGAAAGCCCGCAGCGCGACTACGTGCTGGCCAAGGGCGCCAAAGAAATCGCCGTGCCCTTCGTGTGGACCGGCGCCAACGGCGTGACCATCCGCCGCACCTACGTCTTCCAGCACAGCGGCTACGCCGTCACCGTGCGCGACGAAGTGATCAACGCCGGCACCGCGCCGTGGCAGGGTTCGGTCTACCGCCAGCTCGCCCGCGTGCCGCGCGCGCTGACCCGCAGCGGCCCGATGAACGCCGAGCAGTACAGCTTCCAGGGCGCGGCCTGGTACAGCGCCGAAGACAAGTACGAGAAGCGCAAGTTCGACAAGTTCGTCGACGACGGCGCGCTCGACAAGAAGGTCACCGGCGGCTGGGTGGCGATGCTGCAGCACCACTTCTTCGCCGCCTGGATCCCGGGCCCGAACGATCAGAGCGTGTTCTCGCTGGCGACCGCCAACACCAACACCGGCGTTCCCCAGTACCTGATCCGCGAACTCGGCCCCAGCGTCAACGTCGCTGCCGGCGCGAAGGTGCAGACCCAGGCGCGGCTGTGGATCGGCCCCAAGCTGGTCGACGCGCTCAAGGCCCAGCAGGTGCCGGACCTGGAGCGCGCGGTCGACTGGAGCAGCTACAGCATCATGGCCACGATGGCCAACGCCATCTTCTGGCTGCTGTCGAAGCTGCACGACCTGTTTGGTAACTGGGGCTGGTCGATCATCGGCCTGGTGGTGCTGATCAAGCTGGCGATGTACC
>CAMLID010000161.1 GCA_946480055.1 uncultured Lysobacter sp. | reverse complement strand
TCGATCGGCATCAGCCTCTACCCCGACCACGCCCAGGTGCCGACCGACCTGCTCAAGCACGCCGACACCGCGATGTACCAGGCCAAGGCCGCCGGCCGCCGCACCTACATGCGCTACACCGAGGCCATGGACGTGGAGATCCGCCGCCGCGCGACCATCTCCGCGGCCTTGCGCAAGGTGCTGGACCGCGGCGAGCTGCGACTGGTGTTCCAACCGCGCATGTCGCTGCCGGAGCAGCGCATCACCGGCGTCGAGGCCCTGCTGCGCTGGCGCAGCGCCGAGTACGGCGACATCTCGCCGGCGCAGTTCATTCCGCTGGCCGAGGAAAGCGGCCTGATCCTGGAAATCGGCGAGTGGGCGATGAACGAAGCCTGCCGGGTGCTGGCGCGCTGGCGCCGGCAGGGCCTGGACCAGCTGTCGATGTCGGTCAACGTCTCGGCGCTGCAACTGCTGCGCAGCGACCTGCCGCGGGTGGTCGCGCGCGCGCTCGACGACAGCGGCATCCCGGCCTGGCGCCTGGAGCTGGAACTCACCGAAAGCGTGATCATGGCCAACGCGGTGCAGACCGCGGCCACGCTGCAGGCGATCCGCGATCTCGGCGTCGGCCTGGCGGTCGACGACTTCGGCACCGGCTATTCCTCGCTGGCCTACCTCAAGCGGCTGCCGATCAACACGCTCAAGATCGACAAGGAGTTCGTCGGCGACCTGGGCCGGGACCCGGACGACGAGGCGATCACCAGCACCGTCATCAACATGGCCCATTCGCTGGGCCTGAACGTGGTCGCCGAGGGCGTGGAGTCCGAGGCGCAGATGGAATTCCTGCGCGCGCACGGCTGCGACGAGATCCAGGGCTATTGGCTGGCGCGGCCGCTGGAACCCGACCAATGCCTGGCGTTCATCCTCGCGCGCACGCCCGGCACGGCCCTCCCCGCCGCCGATCCGGACTGAGACCGCCGCCCCGCTCAGGCGCATCCGCGCACGCGACGGCACGCTCCCGGCCACGGCCGCTTGACCGGCTCCCGGCTCCCTGCCTATCGTGCCCGCATGGACCGCGCCGAACTGCTCGCCCAAATGCAATCGCTCGCCGACCGCGTCGACGAGTTGGCCGAGCGCGCGCGCCGTCTGCACGACGAGAACCGCAGCCTGCGCCAGCAGCAGGAACAGCTGGCCGGCGAACGCTCGGCCCTGTTGGCCAAGAACGAGCAGGCGCGCACCCGCGTCGAAGCGATGATCGCGCGGCTGAAGTCGCTCGAGCAGCACACCTGAGCACCCGCCCGATGAGCGCCAGCGAACCCGTCAGCATCCGCCTGCTCGACCGCGAGTACACGGTCGGCTGCGAGCCGTCCGAACGCGACAGCCTGTTGCTGGCGGCCAAGCTGCTGGACAGCAAGATGCGCGAGATCCGCGGCGGCAACCGCATGGCCGCGCTCGACCGCGTCGCCGTACTCGCCGCGCTCAATCTCGCCCACGAACTGCAACAGCTGCGCGGCGAGAACGAAACCCGCGACCGCGAACTGACGCGCACCCTGGGCGACCTGCATCGCAAGCTCGACGGCCTGTTCGACGCCGCGCCGCGCTGAATCCGCACCGCGCGCATGCCGACGGCGGCGCGATTCGCGGACGCAATTCACGGTATCGATGAACCGCTACGCAGCGTTGCCGACGAGCGGACATGCGCACCGGTACTCCCGCGCTATACTTCGCCCACGTCCTCTGCTGTGCGCGACGGCGTGCACAAACATTCGCCTTGTCCCTTAAATACGACCACGGGGGCGCAGCGGAAGCCCGGAGTGCAAGTCCGCCTCGCAGCGGGAAGCCCGAAGGCAGCCAAGCGTCCCCACTTGAACCCCGGGTTCAAGGTCGTTTGGCATGCATCGCCATTGGCGGAGGACTACTTATCCCGGACGGGCGCCTCGCGGCGCCCGCTCCTTCTTGGCACGCCCCTCGGGTTTGTTACCAGTGGGGTCGTGTGCCGATGGGTCGCGTGCCCCCCGATGGAAGCCCTGCCGCATGACGGCTGACCGTGCGGCGCTGCGCCGCGACCTGCGCGAACGCCGCCGCGCCTTAGGCGCGGCCGAACGTATCGCCAGCGCCGAACGCCTCGCCGGACATCTGCTGGCGCTGCCGTTCGCGCCGCAATCGGGCTACGTCGCCGGCTACTGGGCCTTGGACGGCGAAATCGGCCTGCATGTCTGGCAGCTGCGGCTGCCGCCCGACTGCGTCTACTGCCTGCCCGTGCTCGGCGACGACGGTGCGCTGCGCTTCGCGCCCTGGCGCCCGGGCGACCCGCTGGCGAGCAACCGCTACGGCATCCCCGAACCCGACGTCGCCCCGACCTCGTTGCTCGACCCGCGCGACCTGAGCCTGGTGGTGACTCCGCTGGTCGGCTTCGACCCACGCGGCCACCGTCTGGGCATGGGCGGCGGCTGGTACGATCGCAGCTTCGCGTTCCGTCAGCGCGAGCCCGCGCCGCCCTGGCTGGTCGGCGCCGCATTCGAGGTTCAGCGCGTCGACGCGCTCGCCCGCGCCGACTGGGACGTCGCCCTCGATGCCGTGTGCAGCGACGCCGCCGTCTACGACACCCGTCATTCCCTGATCGCGTGAACTCCCCCATGACCGCACGCCGCCGTTACTGGCTCATGAAGTCCGAACCCGACACGTTCTCCATCGACGACCTGGAGCGCGTGCGCACCGAGCCCTGGAACGGCGTGCGCAACTATCAGGCGCGCAACTACATGCGCGACGGCATGAAGGTCGGCGACGGCGTGCTGTTCTACCACTCCAACACCGCCGTGCCCGGCATCGCCGGCCTGGCCACGATCGCCAGCGAGGCGTATCCGGACCCGACCCAGTTCGATCCCAAGTCCGACTACCACGACCCCAAGAGCACGCGCGAAGACCCGCGCTGGCTGCTGGTCGACGTGGCCTTCGA
>CAMLID010000160.1 GCA_946480055.1 uncultured Lysobacter sp. | reverse complement strand
GGCCCTGGCTTTATGCGGGAGCGACGTGAGTCGCGATGCGTGGTCGCCGATCGCGGCGATGTTCGAAATACGGGTGCTCCGATCGCGATTCACGTCGCTCCCACAGGAAGCCACGTCGCTCCCACAGGAAGCCAGGTCGCTCCCACAGCGAGCAGAAAAGCTCTGCGTGGCGACGGCGTCAGGTCTCAGACCGCCATGCCGGCGGCGTGGCCGGACGCCCAGGCCCACTGGAAGTTGTAGCCGCCCAGCCAGCCGGTCACGTCGACCACTTCGCCGACGAAATGCAGGCCCGGCACGCGCCGGGATTCCATCGTGCTGGACGACAGTTCGTCGGTGTCCACGCCGCCCAGGGTGACTTCGGCGGTGCGGTAGCCTTCGGTGCCGCTGGCCACCAGGGCCCAGTCCTGCAGCGTCGCGGCGAGTTGCTTCAGTTCCGGCGGCGTGTACTGCTTCATCGGCTTGTTGCTCAGCCACAGCTCGCACAGGCGCTGGGCGAAGCGGCGCGGCATCGCGTCCGAAAGCACGGTCTTGAGTTCGGCCGCGGGGCGCTCGATCTGCTGCATCCGCAGCCAGGCCGCGGCATCGTGACCGGGCAACAGGTCCAGGCGCAGGTCGTCGCCGGGCTGCCAGTACGAGGAAATCTGCAGGACCGCCGGACCGCTGACGCCGCGGTGGGTGATCAGCATCTGGTTGCTGAAGCTGCGGCCGTTGCAGGTGGCGGTGACCGGCAGGGCGACGCCGCTGAGGTCGGCCAAACGCTCCTGGTGCTTGCCGCTAAGGGTCAGCGGCACCAGCCCGGCGCGCGTGGGCAGCACGCTGTGGCCGAACTGGCGCGCGAGTTCGTAACCGAAGCCGGTCGCGCCCATGCTCGGGATCGATAGGGCGCCGGTGGCGACGACCAGCTTCGGCGCCGCGAACGCACCGCGCGTGGTGTGCAGCCGGAACGGCGCCTCGCCGTCGCCGTGCAGCACGCGCTCGACGCTGCACGATGTTTCGATGCGCACCCCGGCGTCGGCGCATTCGTCCAGCAGCATCTTCACGATCAGCTTGGACGAGACGTCGCAGAACAGCTGGCCGAGTTCCTTCTCGTGGTAGGCGATGCCGTGGCGTTCGACCAGGTCGACGAAGTCGGCCGGCGTGTAGCGCGCCAGCGCCGACTTGCAGTAATGCGGATTGGCCGAAATGAAATTCGCCGGCGTGGTGCCGGTGTTGGTGAAATTGCAGCGTCCGCCGCCCGACATCAGGATCTTCTTGCCGACCCGGTTGGCGTGCTCGACCACCAGCACGCGCAGGCCGCGCTGACCGGCGGTCAGCGCGCACATCAGGCCGGCCGCGCCGGCGCCGACGATCAGGACGTCGTAAGGCTCCGCCATGCGTTCAAGCGGCCTGCGCGCCCACGCCCAGGCGCACGGCCGGGGTCAGGGTGAGCGCGGCGCGGTCGTTGCTCAGTGCGACTTCGCCGTCCTGGATCTGGCAGTCCAGGCGGAAGCTGCGTTCGACCATCGCCGCCATCGCCTCGACCGAATCGGCGTCGATATCGAGCACGGTCAGGTTCTTCAAGCGGCGCAGGATCGCGACGTTCTTGTCCCACCAGATGTCGGCGGCGCGGCCGCCGTAGTTGACCACCACCACCTGGCGCGCGCGCCCGCAGGCCTTGCGCACGCGCGATTCGTCGGGCTGGCCGACGTCGATCCACAGCTCGATGTCGCCGGTGTAGTCGCGCAGGCTCAGGTCGGGCTCGTCTTCGCTGCTCAGGCCGGGGCCGAATTCGAGCCGCTCCTGCGCGTACAGGGCGAAGGCGAGCATGCGCACCATCAGCCGCTGCTGGGTTTCGGACGGGTGCTGGGCCAGGGTCAGGGCATGGGCGGCGTAGTAATGCCGGTCCATGTCGCTGATTTGCAGTTCGATCTTGACGATGGTGGCGTTAGGCGCCATGGGCGGGCCCCGTGGAAAGCAGCGCGCATTCTAGGCCCTGGCGGCCGGCGCGTCCGCCCGAATGCGCCGGCGGACCGCGGTTTGGGCCAAGATGCCTGCATGAATGCGCACGATTCCGACGCGACCGACGACGGCGTCGCCGCCAGCCGCCTGCAACTGCCGCCAGGCCCCTGGACGAGCCTGCTCGATGGCTTGTGCGCGCGTTTCCCGGCAATCGCGCGCGAGCGCTGGCTCGACCGCTTTGCGCGCGGGCGTGTGCTCGACACGCAGCGGCGTGCGCTGAGCGCCGATACGGCGTATCGGGTCGGCATGGAGATCCTGTACTACCGCGAAGTCGCGCAGGAGCCGGCGATTCCGTTCGCAGAGCGCGTGCTGTTCCGCGACGGGCATCTGCTGGTGGTCGACAAGCCGCATTTCCTGCCGGTCACGCCCTCGGGCGGGTTCGTCGCCGAAACCCTGCTGGCGCGGCTGCAGCGGCGCTACGGCGAGCCTGCGCTGGCGCCGCTGCACCGGCTCGACCGCGGCACCGCCGGGCTGGTGCTGTTCTCGCGCGATCCGGCCACGCGCGACGCGTATCAGTCGTTGTTCCGAGAGCGTCGCATCGTCAAGGGCTACGAAGCCCTGGCCGCGCCGCTGCCCGGGCTGGCGTTCCCGCTGCTGCGGCGCTCGCGGTTGGCACCGGGCGAGCCGTTCTTCCGGATGCGCGAAGTCGAGGGCGAGCCCAACAGCGAGACCGCGATCGACGTGATCGAACGCGGCGAACGGGTCTGGCGCTATGCGCTGGCGCCGGTCAGCGGACGCAAGCATCAGCTGCGCGTGCACATGGCCGCGCTGGGTGCGCCCATCCTCAACGATCCCTATTACCCGCTGGCTGAGCGGCGCGAGGCCGACGATTACGCGCGGCCGCTGAAGCTGCTGGCGCGCTCGCTGGCCTTCGTCGACCCGTTGGACGGCCGCGAGCGTCGGTTCGAGAGCGGCTTGGCGCTATGAGCGAGGCGCCATCTCCGCGCTGCGCCTTGGGGTAGGAGCGACGTAAGTCGCGACCGTCATCCATCGGTGACCGTGCCAGCGTCGTCAGCGAGGTGACGCGGTCGCGGCTTACGCCGCTCCTACCCCAAAACTCAGGCGTGCTGCTTCCTGTGGGAGCGACGTAAGCCGGGATGCG
>CAMLID010000159.1 GCA_946480055.1 uncultured Lysobacter sp. | reverse complement strand
GCCCGGTGGGGGGGGGCCAATACCGCCTCCCCGGGCGCTTGGGCCGGGCCCCTGGGCCTTTCAACGCGGGTGGGGGGGGGGCCCCCCCCGGGCGGGGGGGGGGGGGGGCAGAGGCGGCCGCCGCGATCGCGTCGGCTTCCGGATCCATCATTTCGGCGTTGTTGCGGTTGGGCGGCACCAGCGGCCAGACGTTGGCTTCCTGGTCGATCGCCACGTGCAGCAGCGCCGGCCCGTCGCAGGCCAGCATTGCGGCCAGAGCCTCGTCGACCGCGTCGGCGCGTTCGACATGGAACGCGGCCACGCCGAAGGCGACGGCGATCGCGCAGAAGTCCGGGTTGTCGGACAGATCGATCTCGGAGTAGCGGCGTTCGAAGAACAGCTCCTGCCACTGCCGCACCATGCCCAGGGCCTGGTTGTCGAGCAGCACGATCTTGACCGGCAGGCGGTAGCGCGCGACGGTCGCCAGCTCCTGCACGTTCATCAGGAACGAACCGTCGCCGCTGACGCAGATCACGCGTGCCGACGGGTCCTGCATCTGCGCACCGATCGCGGCCGGCAGGCCGAAACCCATCGCGCCGAGCGCTCCGCTGGTCAGGTGCTTGCGCGGATCGTCGAAGCGCCAGTGCTGCGCGACCCACATCTGGTGCTGGCCGACGTCGCAGGTGACCACGGCCTCGGGCGCCAATTCCGACAGGCGCCGCAGCAGCGCCGGCGCGTACACGGTCTCGCCCGGCGCGTCGTAGCGCGGCGCGCACTCGCGCTTGCGCTGCAGGCAGGTGTTGCGCCAGCTGCGGCGCGCGCTGCCGTTGCGGCCTTTCGTCTGCGCGGTACAGGCCGGCGTCAGCGCCTCCAGCGAGCGGCGCAGGTCGCCGTTGACCGCAGCGTCGGCGTGGCGCAGCTTGCCGATCTCGGCCGGGTCCAGGTCCAGATGGACCACGCGCGCGTTCGGCGCGAACTCCGCCAGCTTGCCGGTGGCGCGGTCGTCGAAACGCGCGCCGACCACGATCAGCAGATCGCATTCCTGCACCGACAGATTGGCGGCGCGGTTGCCGTGCATGCCCAGCATGCCCAGGTTCAATGGATGATCGTCCGGCAAGGCGCCCAGGCCTTTCAAAGTCAGCACCGCGGGGATCTGGCTGCCTTCGACGAAGTTGCGGAACGCGTCCACCGCATCGCCCAGGGAGATGCCGCCGCCGCCGTAGACCAGCGGCTTGTGCGCGTGCGCGATCAGCGCCGCGGCCTCGTGATACGCCGCCTCCGGCGCGGCCGGCAGCGGGTCGGTCGGCAGCGGCTGGTGCGCGGCCAAGTGCGAGGCGTCGGCGTTCTGCACGTCTTTGGGCAGGTCGATCAACACCGGACCCGGGCGCCCGGAGCGCGCCAGACGGAACGCTTCGCCGACCACGCGCGGCAGATCGTCGACGCAGCGAACCAGGAAGCTGTGCTTGACGATCGGCAGGGTCATGCCGAACACGTCCAGCTCCTGGAACGCATCGGTGCCCATCAGCGAGGTCGGAACCTGGCCGGTGATCGCGACCATCGGCACCGAATCCAGCATTGCGTCGGCGATGCCGGTGACCAGGTTGGACGCGCCGGGACCGGAGGTCGCCACGCATACGCCGACTCGCCCGCTGGCACGGGCATAGCCGTTGGCAGCGAAAGCGGCGCCTTGCTCGTGACGGACCAGCACATGCTTGAGGTCCGACCCGTGCAAAGCGTCGTAGAAAGGCATGATGGTGCCGCCCGGATAACCGAACAGCGTGTCCACGCCTTCTGCGGCCAGCGCTTGCGCCAGCCAGCGGGCACCGTTCATCAGGCAGCCTCTTCCTGTCGTTCGCCGCGGGTGGCGGGGGCCGGCTGCGCCTTGGGCGCGGTGTCCAGCCATTTCATGTTGGCGCGCAGCTTCTTGCCGACGGCTTCGATCGGGTGATCCAGGTCGGCTTGCTTGAGCGCCTTGTAGTTGGCGTTGCCCGAGGCGTACTCGGCGATCCATTGGCGGGCGAAGGTGCCGTCCTGGATTTCCTTGAGCACGCGCCGCATCTGCGCGCGAGTGTCCTCATCGACCACGTAGGGACCGCGGGTCAGCGCGCCGTACTGCGCGGTCTCGCTGATGAACTCGTGCATGCGGGTCACGCCGCCTTCGTAGAACAGGTCCACGATCAGCTTCAGTTCGTGCAGACACTCGTAGTAGGCGACCTCGGGCTGATAGCCGGCTTCGACCAGGGTTTCCCAACCGGCCTGGACCAGTTTGGTCGCGCCGCCGCACAGCACCGCCTGCTCGCCGAACAGATCGGTCTCGGTCTCTTCCTTGAAGGTGGTCTTGATCGCGTTCTGACGCGCGCCGCCGATGCCGGCGCAGTAGGTCAGGGCGAACTCTTCGGCGCGGCCGCTTTGATCCTGATGCACAGCGTAGACGCTGGGCACGCCGCGGCCGATCTCGTACTCGCGCCGCACCAACGCGCCCGGGCCCTTGGGCGCGACCAGTACGACATCGAGGTCCGCGCGCGGCGCGATCTGGGCGTAGTGGACGTTGAAGCCGTGCGCGAACAGCAGGCAGGCGCCCTGGGCGATGTTGGGTTCGATCACGTCGCGGTAGAGCTGGGCCTGGACCATGTCCGGGGTCAGCACCGCGACCAGTTCGGCACCGGCCACGGCCTCGGCGGGCGACTTGACGGTGAAGCCGTCGGCCTTGGCCTTGATCTCGGTCGGGCCGCCCGGGCGCAGGCCGACGGTGACGTCGAAGCCGGAGTCGCGCAGGTTGAGCGCGTGGGCACGGCCCTGGCTGCCGTAGCCGACGATGGCGATCTTGGGGCGGAAGGTCGTAGCGGTCATGTCTGTGGTCTCGGAAGTAAGAGGAGCGAGTGATGGGGAAAAGGCGGATCAGGCGGGTTCGGTAGCGGGTGTGGCTATGAGTGCGGCGGAAATGGTTCGAGTCGGCGGCGACTGCAGCGGCCCCGGTGCGGTGACCGCGCCCTGCGAGGCCGAGCCGACCAGCAGCGCGTACTTGGCGAGCACGCCCGTAGTCACGCGCGCGGCGATGCGTGCGGGTTCGCGCGCGGCCAGGTCGGCGGCGACGTTCAAGCGCCGCGTGCGCACGTCGATGCTGACCAGGTCGCCCTCGCGCAGACGCGCGATCGGGCCGCCGTGCGCGGCTTCCGGCGAGATATGGCCGACCATGAAGCCGTGGGTGGCGCCGCTGAAGCGGCCGTCGGTGATCAGGGCGACGTCGTTGCTCAGGCCCTGGCCGACCAGGGCCGCGGTCACCGCCAGCATTTCGCGCATGCCGGGGCCGCCGGCTGGG
>CAMLID010000158.1 GCA_946480055.1 uncultured Lysobacter sp. | reverse complement strand
GGTGGTCGAGGGCGTGGTCAAGCGCCACAAGCCGATCCGCGTGCTGCGCGACAACGCCGTGGTCTTCGAGGGCGAGCTGGAATCGCTGCGCCGCTTCAAGGAGAACGTCGACGAAGTGCGTAACGGCACCGAGTGCGGCATCGGCGTGAAGGCGTACAACGACGTCAAGCCGGGCGATCAGATCGAGTGCTTCGAGCGTATCGAAGTGCAGCGCACGCTGTAATCGAAATGGCGCAGAAGACGTTCTATCGCAGCGATCGCGTTTCCGCCCAGCTCCGTCGCGAGCTGGGCCGGATCGTGCACGAGGCCGTGCGCGAGCATTCCCTGCCGTCGGTCAGCGTGTCCGACGTCGAGGTCACGCGCGACCTGGCTCATGCCAAGGTGTTCGTGACCGCTCTGCAGGCCGAGCGTTCCAAGGAAGCGGTCAAGGCGCTGAAGGAACTCTCGCCGCAGATCCGCTTCCAGCTCGGCAAGGCGATGAAGCTGCGGCACGTGCCGGAACTGCATTTCCACTACGACGACTCGGTCGATCGCGGCGAACGCATCGACAACCTGCTGCGCGATCTGCCGCCGCAGGAGCCGGAGTCCGAGCAGGACTGAGCCGGGAGGTTTGGCCTTGGGGTAGGAGCGGCGTAAGCCGCGACCACGATCCCTCGGCCGCGTCGACCGGTAAGGTTGTCCGAGGCATTCCGGTCGCGGCTTACGCCGCTCCACCCCCAAAGCCGCTCCTGTCAAAGTCGTCCGCCGGCGTGGCCAGCCACGCGGCGGTATGCCTTCCGTTCGCGACCGTCTGCCCGCCGCTACTGGCCGTCGCCCGCATCGCTCCTACAATGCCCGCATGAGCAAGAAGCCCCGCACCGTATTCCGGGCCCTGGACGGCCTGCTGCTGCTCGACAAGCCGCCGGGCCTGAGTTCGAACCAGGCCCTGCAGCAGGTGCGGCATCTGTTCCGCGCCGAGAAGGGCGGCCACACCGGCAGCCTGGATCCGCTCGCGACCGGGTTGCTGCCGCTGTGCTTCGGCGAGGCGACCAAGATCGCCGGCCTGTTGCTGGGTGCGCGCAAGGCCTACGAGACCGTGGCCGTGCTCGGCGCGGTCACCGATACCGACGACGCCGACGGCGCGACATTGCTGGAACGCCCGGTGCCGGAACTCGACGACGCGGCGATCGAAGCCGCGCTGGCGCCGTTGCGCGGCGAGATCCGCCAGCGCGCGCCGATCTATTCCGCGCTCAAGCAGGGCGGCGAACCGCTGTACGCGAAGGCGCGCCGCGGCGAGGCCATCGAGGCTCCCGAGCGCGACGTCAGCGTGCACGCCTTGGACGTGCTGGAGCGCGACGGCGTGCGCCTGAAGCTGCGGGTCGAATGCGGCTCGGGCACCTACGTGCGCAGCCTGGTGCGTGACATGGGCGAGAGCCTGGGTTGCGGCGCGCACGTGGCCACGCTGCGCCGGCTCTGGGTCGAACCCTTCGTGCAGCCGCGCATGTACACCCTGGACGAGTTGCGCGCGCTGGCCGAGCGCGGCGAGTCCGAGCTCGACGCCTGCCTGCTGCCGATCGAGGCTGGGCTGACCGCATTCCCGCAAGTGCACCTGGACGCCGACGGCCAGCGCCGGCTCGGCTACGGCCAGTCGGTGGCCGGTGTCGAGGGCGAGGGCGAGGGCGAGGCGGGAATGGTGGTGGTGTTCGGTGCCGACGGCCGTTGCCTGGGCCTTGGCCAGCGCGACGAGCAGCAGCGCCTGCAGCCGCAGCGGCTGTTCCGCTGGGCGGTCTTGAGCGGCAGCCCGGGCGCGGCTAGCGTCGCCCAGGAACAGGCGTCCGGCACGGACGCGTGAAGGCCGCCGGCGTTCGGGCCCAGGTCCGGCGTCGCTCTTCGGGAGCTGCGCCGCAGCACAGGGCCGCAGCCGAAGACCGAAGCTGAACGCGACAAGGCCCAGGGCCGAGACCCTTGAGCGCCATGGCTGCGCATGCATCGATGGCGGCGTCTCCTGGCGCCCGGCTGCTCCCGGCCCCTCGGGCCCTTGCGCGCCCCGGCCTCGATTCAGGTCGCATTCGCCGCCGCGGGCTGGTACAATTCCGCCGCTTTTCAAGCACTTCCCAAGCACTTCGGCTTGAACGGCATCCCTACTCAATAGCAAACGGCGGGCCAGGCGGTGCGTCGGGGCGGCAATGCCGCGACCGATTCGCTTCTGCGGGCCGCGCATCGGAAGAGAAGATCATGTCCATCGACACCAGCAAAGTCATCGAAGATAACAAGCGTGGCGCCAACGACACCGGCTCGCCGGAAGTCCAGGTCGCCCTGCTCACCGCTCGCATCGAACAGCTCACCGGTCACTTCAAGCTGCACAAGCAGGACCACCACAGCCGGCGCGGCCTGCTGCAGATGGTCAACCGCCGCCGCAGCCTGCTCGACTACCTGAAGCGGAAAGACAACGAGCGTTACAAGGCCCTGATCGAGAAGCTCGGTCTGCGCCGCTAAACGATACCGACCGCGGCGCAGCGATGCGCCGCGGTTTCTTTTGCGGGATCGGAATCTCCGGAACCGCGCCCGCGGCGATGCAGGATGCAGCGCCAGCCGTTCGGTCCGCAGGATCGCTTCGGCCCGGGTCCGGCGCCGCCGGACCGCGCGACCGGCCAGGGCGGATACCTGGCCAGGATGCACACCAAACCGCAGGCCGTTACGGCGGCCGACCGGGTGGGGCAAGGGCCCCGACCGGAACGTATCGAACCGAAGGAACCCAACGTGGCAAAAATTACCAAGACCTTCCAGTACGGCAACCATCAGGTGACCCTGGAGACCGGCGAAATCGCCCGTCAGGCCGGCGGCGCCGTCATCGTCAAGATGGAGGACACCGTGCTGCTGGTGACCGCCGTCGCCGCCAAGAGCGCGCGCGAGGGCCAGGACTTCTTCCCGCTCACCGTGGATTACCAGGAGAAGTTCTACGCCGGCGGTCGCATCCCGGGCGGCTTCTTCAAGCGCGAAGGCCGTGCGACCGAGAAGGAAACGCTGATCTCGCGTCTGATCGACCGTCCGATCCGTCCTCTGTTCCCGGAGGACTACCGTAACGAAGTCCAGATCATCGCCACGGTCATGTCGATGAATCCGGAAATCGACGGCGACATCCCGGCGCTGATCGGTGCCTCGGCTGCGCTCGCGCTGGCCGGCACCCCGTTCCAGGGTCCGATCGGCGCCGCCAAGGTCGGTTACAAGAACGGTCAGTACCTGCTCAACCCGACCGCCGCCGAGCTGGCCGAATCCGAGCTCGAGCTCGTCGTCGCCGGTACCTCGAACGCGGTGCTGATGGTCGAATCCGAAGCCAAGATGCTGTCCGAGGACGTCATGCTCGGCGCGGTGATGTTCGGTCATCGCGAGATGCAGAAGGTCATCAACATCATCAACG
>CAMLID010000157.1 GCA_946480055.1 uncultured Lysobacter sp. | reverse complement strand
CTTCCGACACGTTGGCGACCAGCACCGCATGGTGCGCGGTCATCGCGCGGCCGCATTCGGTGACCACGCGCGGCGGGGTCAGGCCGTGCTCGGCGCAGGCTTCGGCCAGCGGCTGGACGATGCTGTTGGCGTACTGACCGATGCCGTAGTTGATCGAGCAGTAGCCGCGCGAACGCGTGCCTTCGTAATCGATGCCCAGGCCGCCGCCGACATCCATGTAGCGCACCTTCGCGCCGAGCTTGGACAGTTCGACGAAGTAACGCGTCGCCTCGCGCATGCCGTTGGCGATGTCGCGCACGTTGGAGATCTGCGAACCCATGTGGAAGTGCAGCAGCTGCAGGCAGTCGGTCATGCCGGCGTCGCGCAGCTTCTTCCACAGGTCCAGCACCTGGCGCGGCGACAGCCCGAACTTGGCCTTGTCGCCGCCGCTGTTCTGCCACTTGCCGGCGCCCAGCGAGGCCAGGCGCATGCGCACGCCCAGTCCGGGCTGTACGCCCAGGGCCTGCGCCTCCTCGATCACCAGCGCCAGCTCGGACGGCTTCTCGACCACGATGTAGGTCTCCAGCCCCAGCTTGCGGCCGATCAGGGCCAGGCGGATGTATTCGCGATCCTTGTAGCCGTTGCAGACGATCAGGCCGCCGGGCCGGCTCAGGGCCAGCACCGCCATCAGTTCGGGCTTGCTGCCCGCTTCCAGGCCGAAGCCCTCGCCGTGGTGCGAGGCCAGGGTGCCGGCCACGCCCTGATGCTGGTTGACCTTGATCGGGTAGACCGCGGTGTAGCCGCCGGCGTAGTCCCAGTCGGCCTGGGCCTGGGCGAACGCGGCCTGGAGCTTGCCCAGGCGGTCGCCGAGGATGTCCGGGAAGCGCACCAGCACCGGCAGCTTGGCGCCGTTGGCGCGCGCGGCGTCGACCACTTCGGGCAGCGGAATCGCCGGCCCGCGCTCGCCGTGCGGCCGCACCGCGATCCGCCCGGCCGTATCGACGTCGAAGTAGCCTTCGGACCAATGCGGAATCGAGTAGGTCTTGCGGACCTGATCGAGCGACCAGTCGGACATCGGCGTGGCACCAGTAGGACGGAGGGGACGCGCATTCTACCGTCCCCGTTCGCCCAACCCGTCGACACCGCCTGAACGGCGTCAGGCTGGCCCGTAGACCGGCGCCCCGGCCACCGCCTTGATCCGTTTGGCCAGCTTGCGCTGGCTGGAGGCGTGCACGGCAACGAAGCTGCCGGGCAGCTCGAGCGCGTCGACCACCTTCTGCAACATGCCGTCCTCGGTCCAGGCCACCCCGCGCAGGGTCACCACCACCACGTAATGCGGCACCCCGGTGTCGTCGCCGTCGATGTGCTTGCGCGCGATCCAGGCCTGCTTGACGTGGCCGGCGCGCTGCAAGCCGTCCGCCGCGACGCGCAGCGCCTCGGCGTCGAGGCCGTGTTCGAGGTAGCGGTCCTTCTTGGCGTCGACTTGCTCGCGCGCCTGCATGGCGACGTCGCGGCGCTGGTGCAGGGCGCGCAGGCGCGAGATCGCCGAGCCGAAGCCGGCCTCGTCGTCGGCCTGACGGTAGTACTGCGCCAGCAGCTGCAGCGCCTGTTCCAGCAGGTTCTCGTCGAGCTCGATCGCGCGCTCCAGGTAGGCCACGCCCTGCGCATCCTGGCGATCCAGCAGCAGCGCGCCCAGGCTGGCCTGGGCCAGGGCGTCGTCGGGCCGCGCGGCCACGGCGGCGCGGTACAGTGGGGCCGCGTCGGCATCCGGGCGCAGCACGTCGACCAGACGCGCGTACTCGCCCAGCTCGGCGTCGGCGAGCGCATCGGCGCGTGTCTCCAGCTCGGCCAGACGCTCGACATCCTGGGTGTGGCGGTCGTGGCGCTCGCGCCAGTTCTCGGCGACGTGCTCGCGCCATTCCTGGCTGAAACGCTCTTGCAAAGTGTCCAGCAGCGGGCCGAGCAGATCCTCGGCGGCCGAACGTGCCGGCGCGGGCACCGCCACCGGCGCCTGCCCCAGGGCCTGCAGACGCTGGGCCAGGGTGGGATGGGTGTCGTCCAGGCTGGGCGCCTCGTCCAGCAGTTCCTGCAGGCGCACCGGCTCGTCCTGGCTAGCGGCGGCGAAGCTGCCGGCCATGTCGCGGAACAGCAGCTGCGGCGGCTGCGGCCGGGTCTGCACGCTGCGCTCGACGTCGGGCCAGAAATCGCGCTGCAAACGCGTGCTGCCCAGGCCGACCCGCTGCAGCGCCTGCGCCATGACCGGCGCGCCGATCACGCGCGCGGCGGTGGCGTCGGCGTCGTATTCCTGCGCGCGCGCCAGCACGAAGCTGTAGGCGTCGAAGTACGGCGCGTACCAATCGAAGAAGCGCCGGAACAGCGCGGTCGTCCACGAACGCCGCATCGCCAGCTCCTCCAGGAACCGGTACCAGCTCACCCGGACCCGGTAGATCCAGCCGGAAAAACGCCCGTGACCGCCGCCGAAATGTCCGAACTCGTGCGCGATCACCGCCGCGAACTGCTCGCGGCTGAGCAACTGCATCAGCGGCAGACCGATCACCAGGTAATGGGTGTGCCCGAACAGGCCCAGCGCGCGCGGCACGCTGGCCGCGCCGGCGTTGAGTTGCGGATCGATGATGATGTCGTGCAGCGGCGGCGCCTGCGTCTGGGCGCGCAGGCGCTCGATCTCGGCGCGCAGCTCCGGGGCCTCGTTCGGCCCCAGCACGTAGCCGGTCGGCGGTTCGAACTTCACCCAGATCGCCTTGATCACGAACCAACCGAACGCGACCGGTATCCAGATGACCTTGATCAGCTTCACCAGCAGGATCGGACTGATCGCCAGCAGCGCCAGCACCAGCCCCGCCGACATCCCCAGCGCCAGCAGCACCGTGCCGCCCAGCACCGCGAAGCCCAAGCCCGCCAACAGGGCCAGTTTGAACTTGTAACGTCCCGGTGCGCGCTGCGCCTCTTGCTCCAGGCGCTCGACGAGCCCCCGGTACCGTGCGACCGATGCCATCCCTGCCACCTCCCCTGACTGGGGCCATTTTAGGGCAGGCCGGGCGCCTCACGCGCGGTCCGTTACAATGCAGCCCCCCGCCTTATCGCAGCGCCCGCACGTCACGGCGCATCGCAGCCGTCATCCGCGGCCGCTACCCTGGAAGGCGCGACCTACCTCCCTTTGGAACCACCCGCATGAGCAGCACCGACAGCACCTGGAAGTACGAGAATTTCGAGCCCGCCGGTTCGGCCATCGGCTACCGCATCACCCGCAAGCTCGACGAGGTCCAGTCGCCGTTTCAGAAGATCGAGATCTTCGAGAGCACCGACTGGGGCAACGTCATGCTGATCGACGGCGCGATGATGCTGACCACGCGCGACAACTTCCTCTACCACGAGATGATGTCGCACCCGGCGCTGTTCACCCACGCCAACCCGAAGCGGGTCGTGATCATCGGCGGCGGCGACTGCGGCACCCTGCGCGAGGTGCTCAAGCATCCAGGGGTCGAGAGCGCGGTGCAGTGCGACATCGACGAGCAGGTCACGCGCATGGCCGAGAAGTGGTTCCCGGAACTGTGCGAACGCAAC
>CAMLID010000156.1 GCA_946480055.1 uncultured Lysobacter sp. | reverse complement strand
CTTACGCCGCTCCTACCCCACAGCCGTTGCTTGGCGAGGGTTTCTCGCGAGCGCGGTCGCGGCGTGCGCCGCTCCTACAGGGAGCCCAGGCGATCGAGCGCGTGATGCTTCGGGGTAGGAGCGGTGTGAGCCGCGACTGCGAACTCCGGCCTTCGGCGCTGGTTTCTCGGTAGAGCGTCGCGGCTTACGCCGCTCCTACCCCACAGCCGTTGCTTGGCGAGGGTTTCTCGCGAGCGCGTCGCGGCTTACGCCGCTCCTACCCCACCGCCGTTGCTTGGCGAGGGTTTCTCGCGAGAGCGGTCGCGGCTTACGCCGCTCCTACCCCAAAGCGGTAGTGTCGTTTCGGTGGAGCACGGTATGTGTGGGGTCGCCGGGTCAGCCGCGCCAGTTGGCGTGAGTGCGCCAGAACTCGACGCTGCGCTGGTAGGCCGCGCGGTCCAGCGGGACGCCGGAGCCGCCCTCCTCCACGCCCAGGGCGTTGCGCATCATGGTGATCGGCGCCATCGGCGTTTCGATCGGCTCGGCGGTGTACATGCAGCCGACCACGCCCCAGTCGGCGGTGGTGTCGGTGCCTTCCTTCGCCAATTGCTCGCGGCTGTAGAGGATGACGATCAGGTAGTCGGCCACCGGCGGGTCGATGTTTTCGAACCAGCGCACCAGCACGGGCAGTTCGTCTTTGCTGCGTGCGTCGTAGTCGCTGCGCAGGCAGTGGCGGTTGGCGTCGGTGATCGGTACCGCCAGGCAGCGGGTCGAGGTCCAGTTGCGGTGCACGTGCAGCTTGCAGAACGGGGCGTAGCCGTCGAGCACCTGCAGCGGCGGGACCTCGTTGAGGTGGCGCTCGAACTGTTCGGGCGTGCAGTCCTGGACGGTGTTGCGGCGCGGCTCGCGCGGGAACAGGCGGGCGCGGGCGAAATCGGTGAGGACGATGGTCATGCGGGGCGTGGGCGGCGGGGACGGCGCATTATCGGGCATGCGCGCGCTTCGCCGAGTCGGCCCGTGCTTGTGGTCCGCTTTCAAGCCGGGGTTCCGCCGCGCAGCGACGGAACCCGGCCCAGCGTCAGTGGCCGTCCTGCGCCTTCGCGGCGACGGAACGCACGGCCTCGGCGACCGCCTTCGGGTCTTCGCGGTGGATGTTGTGGCCGGTGGCGAAGTAGCGGTGCGTGCCGCGCGAGTAGGCGGCGAACAAGGCGGCGTGCTGGCGCTTCCACAGCGCCTTGCCCTGTGCGGTTTCCTCGAACACGAACGGTTCGGCCGCCACTTGCGCGGAGGTCATCAGGGCCACCGGCAGATCGGGTTCGCTGTGCGGCGCCAGCGCCGCCTCGCTGTCCAGTTGCGCGATCAGCAGCTTGTAGTCGGCGACCCACTTGGGCGGCAGGACCGACTCCAAGGTGCGGTCGTCGGCCAGCACGCGCTCGCGGTCGGCCTTCATGAATTCGTGCCGCTGCGACAGCGTGGCCGGATCGACCAGCACCAGGCCCTGCAGACGGTCGGGATGACGCCGCGCGTACTCGGTGGCCAGCAGGCCGCCGTAGGAGTGGCCGACCAGTACGATCTTGCGGCCCGGTGCCAGCGCCTCGATCACCGCGCCCAGGTCCTGCACGTGCTGATCGATGGTCTTGGGTTGGCCGTCGCTGCCGGACTTGCCCAGGCCGGCGCGCGCATAGGCGATGCACTGGCACTGCGGGCCGAGGTCGGCGATGACGTCCTTCCACACGCCCGCGTCCTGGCCGAAGCCGGACTCGAACACGACGGTCATGGGCCCCTGCCCCTGCTGCTCCGCCGACAGGCTGTAGCCCGTGCGCGCGACCTGCACTTCCCCCGCGTAAGCGCCCGTCGCGCATAGCGCGAGCAGCGACAACGCCCATCCCTTCATCGACAACACCTTATGCACGTACATCCCCCTGTGGCTTACGGTTTGTTTGGCCCGTCCTGAAAACGGCCGCGCAGTGTAGCGTGCGGAATGGGCGTCGGGTGCCTGCGTCGCAGCGCGTATTGCCAAGGCTTGCGGTCGACGCGGCGGCGCTTGTGGGGCATCGCGGATTGGGTCAGCCTTGCGTCTTCCGGATTCGGCCGGCGCACTGAGTTTGCGATGCTGCAACGTTATCGATCCGACGCCCGAGCGCTTTCGGCCTTCAACGATGAGGTGTTGGTGGCTTGCCCGCACTGCGGGGAACGCGCGCTGGTCGCGTTGCACACGCTGGAGACGCCGGCCAAGTCCGGCATGCTGCGGGCGTCTCGGCAGGCGCGGTTCGCCTGTGCGCACTGCGGACGCAGCGCGCAGCGCGACGGCTATCTGCTGTGGAACAACGGCGCGTTCGACCCGGTCTTCCGTCTGCCGGTGTGGCTGCATGCCTCTTGCCGGCATGGCAGCTTGTGGGCCTACAACCTGCGTCATCTGGACGAGATCGAGGCCTACGTGAGCGCGGCCCTGCGCGAGCGGCGGCCGCACGCTCAATACGGGTGGAGCAACCGCGCCTGGACCAGCCGCTTGCCGCGCTGGGCGATGCTGGCCAAGCACCGGCAGGAAGTGCTGCGGTGCATTGCGCGAATGCGGAGTAAGTGAGGGGCGGCTGATTCGTCGCGGGTGACGGCCCTCACCCCTGCCCCTCTCCCGCAGGCGGGAGAGGGGTTCAAGCGGAGGGGTTCAAGCCGGGTTACATGTTGCGGCGGTACTCGCCGCCCACGTCGTACAGCGCGTGGCTGATCTGGCCGAGGCTGTGGGTCTTGACCGCTTCCATCAGGCTGGCGAACACGTTGCGGCGTTCGCGCGCGGCGGCCTGCAGGCCCTTGAGGCCTTCGGCGGCGTAGCCGTTGCGGCCGGTCTGGTAGGCCAGCACGTTGTCGATCTGCTGGCCCTTCTCGCTTTCGGTCGAGCGGATCAGTTCGATCTCGGTGACGATGTCGCCGCCGTGGTCCTTGGGCAGGAAGGTGTTGACGCCGACCAGGGGCAGGCTGCCGTCGTGCTTCTTGTGTTCGTAGTACAGCGATTCTTCCTGGATCTTGCCGCGCTGGTACATGGTGTCCATGGCGCCCAGGACGCCGCCACGCTCGCTGATGGCTTCGAATTCCTTGTAGACGGCTTCTTCGACGATGTCGGTGAGCTTGTCGACGATGAAGCTGCCCTGCCAGGGGTTTTCGTTGAAGTTCAGGCCCAGCTCTTTGTTGATGATCATCTGGATCGCGACGGCGCGGCGCACCGACTCTTCGGTCGGGGTGGTGATGGCTTCGTCGTAGGCGTTGGTGTGCAAGCTGTTGCAGTTGTCGAACAGCGCGTACAGGGCCTGCAGCGTGGTGCGGATGTCGTTGAACTGGATTTCCTGGGCGTGCAGGGAGCGGCCCGAGGTTTGGATGTGGTACTTCATCATCTGGCTGCGCGGATCGGCGCCGTAGCGCTCGCGCATGGCGCGGGCCCAGATGCGGCGGGCGACGCGGCCGATGACGGTGTATTCCGGGTCCATGCCGTTGCTGAAGAAGAACGACAGGTTGGGCGCGAAGTCGTCGATCTTCATCCCGCGCGCGAGGTAGTACTCGACGATGGTGAAGCCGTTGGACAGGGTGAAGGCGA
>CAMLID010000155.1 GCA_946480055.1 uncultured Lysobacter sp. | reverse complement strand
AGAACGTGATCCGCAAGGAGCGCCGCGGCGACTACCTCGGCGGCACCGTGCAGGTGATCCCGCACATCACCGACGAGATCAAGCGCTGCATCGTCGAGGCCACCGAAGGCTTCGACGTGGCCCTGGTCGAGGTCGGCGGCACGGTCGGCGACATCGAGTCGCTGCCGTTCTTGGAGGCGATTCGCCAGTTGCGCACTGAGCGCGGCCCCGAGTACGCGCTGTTCATGCACCTGACCCTGGTGCCGTTCATCGCCGCCGCCGGCGAGCTCAAGACCAAGCCGACCCAGCATTCGGTCAAGGAACTGCGCTCGATCGGTATCCAGCCCGACGTGCTGTTGTGCCGCAGCGAACAGCCGCTGCCCGACAGCGACCGCCGCAAGATCGCGCTGTTCACCAACGTGCCGGAAAAGGCCGTGATCTCGGCGGTCGACCTGGACAACATCTACAAGCTGCCGCAGTGGTTCCACGAGCAGGGCCTGGACGCGATCGTGCTCGACCGCCTGCGTATCGACGCCGGCCCGGCCGACCTGCGCGAGTGGCACGAGGTGGTCGACGCCACCGAGCATCCGGTCGACGAGGTCTCGATCGCGGTGGTCGGCAAGTACATCGACCACCAGGACGCCTACAAGTCGCTGGCCGAGGCGCTCAAGCACGGCGGCCTGCGCCAGCGCACCAAGGTCAAGCTGAAGTGGCTGGAATCCAGCGAGATCGAGCGCGACGGCGTGGCATCGCTGGAGGGCGTCGACGGCATCCTGGTGCCCGGCGGCTTCGGCGATCGCGGTTTCGAGGGCAAGGTCGCGACCGCCAAGTACGCGCGCGAGAACGGCATTCCCTACTTCGGCATCTGCTACGGCATGCAGGCGGCGGTGGTCGATTACGCCCGCCACGTCGCTGGCCTGGACGGCGCCAACAGCACCGAGAACGACAAGGCCAGCGCGCATCCGGTGATCGGCCTGATCACCGAGTGGCGCACCGCCACCGGCGAAGTCGAGCGCCGCAGCGAGGACAGCGACCTGGGCGGCACCATGCGCCTGGGCTTGCAGGATCAGCGCCTCAAGCCCGGCACCCTGGCACGCGAGCTGTACGGCAAAGACGTGGTCGGCGAGCGTCACCGCCACCGCTACGAGTTCAACAACCGCTACCGCACCCAGCTCGAGGACGCCGGCCTGGTGATCGCGGCCAAGTCGATGGACGACCTGCTGGTCGAGATGGTCGAACTGCCGAAGTCGCAGCATCCGTGGTTCCTGGCCTGCCAGGCGCACCCGGAGTTCCTGTCGACGCCGCGCGACGGCCACCCGCTGTTCATCGGCTTCGTGCGCGCGGCGCGCGAGGCCAAGGCCGGCGGCCGCCTGCTCAAGGAAGCCAGCGCATGACTCTGACGTTCGTAGGCACGACCCTCAACGGAGCAGCCCGATGAATTTGTGCGGATTCGAAGTCGGCCTGGACCGGCCGTTCTTCCTGATCGCCGGCCCCTGCGTGATCGAATCGATGCAATTGCAGCTCGACGTCGCCGGCCAGCTCAAGGAGATCACCGGCGAGCTCGGCATCCCCTTCATCTTCAAGTCCAGCTTCGACAAGGCCAACCGTACCTCGGCGACGAGCTTCCGCGGCCCGGGCATGGAAGAGGGCTTGAAGGTGCTGTCCGAGGTCAAGCGCCAGCTCAACGTGCCGGTGCTGACCGACGTGCATGAGTACACCCCGATGGCCGAGGTCGCCTCGGTGGTCGACGTGCTGCAGACGCCGGCCTTCCTGTGCCGGCAGACCGATTTCATCCAGAACGTGGCGCGCGCCGGCAAGCCGGTCAACATCAAGAAGGGCCAGTTCCTCTCGCCCTGGGAGATGAAGCACGTCACCGCCAAGGCCAAGGCCGTCGGCAACGAGCAGATCATGGCCTGCGAACGCGGCGCCAGCTTCGGTTACAACAATCTGGTCAGCGACATGCGCTCGCTGTCGGTGATGCGCGACACCGGTTGCCCGGTGGTGTTCGACGCGACCCACTCGGTGCAACTGCCCGGCGGCATGGACGGCAAGTCCGGCGGCCAGCGCGAGTTCGTGCCGGTGCTGGCGCGCGCGGCTATGGCGGTGGGTATTTCCGGCATCTTCATGGAAACCCATCCGCGTCCCGAGGAGGCCCTGTCCGACGGCCCCAACGCGGTGCCGCTGCCTAAGATGCGCGCGCTGCTGGAGACGCTGGTGGAGCTGGACCGCATCACCAAGAAGAACGGTTTCCTCGAGAGTTCGTTCTGATGGGCCCCGGCGGCGACAGGCGTCGCAGCGTTCGGATCCCGGCGATCGCGGCCGCCACGCTGGCGCTCGCGTTCGCGGCGTCCGCTCCGGCCGCGCCTCCGCCGTCGCCTCCCGCGCCGCCCGCCGAGGCCGCCAAGGCCGCCAAGGCCCCGACGGCCGACGAAAGCCTGTACCTGTCGCTGGCCGACCTCGCCGGCAAGCTGTACGAGTGCGTCGGCCCCTACATGCAGGAAGTCGGCGGCCCGAAGGTGGCGGCGAAGATCCACGCCGCCGGCCGCTATCCGGCCCTGGTGGTGAGCGCGTCCAGCGTGCTCGGCACCGGCCATCTGAGCGTGCTGTCGGCGCGCGACAACCCCGCCGGCAGCGTCGGCCAGACCCAGTCGCTGATCGTCGCGCTGGGCTTGTTCGGCAGCGGCGACGGCGGCTCGATCCGACAGGACATACTGCGTGCCAAAGCCGTGGCGGTCGTCGCCACCGAGATCGCCGGCGTCAGCGAAGGCCGCTGCACGGTCCGGCCCGAGCTGAGCGCCGCGATGGCGCGCGTCCCGCCCGAGCTTTGACCCCGAACTTGCGCCGCCCCCGCGAATTTCATTCCATACCCCTCAATCTCCGGTCCCTCTACCGCCCATGACCACGATCACCAAGATCCACGCCCGCGAAATCCTCGACAGCCGCGGCAACCCCACGCTCGAGGCCGAGGTCACCCTGGCCGACGGCAGCTTCGGCCGCGCGATGGTGCCCTCGGGCGCCTCCACCGGCAGCAAAGAGGCCGTGGAACTGCGCGACGGCGACAAGACCCGTTACCTGGGCAAGGGCGTGCGCAAGGCGGTCGAGAACGTCAACACCGCCGTCGCTCAGGCCCTGACCGGCTTCGACGCCGCCGACCAGGTCGGCCTGGACCGTCGCCTGATCGACCTGGACGGCACCGAGAACAAGGGCCGCCTGGGCGCGAACGCGCTGCTCGGTGTGTCGATGGCCAACGCCCACGCGGTCGCCGCCTCGCGCAAGCTGCCGCTGTGGCAGTACCTGGCCAACGGCCGCGCCCCGGTGCTGCCGGTGCCGATGATGAACATCATCAACGGCGGCGCCCACGCCGATAACAACGTCGACCTGCAGGAATTCATGATCCTGCCGGTGGGCGTGCCCAACTTCGCCGAGGCGCTGCGCGCCGGCGCCGAGGTGTTCCACGCGCTCAAGTCCGTGCTCAAGGGCCGCGGTCTGAGCACCGCGGTCGGCGACGAGGGCGGATTCGCCCCCGACCTGCGCAGCAACGAAGAAGCGCTGGAAACCATCCTCGAGGCGATCGGCAAGGCCGGCTACAAGGCCGGCG
>CAMLID010000154.1 GCA_946480055.1 uncultured Lysobacter sp. | reverse complement strand
GCACCAGATCGCCGGCAGCGACGTCGACGAGGAAGAAGCCGACGTGCTGATCAGCGCGCCGGAGATCGACGCGCCGATGCGCGCGCTGGTCATCAACCTGCGCACCGACGCGGTCCAGGGCAGCTTCGACCGCGTACTGGAAGTGGTACCGGCCGACGCCGAGGCGCGCGGCCCGTTGCGCGAGCGTTGGAAGCACTACCAGTCGCTCGGTTTCGAGCTGAAGAAGCACGACATGTAAGCCCCGCCCTTCCCGCGTCCGCGCGGGAAGGACGCAATGGGAACCGCAAGGCCCTGCGCTCCCGCCCCACCCTGCCTCCGCATCCGGACCAGGGCGCCGATCCGCCTTATTCGATTAGCCGACATGACCGATACCCTCGCCTCCAGCTACGACCCCAAGCAGTTCGAAGCCCGTCTGTACGAGCAATGGGAGAGCAGCGGCGTATTCCAGCCGCGCGGCGAGGGTCCGGCGTATTCGATCCTGCTGCCGCCGCCCAACGTCACCGGCACCCTGCACATGGGCCATGCGTTCCAGCACACGCTGCAGGACGCGCTGATCCGCTATCACCGCATGCGCGGCTATCGCACCCTGTGGCAGATGGGCACCGACCATGCCGGCATCGCGACGGAAATGGTGGTCGGCCGCAACCTCGCCATCGAAGGCAAGGGCGAGACCCGCGACTCGCTGGGCCGCGACAAATTCATCGAAAAGGTCTGGGCGTGGAAGCAGCAGTCCGGCGGCACCATCGAACGCCAGATGCGCCGCCTCGGCGCCAGCGGCGACTGGTCGCGCAGCGTGTTCACCATGGACCCGATGGCCTCGGACGCGATCACCGAAGCGTTCGTGCGCCTGCATGACAAGGGACTGATTTACCGCGGCCAGCGCCTGGTCAACTGGGACCCGGTGCTGAAGACCGCGATCTCCGACCTGGAGGTGGCCAACGAGGAAGAGAACGGCCACATGTGGTCGATCCGCTATCCGTTGGCCGACGGCGCGAGCTACGAATATGTCGAACGCGACGCCGACGGCAACGAAATCCTGCGCGAGATCCGCGATTACGTCGTGGTCGCCACCACCCGCCCGGAAACTATGCTGGGCGATACCGCGGTGATGGTGCACCCCGAGGACGAACGCTACACCGCGATCCATGGCAAGTTCGTCGATCTGCCGCTGACCGGCCGCCGCATTCCCGTCATCACCGACAGCTACGTCGACCGCGCCTTCGGCACCGGCGTGGTCAAGGTCACGCCCGCCCACGACGCCAACGACTACGCGGTGGGCCAGCGCCATTCGCTGCTGTCGATCAACATCTTCGCGCCCGACGCATCGGTCTGGACGACTTCGGGCCCGGCCGCGCTCAAGCACGTGCTGTCGTCCGCCGATCCGAATTTCACCAAGATCGACCTCGATAACTGCACGCCGCAGCAGACTCAGTACACGGACGATTTCTCCTTGTTCACCGAACAAGGAATGACGGCGATCGTCGAGAAGTACATCCCGGCCGCGTATCGGGGCCTCGACCGCTTCGAAGCGCGCAAGATGATCGTCGCGGATCTGGATGTCGCGGAACTGCTGATCGAGGTCAAACCCCATCGCCTGCAGGTGCCGCGCGGCGACCGCAGCGGTCAGGTGATCGAGCCCTACCTGACCGACCAGTGGTTCGTGAAGATGGACGCCTTGGCCAAGCGCGGCCTCGAACTCGTCGAATCCGGCGAAGTGAAGTTCGTTCCGTCGAACTGGATCAACACCTACCGCCATTGGCTGGAGAACATCCAGGACTGGACGATTTCGCGCCAGCTCTGGTGGGGCCACCGCATTCCCGCCTGGACCGTTCGCTCGGGCGAATCGGATTTCACGCCGCTCATCGGGGAAGTGGTCGCCAGGACGGAAGCGGAAGCCGAAGTTGCCGCTCACGCCAAACTGCTAGGCGCGCTCGGTCGCGACAACTACGAGAAGGTCAAGGATCGGATCGAACTGGTGCAAGACCCGGACGTGCTGGAAACCTGGTTCTCCTCGGCCATGTTCCCGTTCAGCACGCAAGGCTGGCCGAACGAGGACAAGATGGGCGAACTCGGCTTCGACATCGCGCTGCCGACCAGCGTGCTGGTGACCGGGTTCGACATCATCTTCTTCTGGGTCGCGCGCATGATCATGATGACCGACGAGTTGGTCGGCCGCGTGCCGTTCCGCGACGTCTACATCACCGGCCTGGTCCGCGACAAGGACGGCCAGAAGATGTCGAAGTCGAAGGGCAACATCCTCGACCCGCTGGACATCATCGACGGCATCACGGCCGAGGCATTGGTCGCCAAGCGCACCACCGGTCTGATGAAGCCGCAGGACGCGCCGAAGATCGAAAAGGCCACGCGCAAGGAATTCCCCGACGGCATCCCCGCGTTCGGCGCCGACGCGCTGCGCTTCACCATGACCGCGCTGGCCGGCCCCGGCCGCGATATCAAGTTCGACCTGGGCCGCGCCGAGGGCTACAAGAACTTCTGCAACAAGCTCTGGAACGCGACCCGTTTCGTGCTGATGAACACCGAGGGCGCGAGCTTCGCCGGCACCCCGGACCCGCAGACCGACGCCGAGCGCTGGATCCTGTCGCGCCTGGCGCGGGTCTCGGCCGAGGCCGAAACCCAGTTCGCCGCCTACCGCTTCGACCTGCTCGCGCAGGCGCTGTACGAGTTCGCCTGGAACGAGTTCTGCGACTGGTTCGTCGAGCTGGCCAAGCCGGCGCTGCTGGGCGAGGACCTCGCCGCCGCACAGAGCACCCGCCACACCCTGCTGTACGTGCTTGAGCGCCTGCTGTCGCTGCTGCACCCGCTGATCCCGTTCGTGACCGAGGAACTGTGGCAACAGGTGGCGCCGCGTCTGCGCATCGCCGACACCACGATCATGCTGCGCCCCTATCCGCAGGCTACGGATTTCGGCGCCGACTACGCCGGCACCGAGGCCGACGTCGAGTGGCTCAAGGCGATGGTCACCGCGCTGCGCAAGATCCGCAGCGAGCTCAACGTGGCCCCGTCCAAGACCGTCGTGCTGCTGCTCTCGGGCGGCGGCAACGCCGACCGCGCGCGCGCCGCGCGGTTCGATTCGCAGCTGCGGTTCCTGAATCGCCTGGAGCGCGTCGAAGTGCTCGCCGCCGGCGCCGCATCGCCGGCCGCCGCTACCGGCGTGGTCGGCGACCTGACCCTGCTGGTGCCGCTGGAAGGCCTGGTCGACCTGGGCGCCGAACGCGTGCGCCTGGACAAGGAGATCAAGCGCGTCGAAAGCGAAATCGGCAAATGCGAGAACAAGCTCGCCAGCGAAACCTTCGTCCAGAACGCCCCGCCGGCAGTGGTCGAGCAGGAGCGCAAGCGCCTGAACGACTGGCGCGCGCAGCTCGAAGCATTGCAGGTGCAGCGCGCGAAGCTGGGTTGAGCGACTCCGCCTAGGGTGCGGCAAGCCGCAGGCGCACCGCACCGGTGCGGAAGTGTGGCGATTGCGATGGTGCGGTTGCCGCCACACCCTACGGCGCAGCAGGCATTCGTACTGGCAGCGAACGCTGCCGGAACCTCAAGAGCGATCGCGGCTTACGCCGCTCCCACAGCAAGCGTGCGACTGCGTCGTGAGGACTCGCTCTGCTTTGGGGTAGGAGCGGCGTGAGCCGCGACCGCGCCACCGCCGCCGGGTGGGCGTCGCGGGGGCCGCCCCGGCGGCC
>CAMLID010000153.1 GCA_946480055.1 uncultured Lysobacter sp. | reverse complement strand
CGTCGCCGCCGAGGCGGTTCATGCGACCGTGGATCGGCTGCAGCTGCGACAGGGTCGCGGCGATCTGCACCGGCGCGTCGCCCAGCGCATACAGCGCTCCGGCCACGGCCAGCAGGTTGTCGACGTTGAAACGGCCCAGCAGCGGCGAGACCACCGCATGCGCCTGGCCATCGACCACCAGGTCGAAGCCGATACCACGGTTATCGAAGCTCAGGCGCTCGGCACGCAGTTGCGCATTGTCCGCGCCGCGCGAGCTCAGGCCGATCGCCCGCACTGTCGCCGGCAGGTTCGCGTGCAACCCGCGGCCGAACTCGTCGTCGAGGTTGATCGCGCCCGCCTTCAGGTCCGGCCATGCGAACAGGCGCGCCTTGGCCGCACCGTAGCTGGCCATGTCGCCGTGGTAGTCGAGATGATCGCGGGTGAGATTGGTGAACACACCGACATCGAAATGGGTGCCGTCGACGCGGCCCTGGTCGAGCGCGTGCGAGCTGACTTCCATCGCCACGGCCTGGGCGCCGGCGTCGTGCATTTCGGCGAGCAGCTCGTGCAACTGCAGCACCAGGGGCGTGGTGAAGCCGGTCGGCACGACCGCGCCGTAAAGTCCGGCGCCGAGCGTGCCGATGGTGCCGCAGCGCAAGCCGCGCAGAGTCCAGGCCTGCGCCAACAGCTGCACGGTCGACGTTTTGCCGTTGGTGCCGGTCACTCCGACCACGGTCATCGCCTCGCTGGCCCGGCCGTGGAAGCGGTCGCCCATCTCGCCCAGGCGCGCGCGCAAACCCGGCACGGCGATGGCGTCGGCGGGCGCCGGCAGGTCGGCGGGCGCCGGCGGTTCGAACAGGATCGCGCTCGCGCCCGCGGCGCGCGCCTGGGCGACGAACTTCAGCCCGTGCGCACCGAAACCGGCGATCGCGACGAAGGCGTTGCCGGCGCGCACGCTGCGGCTGTCCAGGGTGAGCCCGGTGATTTCCAGGTCTGCGGGAACGCCGGCCACGTCGGGCAGCAGTTCGCGCAGCGGCATGCGGCGGCGGACGGCGCTCATCGTCCGGCTCCGATCGGCGCGACCGCGCCGGCCGCCACCGGCGGCAGGTCGGCAGGCAGTTCCTCGAAACCCTCGGCGACCGCGTCGGCGTCGACCGGCAGCACCGGGCCGCTGGGCTTGCCGCCGTTGGCCCGCAGGCGCTTGGCCTCGGCCGCCGACTGCGCCGCCAGCCAGGTGTCGATATCGTCGGGCGCCACGTCCATCAGGCGCAGCGCGCCGTCCATGACGTTGCGGAACACCGGACCGGACACCGAGCCGCCGTAATAGCCACGCATCGACGGATCGGGTTCGCTGATGACCACGGTCATGGCGAAGCGCGGGCGCTTGACCGGCACCACGCCGGCGAACAGCGAGATGTACTTATTGGAATAGCCGCCCGTGCCGCTGAACTTGCGCGCGGTGCCGGTCTTGCCGGCGACGTGGTAACCCAGGATCGCGGCGGCCTTGGCGGTGCCGCCGGGCTCGGTCACGGTCTGCATCATGCTCATGACTTCGGCCGCGATCTTCGGGTCCAGCGCCTGGCGCGGCTCGTTGCGCTGGCCGCGCACGAAGGTCGGCGCGATCAGCTTGCCGCCGTTGGCCATCGCCGCGTAGGCCATCGCGATCTGCAACGGCGTCGCCGACAGACCGTAGCCGTAGGACATGGTCGCCTTGGTGGTGCCGCTCCAGCGGTCCGGCGCCATCAGCACGCCCGAGGACTCGCCCGGGAAGCCGCTTTCGGGCTTGCTGCCGTAGCCGAAGCCCTTCACGAACCGATAGTAGTAGTCGTTCGGCAGCGGCAGCGCGAGCTTGGCCGCGCCGACGTTGGAACTCTTGGTGATCACGCCGGTGACCGTCAGCACACCATAGTTGTGGGTGTCGTTGATGCGGTAGCGGCCGTTGGCCATCGAACCGGGGGTGGTGTCGACGATGGTGTTGGGCGTGACCCGACCCGACGTCAAGGCCGCCGCGATGGTGATCGGCTTCATGGTCGAACCCGGCTCGACCACGTCGGTGACGGCGCGGTTGCGGTGCGTATCCGGGTTGCCCGAGCCGAGCAAGTTCGGGTTGTAGGTCGGCAGGTTGGCCATCGCCAGCACTTCGCCGGTGTCCACGTCCAGCACCACCGCCGAACCGCTGCTGGCGCCGGTTTCGAGCAGGGCGCGGCGCAGTTCGCGGTAGGTCAGGTACTGGATGCGGCGGTCGATCGTGAGCGTCAGGTCGTGGCCGGGCTCGGCCGACTTGAGCAGATCGACGTTCTCGATGATGCGGCCGGCGCCGTCGCGGATCACGCGCTTGGCGCCGGGCTTGCCGCGCAGCCAGTCGTCGAAGGCCAGCTCCAGCCCTTCCTGGCCGCGGTCGTCGATGTTGGTGAAGCCCAGCACGTGCGCCATCGCTTCGCCCTGGGGGTAGAAGCGGCGGAATTCGCGCTGCGAGAACACGCCCGGGATCTTGCGGGCGAGAATGCGGCGCGCCTCGTCCGGGTTGATCCGGCGCTTGAGGTACAGGAATTCCTTGCCCGAGCGCTGGCTGAGCTTGCGGGTCAGGTAGTCGGTCGGCACGCCCAGCGCGGCCGCGAGCTCCGGCAGGCGTGCCGGATTCTTCAACAGTTCCTTGGGGTTGCCCCAGATCGACTCGACCGGCGTCGACACCGCCAGCGGCTCGCCGTTGCGATCGGTGATCATGCCGCGCGAGGTCGGGATCGGAATCTCGCGCAGCGCGCGCGCGTCGCCCTGCTGGCGATAGAAATCGTTGCCGATCACCTGCAGATAGAACGCGCGCCCGACCAGCGCCACCGCGCACAGGCCCAGGGCGCCGCCGACGATCAGCAGACGATTGCGCAGGTCGAAGCGGGCGCGGCCGCGCGGCTTGCCGGCGCCGCGATCGGAGCCGCCGCGCTTGCCGCGCTCGCCCAGCAGGCGATCCAGCGGGCCGCTGCGATGGTCGTCGCGACGGCCGCTCATGGCTTGATCACCACGGTTTCGGCGCCTTCCGGGAACTTCATGCCGAGGCGGTCGCGCGCGACCTGGTCGATGCGGTTGCTCTCGGCCCAGGTCGCCTGCTCCAACTGCAGGCGGCCGAACTCGATGTTGAGTTCGTCGCGCTCGCGGTCGAGCTTGTTGAGCTGGACGAAGTACTGGCGGTGCTGGTGACGCGCGTAGACCACGGCCAGGGCCGATGCCAGGTTCGCCACCACCAGTACGGTCAGGAGCAGACGCAGGGTCATGCCGCCTCCCCCAGTTTCTCGGCCACGCGCAGCACCGCGCTGCGCGCGCGCGGGTTATCGGAGGTCTCGTCGTGGTCGGCCTTCTGGGCGCCGCCGATCGCCAGCAAGGTCGGGGTGAACGCGATCTCGACCGGCATGCGCCGGTTGGCCGGCGGGGCCTTGCTGTGGCGCGCGACGAACTGCTTGACGATGCGGTCTTCCAGCGAATGGAAGCTGATCACCGCCAACCGGCCGCCGGGCTTGAGCCGCGCCAATGCCGCGTCCAGGCCGAGTTCCAGATCGGCCAGCTCGCGATTGATGAAGATGCGAATGGCCTGGAAGCTGCGGGTGGCCGGGTGGATCTTCTGGTCGCCGCGCGGGATCACCGAGGCGATCAGGTCGGCCAGCTGCGCGGTGCGCAGCAGCGGCTGCTCGCCGCGACGGGCGACGATGGTGCGCGCGATCTTGCGGCTCTGGCGCTCCTCGCCGTAGGTCCACAGCACATCGGCGATCTCGCGATCGTCCGCGCGCGCCAGCCACTGCGCCGCGCTTTCGCCGCTGTCGGGGTCCATGCGCATGTCGAGCGGACCGTCCTTGCCGAAGCTGAAGCCGCGCTCGGCCACGTCCAGCTGCGGCGAGGACACGCCCAGGTCCAGCAGCACGCC
>CAMLID010000152.1 GCA_946480055.1 uncultured Lysobacter sp. | reverse complement strand
CATAGCCCCGTCGCCAAGCGGTAAGGCACCTGACTCTGACTCAGGCATTCGGTGGTTCGAATCCATCCGGGGCTGCCAAACCAGGACGATCCACGCCGGCAACGGCGCGGATCGGCAACAAAAAACCCGCCATCCGGCGGGTTTTTTGTTTTCGGGACTCCGCGTCTGGGCTCTCTCCCTTGGATCGGCGGCTTTCGCGGTCGTGCTCGTTCGCAGGATGCGGTGAGCCTGAGGCGAACCGCATCGGCGGCGGCGGGCGGGAGCTTGAGCGCCCTACACCACCTTCGTCGGCCCCGTATCGAAGCTGCGGTGTCGAGCCGCGCTCAATCCCCATCCAGTGCCCGCACCAGCCCGATCTCGTCGCGCAGAGCGATGCCGTAGCGGCCGATCAGCGGGATCTCCGGCTTGAGCTCGCGCTCGCGGTCGATCGCGCCCGCCGCCAGGTGGTGCAGGCGGAAGCCGCGGCGCTGGTAGAAGCGCAGCGCGTCCAGATTGTCGTTGCTGGTGCGTACCAGCAGCTGGCGCAGCCCGAGCGCGCGTGCGCGTTGCGCCGCGCAGTCGAGCAGCCGCGTGCCCAGGCCGGTCTGCGCGGTCACCGCGTCCAGGGTGACGATTTCCGATTGCCGGGCATCGTCGAGCAGGGTGATCAGGCCGACGATGGCACCCTCGTGCTCGGCCAGATAGCCGGGCAGGACGGAGGCGTCGATCGCGCGCTGGTCGAGCATGATGGTCGCGCCGCCCCAGCGTTGGTCGAGGAAGGCGGTCACGCGTTCGCGGTCGTCGGCGATCAGGGCGCGCGGGATCGGCATCGGATGGGGCTGGATCGGTATGGCACGGGGCCACACTTTAAGCCGCCCGGCCTGCGCCGCGCGTGGCGTGCCGTAGCCGTTACGACGCCCGCGCACTGCCGCACGACTCGTCCGCCACCGCCGCTTCCCGTAGGGTGTAGGCCGGTTCGCGCGGGTCTGGGTCCGCGGCGATTCGGTTACAATTGAAACCATTGCGCTGCGGCGCCCTGCGATTTGAGGTCTGGATGAAGCTCGGTTCCCTGAAGGAAGGCGGCCGCGACGGCACGCTGATCGTCGTCTCCCGCGATCTGACCCGCGCCGTGCGCGCTACCGGCGTCGCCGAGACCCTGCAGCGCGCGCTGGAAGACTGGAGCAACACCGCGCCGCGCCTGAACGCGCTGTCCGATGCGCTCAACGCCGGCACCGCCGAGGGCGCGTTCGATCTGGACTGCGCCGCGCTGGCCTCGCCGCTGCCGCGCGCCTACGAATTCGTAGACGGCAGCGCCTACCTGCCGCACGTGGAGCGCGTGCGTCGCGCCCGCGGCGCCGAGGTGCCGGAGAGCTTCTACGTCGATCCGCTGATGTACCAGGCGGTCAGCGCCGGCTTCTACGGCCCGCGCGATCCGGTGCGCGTGGTCAGCGAGGACTACGGCATCGACCTGGAAGCCGAAGTCGTGATCGTGACCGACGACGTGCCGATGGCGGCCACGCCCGAGCAGGCCGCCGCCCACATCCAACTGGTCGGCCTGGTCAACGACGTGTCGCTGCGCAATCTGATCCCGAACGAGCTCGGCAAGGGCTTCGGTTTCCTGCAGTCCAAGCCGCGCTCGGCGCTGAGCCCGGTGTTCGTGACCCCGGACGAACTCGGCGACGCCTGGCAGGACAGCAAGGTCCACCGCCCGCTGCTGACCCACATCAACGGCGAATGGTTCGGCGCGCCCGAGGCCGGCGTCGACATGCAGTTCAACTTCGCGCAGCTGGTCGCGCATGCGGCCAAGACCCGCCCGCTGTCGGCCGGCACCATCGTCGGTTCGGGCACGGTCGCCAACGAGGACACCTCGCTGGGCGCGTCCTGCTTCGCCGAGCGCCGCACGGTCGAAACCCTGGAGCACGGCAAGCCGTTGACCCCGTTCATGAAGTTCGGCGATACCGTGCGCATCGAGATGCTCGACGCCGACGGCCGCAGCATCTTCGGCGCGATCGAACAGCGCATCGAACAGCAGCCGTCCGCCTGACGGCAGCGGCGCACCGGACGAGAGGTATCCCCGGCGCGCCGGCCAACGGCTAAGGTGACGATCGATCCGGCACGACGGCAGATCCAGGGACAGGCAGTGGGCGAGCAACTCAGGCTGTATTCGTACTGGCGGTCGAGCGCGTCCTATCGGGTGCGCATCGGCCTCAATCTCAAGGGCCTGGCGTACGACATCGTGCCGGTGCATCTGGTCCGCAACGGCGGCGAGCAGCACAGCGAGGCCTATCGCGAGATCAATCCGCTCGGCCTGGTGCCGGTGCTGGAGCACGGCAACCGCAAGATGCGGCAGTCGATCGCGATCCTCGAATACCTGGACGAAACCTGGCCGCAGCCGGCCCTGCTGCCGGCCACCGCGCGCGACCGCCAGCGCGTGCGCGCGCTGGCCCAGACCATCGCCTGCGACATCCATCCGCTCAACAATCTGCGCGTGCTGCAGTACTTCGACCATACCTGGAGCGTGCCGCACCCGGAGCGCGAGGACTGGATCAAGCACTGGGTGCGCGAAGGCTTCAGCGCGATCGAGGCGACCCTGACCGACCACCCGGCCACCGGGCGCTATTGCGAGGGCGACACCCCGACCCTGGCCGACTGCTGCCTGGTGCCGCAGGTCTACAACGCGCGCCGTTTCGGCGTACCGCTGGACGATTTCCCGACCATCGTGCGGATCGAGCAGGCCTGCCTGGAGCTGCCCGCGTTCGACGCGGCGCGGCCGGAGAACCAGCCGGACCGGCCGCCGGAGTGAGTGCGGATCGACGTTTCGGGCCCAAGCCTTTAGGCCCGGCCGACGCGCTGCGTTATCGCTCGATGCTTGTCGAGCATCTGGAGCTGCTGGCTTCGGCCGATGCGCAACGCGAGTATCAGCGCACGGTGCCGATAGCCTCCGTCGCTGCGGAGCTGTTCTGCATCTGGTACGACGACGTGCCCGACGAGGCGGCCATCGCGCAGTTCGTCTCGCCTGTGTTCTCACCCGACGAACAACAGGCGCTGCGTCGGATGCATGCGGTCCTGGAAGATGTGTCCCGCCGGCTGGGGCAGGATATGCCGTACATCGAGGATTTCATCGATACCCCGCCCTGGTGGCGGTTGCGCGACGAGGCGGTGGCGGCCCTGGCGGTGTTCCAGGTTCGAGGCGCCACGCCGGCCTGCCTCGACTGAAGGACTCGTCCGGGAGCGGCGGGTCAGTCGCCCAGCAGCGGAATATTCGGATACCAGACGCCGCGCACGCTGCAAACGCCGATGTTCGGAATGACATGTCCCGGGTCGAGGTCGCGGATATCGATGTCCACGACAGGTACGCCCAGGGTGGCCGTCTCGATACGGGGCAGGGCCGATAACACGAGCGTTCGCGCGTCTTCCTCGGTCCATGCGGTCACGCCGATGCCGAAACCGATACTGGCGGGAAACCAGTACCGGTGCAGCTTGAGATCGAAGCTCATCGGACCGATGCCGAACCGCCGCGCGTTCAATGCGCGGCGTTGGCGTCGTACATGTCGGCGTAAGGATCGTGCTCGGCGCCGCCTTCGGAGAGGCGGAACTTCAGCGCCAGGCCGTCGCGCGAGTCGGCGGCCTTGAGCGCCTCCTCCATCTCGATCCGGCCTTCCTTGTAGAGCCGGAACAGGCACTGGTCGAACGACTCCATGCCTTCTTCCAGCGACTCTTCCATCGCCTGCTTGATCTCGTGCACCTGGCCGCGCCGCATCAGATCGCGCACGTGCGGGGTGTTGATCAGGATCTCGGCCGCGGGCAGGCGGCGGCCATCGGTGCCGACCACCAGGCGCTGCGACACCACCGCCTTGAGGTTCAAGGCCAGGTTCATCAGCACATTCTTGTGCGCCGACTCGTTGAAGAAGTTGAGGATGCGTTCCAGGGTCTGGTCGGCGTTGTTGGAGTGCAGCGTCGCCAGGCACAGGTG
>CAMLID010000151.1 GCA_946480055.1 uncultured Lysobacter sp. | reverse complement strand
GCGTTGACCTGCTGCATCAGGTCGAAGCGCTTCATCGGCGTGTCCAGGGTGCCGCGCAGCCAGATCGCGCTGGCGTTGTTGACCAGGATGTCGAGGCCGCCGAACGCATCCACGGTGGCCGCGACCGCGGCGCGGACCTCGTCCTCTTCGCGGATGTCGCACTTGAGCGCCAGGGCATGTCCGCCGGCGGCTTCGATCTCGGCCGCGACGCTGTGGATGGTGCCGGGCAGCTTCGGATTGGCGACGTCGGACTTGGCCGCGATGGCGATATTGGCGCCGTCGCGCGCGGCGCGCAGCGCGATCGCACGACCGATGCCGCGCGAGGCGCCGGTGATGAAGAGGGTCTTGCCGGACAAGCTGCTCATAAGGACTCCTTGAGAGAACGCCGGCGACCAGCGCGCGCGGCGACCCCTGCATCGTGGGTGGCGTCGTTCGTGGGCGGAGGCGCCCGCCTATGCCATCGATCCTAGCCGAGGCGCCGCTCCATGCGCTGCTGGCCCATCCAGGTACGGACGCGGTTGCGAACCGGCTCAGGGCCTGGCCGGCTCAGGGCTTGGGTCCCTGCCCTTCATTGTCTTCCCAATGCAGGATACGCCGCGTCACGAAGCGGTACACCGGCTTGCCGGTCGCGAACCAGGCCTCGCGCAGCCACGAATGCCGCTTCAGCAGGCGCCGCTCGACCGGAGTCAGCGCCTGCGGGCAATAGGTGCGCTTGTGCTTGAGCAGGTGGCGCAGGTCCTCGCGCGCCAGCAGGCGCATCCAGCGCGAGCGCGGGCGGCCGCGCACGGCCAGCTGGAAGTCGATCACCGCCGGCGCGCCGTCGGCCAGGACCAGCCAGTTGGCTTCCTTGGCCAGGTCGTTGTGGGCGATGCCGCAGCGATGCAGTTGCTGCAGCAAACGGCGCGCGCGCCGGAAATAGCCGAGGTCGCCGTGCGGCGGGCGCTGATACATGGCGGCGCCGTCGAGGTAGCTGCGGTCGAGCCGGCGTCCGTCCCAGCGCAGCAGTTGCGGCGCCGCCAGGCCGCTCACGCAGCGCAGGGCCTGTGCCTCGCGCCGCGCCAGCCACCACGCCGGCAGGCGCAGCCACAGCGGCACATGGGCCAGGTCGCGGCGCACGAACAGGCCGTCGCCGTCGCGCATCAGCGCGATGCGGCCGAAGCTGTCGGCCTTGAGCGCGGCGACTTCGATGGCGTCGGTGGTCATGCGCGCAGTGTACGTTCGGGGCCGCGGCTTGGGGATGCGGCGCGCGCGCCGCGCTTGAATTCGACGCTCTACCGCCCCCACTCCCTAATCCTGTCTTCCGCGCTGCCTATAATCGACCGATGGATTCAGCCTGGCTCGAAAGCGCGACCGCATGGATCGCGGCGAACCCCACCGCCGCCGGCGCGGTGATCTTCCTGATTGCGTTCTGCGACGCGCTCATCATCCTGGGCATCGTGGTTCCGGCCCTGCCGCTGCTGTTCGCGGTCGGCGCGCTGGTCGGCCTGGGCCATATCAGCGGGCCGTATGCGCTGGCCTGCGCGGCGCTGGGCGCGTTCGTCGGCGACGGGCTCAGCTACTGGGTCGGTTATCGCTGGGGGCCGCAGTTGCGCCAGCGCTGGCCGTTCTCGCGCTATCCGCAATGGCTGGACCGCGGCGAGCAGTTGTTCCGCCGCCACGGCAGCAAGAGCATCGTGATCGCGCGCTTCGTCGGCGCGGTGCGGCCGTTCGTGCCGGCGATCGCGGGCATGCTGCACATGCCGGCGCGCCGTTACGCGCTGCCCAGCCTGTTCGCCTGCATCGCCTGGGCGGCCGCGTTCCTCGCGCCCGGCTGGGTCCTGGGCGCGTCCTACGACGCGGTCGCGGCCGTCGCCGATCGCCTGGCGCTGGTGCTGGGCGGGCTGCTGGTCGCGGTCGCCCTGGTCTGGGCCTGCGTGCTCTACACCTGGCGCTGGTTCGCCGCGCACGCCAACAACCTGCTCGCGCGCGCGCTGCGCTGGACCCACCGCCACCCGCACCTGGGTCGCTACGCCGAGGCCCTGATCGACCCGAACCGGCCGGAGTCGGCCTCGCTCGCGATCCTGGCGGTGTGCCTGCTCGGGATCAGCTGGGCCTGGTTCACTCTGCTTGCGACCTTGCTCGCCAGCGGCGGTCCGCTGGCCCTGGACCACAGCATCCACGAACTGATGTGGAGCCTGCGCAATCCGCTGGCCGATCGCCTGATGGCCGCGCTGGCCAGCCTGGGCGACGCCGCGGTGCTGGCGCCGGCAGCGCTGGTCGCGTTGGGTTATCTGCTGTGGCGGCGACGCTGGCTCGCAGCCGCGCATTGGGTTGCGGCGATCGTGTTCGGCCTGGCACTGACCAGCCTGCTGGAGGCGGCGATCGACATGCCGCGTCCGCCGACCGCGCCGGCCGGCTTCGGTTTCCCTTCGGTCGCGGTCACCATGACCACGATCGTGTTCGGCTTCTTCGCCGTGCTGATCGCGCGCGAGCTGCCCGGGCGGCAGCGGGTGTGGCCGTACCTGCTCGCGGGCGTGGTCACCACCCTGGTCGGTTTCGCACGCCTGTACCTGGGCGCGCACTGGCCCAGCGATCTGGTCGGCGGCACTTTGTTCGGCATCGTCTGGCTGCTGGTGCTGGGCATCGCCTACCGCCGCCACGTCGCGCGTTCGTTCTGGATGCGGCCGCTGTCCTGGTTGTTCTACGGCACCTTCGCCGCTGCCGCGTTGTGGCACGCGCCGCGCGCGGCCGACGCGCTGCTGGCCAAGTTCGCCGCGGCTGCGCCGACCCGCGTGCTGTCCGCCGACGATTGGTGGCGACACGACTGGGCGGTCCTGCCCGAACACCGCAACGAACGCGACCTGCGCCGGCGCTGGCCCTTGAACCTGCAAGTCGCCGGCCCGCTGGAACCGCTACGCGACACGCTGCTGGCGCAGGGCTGGCGGGTACAACCGCAGGCCGACTGGCTGGCGACGATCGCCCTGCTCAACGACGACGCCGCGCCGCTGGAACAGGCTGTGCTGCCCGCGACCCTGGACGCGCAAGCCGAATCGCTGCTGTTGTTGCGGCCGAGCACGCGCCCCGACGAGCAGTACGCGCTGCGTTTGTGGCCGGCTCCGGCCAAGCTCGACGACGGGACGCCGCTGTGGCTGGGCACGAGCCAGGTGCTGCGCCTCAACAAACCGCTGGATGCGGCGGCGCTGTGGCTGCCGACCAGCGACGATGTCCGCGCGCATGCCACGGTCCGCGCCGCGCTGGCCGGCTTCGGCGGCATCGAAGCGACCGGCTTGCACGGCACGCCGGTGCTGCGGTTGCGGACTACGCCGATGGGTGGAGAGTTGCCGGCTGAGGGGCGCAAGCGCTGAGGCTTGCGGCGGTAGAACGAGCCGCGCTCAGCATGCTTAAGCCTTTGGGCTGAAGGTGCTTGGTCCCTGCCTGCGCGGGGATGACGAGGTGGCGGCATGCACGGAATGCGGCCGCGCGACGATGCGGTTCGCTTGCGGCTTACCGCTACCTTCGAACCGAACGAGCGCCGCCGCTGGATAGCGGATTGTGGGCAACCGCACTCGCGCCTGCGGCGCTCATCCCCTCACCCCACCGTCTCAGCCTTGCACACCCTTCAGGCGCCGCAAGCGGGAGAGGGAGCATATTCGCGCGCCGTTGCTGCTTCTGCTTTTGCTTCTGCTTTTGCTTCTGCTTCTGCTTCTGCGGTGGCCGTTGTCATCGCGGTGGCCGTTGCCGTTGCCCTTGCATTGGAATCCATTGAGCCGCACCACGACGAGCACCCGTAGACCCGAAGGGCGGCGCGCAGGATGCGCGCCGTTTTTCGAAGGGACAGGGATGTCCCGTCGAAAAATCCCGGCGCACGCACCGAACTCGCAGGGGAGGTTTGTCTAGGCAAGCCCTTCTCTTTGGTTACTTTTGACCGTAGGGAATCCAGGCGGACTCTTGGGCCAGCAAGAGAAAGTGACCCGCACGCGCAGC
>CAMLID010000150.1 GCA_946480055.1 uncultured Lysobacter sp. | reverse complement strand
GTCGCGCAGGTAGTCGAAGCCGAATTCGTTGTTGGTGCCGTAGGTGATGTCGGCGGCGTAGGCGGCGTGCTTGTCGCTATGCGCCATGCCGGGGTAGACCACGTCGACGCTCAGGCCCAGCCAGTTGTACAGGCGACCCATCCAGGCCGAGTCGCGGCGCGCCAGGTAGTCGTTGACGGTGACCACGTGCACGCCCTTGCCTTCGAGCGCATTGAGGTAGACCGGCAGCGTGCCGACCAGGGTCTTGCCCTCGCCCGTGCGCATCTCGGCGATCTTGCCCAGGTGCAGGACCATGCCGCCGATCAGCTGTACGTCGTAATGACGCATGCCGAGCACGCGCTTGGAGGCCTCGCGGCACACCGCGAACGCTTCCGGCAGCAGCTTGTCCAGGCTCTCGCCGTCGGCGATGCGCTGCTGGAACTCGGGGGTCTTGGCCTGCAGCTGCGCGTCGGAGAGCTTCTCCATCTCCGGTTCGAGCGCGTTGATCTTGACGACGGAGCGTTGCAGTTGGCGCAGCAGGCGATCGTTGCGGCTGCCGAAAACGCGGGTAAGCAGGCTGTTGAGCATGAACGGGTCCGTGAAGCGAAACAGGAATCCGGGGGCGGAACGCGTTAAGAACGCTTAACCGCCGACGAGTTCCCGATTGAGAAGGTCCAGAGACGGAATCGGAGCGCGTGGCGCCCCGATCGCATCGAGCCTGGTCTTAAGCCAACGCTCATTCTAGCTTGGGCCGCGCCCGGGCGCTTGCAAGGGGGAACCGCGACCGGCGACAGGTCCCGTATTTATGCGTCGGGGCCGCCCGCAAACGCGAACGGCGCCCGAAGGCGCCGCTGGCGGGTGTCGTGCTTCGAAACTAGCGCAGGGCCTCTAGTGGCGCTCCGGCCCGCCGCAGCGCGGCGGGCGTTCGTCGGGCCGCGAGCCGGTGGCTCGCAAGCAGGCCCTCCTCACCCACGCAAAGGCGACTGCTGGTTCAAGAACTTGACCGGGTTCACGACCCGACCGTTCTCCCAGACCTCGAAATGCACGTGGGCGCCGGTCGAACGGCCGGTGGAGCCGGCCTTGGCGACTTCCTGGCCCGCGCGGACCAGCTCGCCGACCTTGAGCAGCAAGCGCGAGTTGTGCGCGTAGCGGGTCACATAGCCGTTGCCGTGGTCGACTTCGACCACGTTGCCGTAGCCCGAACGCACGCCGGAATAGCTGACCACGCCGTCGGCCACGGCCAGCACCGGGTCGCCGACGTCGGCCTCGAAGTCGATGCCCTTGTGGAACGCGCTACCGCCGTTGAACGGATCGGCGCGGCCGCCGAAGCCGGACGTGATATAGCTGTTGGCGATCGGAGCGCGCGAAGGCACCGCGTTCATGTCGAGCTGGCGGTTGAACAGCAGCGACTCCAGTACCGAGAGTTGCTCGCCGGAGGCCTTGAACTGGCCGTCCAGCTTGGCCATGCCGATCGATAATTCCGCCTTGGGCATGTCGCGGACCGGGCCCGCGCCACCTTGACCGACCGGCTTGTTGAAATCGAACTCGCCGTCCTGCAGCTGGCCGATCCGGGTCAGGCGCTCGCCGAGGGCATTGAGGCGGTTGGCCTCGGCCTGCAGCTCACCCATGCGGGCGGCCAGGGCGTTGATCTCGCGCTGGGCGTCGCGCCGGGTGGCGTCGATCTGGGCCTGCTGGTCGCGCACTTGGGCGCGCAGCATGACGTTGTCGGCGATGCCGGCACCGGCGCCCAGCGCCACGCCGGTACCCAGGAGCAGGGCGACCGCTACGGCAGGACGGCGTCCGCCGAAGTGGCCGACGTGCTGGAAGAACGTCCCCAGCTGCGCCCGCGATTTGTTTACGATGGTTTGATAGGTCATTAGTTCTATGTCTGATTCCAAGTCCAAACCACCAACGCGCCCCCCCTCGACCCCTCGCGACGCGCTCGAAGCGCTGCTCGCGGAGCCGGCGGGGAACCCGATCCGTCGAGCGCTCTGGCTGGACGGTCTGGACCGACGGTTACGCCCCCTCTTGCCGCCTTCGCTGGCCGCGCACGCGCGACTGGCTAACTTCGAGAACGGCAAGCTCGTATTTGTCGTCGATGCTCCGGTGTGGCGGGCCAAGCTGCGGCTCGCGGCTCCGGAACTGCTCGACGCGGCCCGTTCCGTCGGGCTGGATGCAGCTGAACTGATCGTCAAAACGACAGCACCGGTCCCCCTGCCTGTGCAGCCGAACCGGAAAGCCTTACCCATGTCGGCGTACGCGCAAAAAGCTTTGGCGGACGCCCTGGCATCGCTGAAAGAACCCGATCCTTCGGGCTCGGATGATGCCGCCTGACCTCCGTTCGACGACTGGCACGGTCTGTGCCCGCCGCCGGCAATGGGGCCGGGTCGGGGCATGCTAACGGCCTAAACCCTTGAATTTGTTAAGGGTTCACTAAAGATTCGGTAAAAAACCGTTAAAATTTAGTTAAAGCGTCACCGGACGTTCACGTCTGTGATCCGTCGCACGTTGGGGTCATGGGTGTGCACGGCGAGCACTGAGGGTGTGCCGAGACTGGCACGAGGCTCAGGCCGTGACGGGGTCGCCGTAGGCCACCGGCGGCGCATCCACGTCGGTGTAGGTGACTTCTTCCCAGGCCGAACGCTCGGCCAAAAGAGCGCGCACGAGCTGGTTGTTGAGCGCGTGACCGGACTTGTAGCCTTCGTAGGCGCCGATGATCGGGTGCCCGGCCAGGTACAGGTCGCCGACCGCGTCGAGGATCTTGTGGCGCACGAACTCGTCGGCGTAACGCAGGCCGTCGTCGTTCAGGACCCGGAACTCGTCCAGCACGATCGCGTTGTCCATCGAGCCGCCCAGGCCGAGGTTGCGCTCGCGCATGTACTCCAGGTCGCGCATGAAACCGAAGGTGCGGGCGCGGCTGACCTCGCGGATGTAGTTCTCGGTCGAGAACTCCACTTCCGCGCGCGACTGCGAGGCCGGGATCGCCGGATGGTCGAAGACCACGGTGAAGCCCAGGCGGAAGCCGTCGTAGGGCTCGAACCGGGCGACCTTGTCGCCGTGGCTGACCTCGATCGGGCGCTTGATGCGGATGAAGCGCTTCGGCGCCTCCTGCTCGGCGATGCCCGCCGACTGCAGCAGGAACACGAAGGGACCGGCGGAACCGTCCATGATCGGCACTTCGGCCGCGGACAGTTCGATAAAGATGTTGTCGATGCCCAGGCCGGCCAGGGCCGACAGCAGGTGTTCGACGGTCATGACCTTGCCCAGGCCCTGGGTCAGGCCGGTGCACAGCACGGTCTCGGTGACCAGCTGCGCGGCCGCGGGAATCTCCACCACCGGATCCAGGTCGACGCGACGGAACACGACGCCGGTGTCCACCGGGGCCGGACGCAGGGTGAGAAAAACCTTCTCGCCGCTGTGCAGGCCCACGCCGGTGGCGCGGATCACGTTCTTGAGGGTGCGCTGACGCAACATGGATCGGTGGATACCTGGCTCTTGGCGGGAACGGCCGGTCTTGAAGGTATGGAGTCTTGGGGTCCTGCGACCGACTCCATCACTATCGGGACGGGGTCGAAACCGCGCAAGATTAGCACGCAGGTAGCTGAACCTGAACGGAAAGGACGCACTGTCCTATCGGTGGTTCGGCACAAGAAATCGACCGATCGACCCGCCTAGGGACGGGTCGACCGGTCCAAACGCCACGCGCCGGAGCGGGCGGCGGGGTACTGCCGCTGGCCGGGGGACGAAGCCGGCCAGCGTTTCGGGCAAGCCGCAGCTCCGCGCTGCGGCCGCGGAGACGGGAATGCGATCCCGTCCCCACCGCCGCGGCGCCGTGCCGCGACCGTCTTGCGATCAGTCCGCCTGGCGGCGCAGGAACGCCGGGATGTCCAGGTAGCTGCTGTCGTTGCCGAAGTCGGCCACGGCCGGGGCCGAGGTCTCGATCGGACGCGAGCTGCCGCGCAGGCTGCCGCCGAAGCTGGGCATCGGCGAGGACTGCATTTCGTCCATGGCCGAGAACTCCGGCTGACCGGTGGTCGCGTTGCGCACCAGTTGGATCGGCGCCCGCTGCGATTCGCGGTCGTAACCCTGGCCGCGCACCGACTGCTTGGCGGCGACGCGGTTGAGGCCGGTGGCGACCACGGTGACCTTGACCTCGTCCTGCATGTCCGGATCGAGCACGGTGCCGATGACCACGGTCGCGTCT
>CAMLID010000149.1 GCA_946480055.1 uncultured Lysobacter sp. | reverse complement strand
GGCTTGGCGATCACGCTGTTGCCGGCGGCGAGCGCGGCCGCGATCTGGCCGGCGAAGATCGCCAGCGGGAAGTTCCAGGGGCTGATGCAGACGAACACGCCGCGACCGGACAGGTGCAGGGTGTTGGACTCGCCGGTCGGGCCCGGCAGCGCTTCCGGTGCGAACAGCTTGCGCGCCTGCTGGCCGTAGTAACGCAGGAAGTCGACCGCCTCGCGCACTTCGGCGACGCCGTCGGGGATGGTCTTGCCGGCTTCCTTGGTGCACAGCGCGATGTATTGCGGCATGCGCTGTTCGAGCAGGTCGGCGGCGTGTTCGAGGATCGCGGCGCGGCTGGCGGCCGGGGTCGCGTCCCAGGCTTCCTGCGCGGCGACCGCGTTCTTCAGCGCCAGCTCGACGGTGGCGCTGTCGGCGGCGCGCCACTGGCCGACGGTTTCGCGGCGGTCGGCGGGGTTGGTCACGGCGATGTCCGGGCCGGCGACGTTGGCGCCCGGCACCAGCGGCGCGGCGCGCCAGTCGCTCACGGCGGCGTTGACCTGCGCGGCCAGGGACTGCAGTTGCTGATCGTTGGCGAGATTGACGCCCATGGAATTGGTCCTTTCGAAACCGAAGCTGCGGTACAGGTCGACCGGCAGCGGAATGCGCGGATGGGGGATGCTGTCGAACGCGGACACCGTCTCGACCGGATCGCGGATCAGTTCGTCGATCGCGATGTCCTCGTCGGTGATGCGATTGACGAAGCTGGAGTTGGCGCCGTTCTCGAGCAGGCGCCGCACCAGGTAGGGCAGCAGGTCCTCGTGCGAACCGACCGGCGCGTAGACGCGGCAGGGCACGTCCAGGCGGTCGGCGGGCACGACCTCGGCGTAGAGGTCGTCGCCCATGCCGTGCAGCTTCTGGAACTCGAAGGCGCGGCCGGCGGCCATGCGGTGCACGGTGGCGATGGTCTGCGCGTTGTGGGTCGCGAACATCGGGTAGATCGCGTCGCTGGCGTCGAGCATGCGGCGCGCGTTGGCCAGGTAGGACACGTCGGTGTTGGGCTTGCGTGTGAACACCGGGTAGCCGCCGGGCTGGCCGTCGACCTGGGCGCGCTTGACCTCGCTGTCCCAGTAGGCGCCCTTGACCAGGCGCACCGGGATGCGGCGGCCGGTGCGGCGGGCGAGGTCGGCGAGGAAGTCGATCACCTCCGGTGCGCGCTTCTGGTAGGCCTGCACGGCCAGGCCGTAGCCCTGCCAGCCGTCCAGCGACTTGTCGGCATAGGCCGCGGCGATCACGTCCAGCGACATTTCCAGGCGGTCGGCTTCTTCGGCGTCGATGGTGAAGCCGATGCCGTAGCTCTTGGCCAGCTGCGCCAGTTCCAGCACGCGCGGGGTGAGCTCGGCGAACACGCGCTCGCGCTTGGCGTGCTCGTAGCGCGGGTGCAGCGCCGACAGCTTGACCGAAATGCTGGGCGCGGCGAACACGTCGTGCTGCAGGTAGTGGCCGCTTGGGCCGCTCTTGCCGATGGCGTGGATCGCCTGGCGGTAGGCTTCCAGGTAGCGCAGCGCGTCCTTGGTGGTCAGCGCGCCTTCGCCGAGCATGTCGAAGGAGTAACGGTAGCTGGCGTTGTCGCCCTTCCTGGAGCGCGACAGCGCCTCGCCGATGGTGCGGCCCATCACGAATTGGTGGCCCATGATGCGCATCGCCTGGCGCACGGCCAGGCGGATCACCGGCTCGCCGACGCGGCCGATCAGGCGCTTGAAGGCGTTGTGGGCGTCACGCTTGGTGTCGTCGGCCAGGTCGACCAGGTGGCCGGTCAGCATCAGGCCCCAGGTCGAGGCGTTGACCAGGACCGAATCGGACTGGCCGAGGTGGCGTTTCCAGTCGGCCTCGCCCAGTTTGTCGCGGATCAGCTTGTCGGCGGTGTCCTGGTCGGGGATGCGCAGCAGGGCCTCGGCCACGCACATCAGCAGCACGCCTTCCTCGCTGCCCAGGTCGTACTGGCGCATGAAGGCTTCGATCGCACCCTGGTTCTGGGCGCGGGCGCGGACCCGGGCGACCAGGTCGGCGGCGGTGCTCTGCGCGGCCTGGCGGTCGGCTTCGGGCAGGCGCGCCTGTTCGAGCAGATGGCGTACGTGTGCGGCTTCGTCGCGGACCCAGGCGGCGGTGATCGCCGCGCGCGGGGCGGCCGGGGCCGGGGGCAGTTCGGGACTGATCAGCGCGCGCGGCGGCGGGCCGTCGGCGGCGTCGGAGGAGGAGTCGATGGTCATTCGGACCGCAGCGCAGCGGAGGGGAGCCGCTTAGTTTAGAGCTTTCGGTCCAATCCGGTCTGTCGCAACCGGGCTGTCGGTGGCGCCGCTTGCGCATCGGACCGCCATGCGGGTGCGAACGGGTCGGTCGCAGTCGCTACGACCGACGTCGCCGATCGGGCCGCGGCGCGGGCCGCAGAGCCGCCCGCAGGTTGCTGCGACGGCCGCTGCGGGCCGTTTGCGCAAGGCCCGCAGCGGTTGCGTGAACGCCTCGCGGGTTGCCGCAGAGCGGGTCGGAGGCTACCATTTCGCGGATTATCCGTAGCGCCGTCACCGGCGTGATGGGCCCTGGACGGGGCTCGCCAGCCACCTCCTTCCGGACGGTCCCCCGCGCCAGCACCTGGCCGGGCCGGTGCCGGGAGAGGCAGCCCGCGGAGCAGACAACGCAACCTTCTACGATTTTCGGGGCTCGAACTGATGAAAGCCGGTCGTTTCAAGCAGTGGGCAGTGGGTGTCGCCGCGATGGCGCTGCCGGTCCTTGCATTTGCTCAGGCGGCCGATCCCAAGCCGTGGCAGCTGAACATGGGCCGTGGCGTCACCGCCCAGTCGGTCAACGCGTACGAAGCGCACATGATGGCGCTGTGGATCTGCGTGGCGATCGGCATTCTGGTGTTCGGCGCGATGGCCGTGGCGATGTTCAAGTTCCGCCACTCCAAGGGCGCGGTGGCGGACAAGGACTTCACCCACAGCACCAAGCTGGAAATCATCTGGACCGTGGTCCCGGTCGTGCTGCTGGTGGCGATGGCGTTCCCGGCGACCAGCAAGCTGATCAAGATGTACGACACCCGCCAGTCGCAGATGACCGTCAAGGTCACCGGCTACCAGTGGATGTGGAAGTACGACTACCTGGGCCAGAACGTCTCCTTCACCAGCCGCCTGGACCGCAAGAGCGACCAGCTGCGCCAGGGCAAGCAGACCGTCACCCAGGCCGACCACGAGCACTACCTGCTCGACGTCGACAACGTCCTGGTGCTGCCGACCGACACCAAGATCCGCTTCGTGATCACCGCCGACGACGTCATCCACGCGTGGTGGGTGCCGGCCCTGGGCTGGAAGCAGGACGCGATCCCGGGCATCGTCAACGAAGCCTGGACCGAGATCAAAGAGCCGGGCGTGTACCGCGGCCAGTGCGCCGAACTGTGCGGCAAGGACCACGGCTTCATGCCGATCGTCGTGCGCGCCGTGCCCAAGGCCGAGTACCAGCAGTGGCTCGCCGAGCAGAAGGCCAAGGACGCTCCGGCCGCGGCGCCCGCCGCTCCGGCTGCGCCGGCCGAAGCCGCTCCGGCGCCTGCGACGGCCGGCACCCCGAACACCGACGCCACGACCGCTCCCGCGGTCGCCGGCTGATCGTCAAAGCATTCTCAGAGGTAGGCCATGGCAGCCACGCACCCCGTCGCCGATCATCACGATGATCATCACGCCCACCAGCAGGGCTTCATCGAGCGTTGGTTCTTCTCGACCAACCACAAAGACATCGGCACGCTGTACCTGATCTTCAGCTTCGTGATGTTCATCATCGGCGCAGGCATGTCGGTGATCATCCGCGCCGAGCTGGCGACGCCGGGCCTGCAGCTGGTGAAGCCCGAGTTCTTCAACCAGATGACCACCATGCACGCGCTGGTGATGATCTTCGGCGGCGTGATGCCGGCCTTCGTCGGCCTGGCCAACTGGATGATCCCGCTGCAGATCGGCGCGCCGGACATGGCGCTGCCGCGCATGAACAACTGGTCGTTCTGGATCCTGCCGTTCGCCTTCACCCTGCTGCTGATGACCCTGATCCTGCCGGGCGGCGCGCCGGCCGGCGGCTGGACCCTGTACCCGCCGCTGTCGCTGCAGGGCGGCAACAACGTCGCCTTCACCATCTTCGCCATCCACATGATGGGCATCAGCTCGATCATGGG
>CAMLID010000148.1 GCA_946480055.1 uncultured Lysobacter sp. | reverse complement strand
CGAGGTCGACGCTGCAGAAGTTCGACAGCGCCTGCACGATCTCGGCGAAGTCGTAGCGCTCGTAGGCGGCGGCGATGCGATCCTGCAGTTCGGCGGCGCGGTGCACGATCCAGCGGTCCAGCGCGACCATGTCGTCGATCGCGACCAGATGTTTGGCCGGGTCGAAGCCGCTGAGGTTGCCGAGCAGGAAGCGCGCGGTGTTGCGGATGCGACGGTAGACGTCGGCGTTCTGCTTGAGGATCTTGTCGGAGACCGTCATCTCGTTGCGGAATTCGGTCGAAGCCACCCACAGGCGCAGCACGTCGGCGCCCAAGGTGTCGGTGACCTTTTCCGGCGCGAGCGCGTTGAACATCGACTTCGACATCTTCTTGCCGTGTTCGTCGACGGTGAAGCCGTGGGTCAGCACCTGCCGGTACGGGGCGACGCCGTCCATGGCCACGCCGCTGAGCAGCGCGCTGTGGAACCAGCCGCGGTGCTGGTCGGAGCCTTCCAGGTAGAGGTCGGCCGGCTTGCGCAGGCCGTCCTGCGGACGCTGGGCGAGCACGCATTCGTGGCTGGTGCCGGAGTCGAACCAGACGTCGAGGATGTCGTTGACCTTCTCGTAGTCGCCGGCCTCGTCGCCGAGCAATTGTTCGGCGGTCATCGCGTACCAGGCGTCAGCGCCCTGCCCTTCGACCGCGTCGGCGACCTGACGCATGATCTGCCCGGTGCGCGGATGCGGCAGCCCGGTTTCGCGGTGGAAGAACAGCGCGATCGGCACGCCCCAGTAGCGCTGGCGCGAGATCGTCCAGTCCGGACGGCCTTCGATCATGTTGTAGATGCGCGCCTCGCCCCAGCCCGGCACCCAGGACACGCCCGGGATCGCGGCCAGCGCGTCGCGGCGCAGGCCGGCCTGCTCCATCGAGATGAACCACTGCGGCGTGGCGCGGAACACCACCGGCGTCTTGTGGCGCCAGCAATGCGGGTAGCTGTGCTTGATGCGGCCCATGGCCAGCAGCGCGCCGCGCTCGCGCAGCACGTCGACGATCAGCGGATCGATCTTGAAGATGTGCTGGCCGGCCAGTTCGCGGCCGGCGGCCGGCGGCGTCGACGGCAGATACAGGCCGCGCGCGTCGACCGGGTTGATCTGGGCGGCGGTGTAGCGCTCGACCAGGCCGTACTTCAGGCCGACCGCGTAGTCCTCCTGGCCGTGGCCGGGCGCGGTGTGCACGGCGCCGGTGCCGGCGTCGATGGTGACGTGGTCGCCCAGCAGCACCGGGATTTCGCGCTCGTAGAACGGGTGCTGCAGGCGCACGCCTTCGAACTCGACGCCCTTGACGATCGGCGAGTCGCTGGCCTTGACGCTGTCGCCGTTCTTCAGCGCTTCGCGCTTGGCCAGATGGCCGAGGAAGCTCGCGGTCAGATCGAACGCGACCAGCAGGTATTCCGGTCGTTGGCCGTCTTCTTTGAACAGGTCTTCGGCGCCCGGCTGCACCTTCACCAGCACGTAGTCGACCTCCGGCCCCAGGGTCACCGCCAGGCTGGCCGGCAGGGTCCACGGCGTGGTGGTCCAGATCGGCACCGACAACGGCGCGCCATCGTCTTCGAGCCCGAACGCGTCGAACACGCGCTTGCGGTCGAGCACCGAATAGCGCACGTAGATCTCGGTGGATTCCTTGTCCTGGTATTCGATCTCGGCCTCGGCCAGGGCCGAGCCGCAATCGAAGCACCAATGCACCGGCTTGGAGCCGCGCACCAGATGGCCGCGATCGACGATCTTGGCCAGCGAACGCATGATGTCCGCCTCGTAGCGGAAATCCATAGTCCGGTAGGGGTTATCCCAATCGCCGGTCACGCCCAGGCGCTTGAAGCCGCGGCGCTGGATGTCGATCTGGGTGGTCGCGTATTCGCGGCACTTGGCGCGGAATTCGGCGGCGTCGAGCACGACTCCATCGAGCACGCTGCCGACCTTGCCGAATTCCTTCTCGACCTTGTGCTCGATCGGCAGGCCATGGCAGTCCCAGCCCGGCACGTAGGGCGCGTCGAAGCCGGCCAGCAGCTTGGACTTGATCACGATGTCCTTGAGCACCTTGTTGACCGCGTGGCCGACGTGGATCTCGCCGTTCGCGTACGGCGGGCCGTCGTGCAGCACGAAGCTGCGCTCGCGGCCGCCGGTCTTCTCGCGAATGCGCTGGTACAGGCCCTCGCTCTCCCAGCGCGCCAGGGTTTCCGGCTCGCGCTTGGGCAGGTCGCCACGCATCGGGAACTCGGTCGCCGGCAGCAGCAAGCTGGCCTTGTAGGCGTTGCCGGGGGCGGATTGGCTCGGGTCGTTGGTCACAGCGGGTCTCAGGCAGTTTTCTCGGCCGCGCTCGCGGCCTGGGCCGGCGACGCAGACGCGCGTCGAAGGTCGGGGGGCGAATGCGGTGCGGGGAACGGGCGGCGTTGCGCATCGAGCAACAGCGACTCGCGCGCCTGGGCGGCGTCGCGGTGCATCTGCTGCGTCAGCGACGCCAGATCGGGGAACTTGAGTTCGGCGCGCAGGTGCGCGACGAACTCGACTTCGATCCTGCGACCGTACAGGTCGCCGTCGAAGTCGAACAGATGCGCTTCGAGCAAGGGCTCGACGCCGTCGACCGTGGGCCGCGTGCCCAGGCTGGACACCGAGGCCCAGGGGCGATCGCCGACGCCGTGCACCCAGGTCGCGTAGATGCCGGACAGCGCCGGGGTCTTGCCGCCGAAACGCAGATTGGCGGTCGGGAAACCCAGGGTGCGGCCGAGTTGCTGGCCGCGCACCACCCGCCCGCCGATCGCGTACGGGCGGCCGAGCAGCGGCGCGGCGGCGGCGAAATCGCCGGCCAGCAGCGCGGCGCGGATGCGGGTGCTGGAGACGCGTTCGCCGTCGTGGTGGACCGGCTCGATCTCGTGGGCGCCGAAGCCGCAGCTTTCGCCGAGGCGGCGCAGCAGTTCGATGTCGCCGCCGCGGGCCTTGCCGAAACGGAATTCCGGACCGACCCAGACCTCGCGCGCGCCCAGCCGCTCGACCAGGACCTTGCGCACGAAATCCTCGGCGCTCAGGCCGCTGAGGCGGGTGTTGAAGCGCAGCAGGCCGACCTGGTCGGCGTCCAGCGCCAGCAGGCCCTCGGCCTTGGCACGCGGCAGCAGCAAGCGCGGTGGCGGCGCGGACGGGGCGAAGAATTCGCGCGGCAGCGGTTCGAAGCTCAGCGCCACCGCCGGCACGCCCAAAACGCGCGCGCGCGCGACCGTGTGGCGCACCAGCGCGCGATGCCCGAGGTGCAGGCCATCGAAGGCGCCGATGCAGACCACACTGCCGTGCGGGCAACGGAGCCCGCCCTCGACGTCACGAAACAGCCTGCTCATTGAATTTGGCGTGGGGGACCGGCTCGAAACAGCCAGTTAGAAGGATGAATAAGGAAGTATAGCCGCCGCGGGCGGCTCTCAAGCCGCCCGGAGCCGCTCGTTCAATGTCCGCGCAGGTGGCGCGGACGGATGCCCTGCAGCCACAGCGCCGCGCCGTAGACCGCGCCGCCGGCGCCGACCACCACCGCCAGCTTCCAGCCGCGCTCCCACCACGGCCAGCCGGTCCAGCCCTGCCACAGCCACAGCAGGGCCAGCACCACCGCGCTCATCGCCAGCGCCGCGATCCCGATCTGGCGCAGGAAACGGCCCCAGCCGGGCTGGCGCGCATAGACCTTGGCGCGGCGCAGGTACCAGGCCAGTTGCAGCGCATTGACCCAGCCCGCGATCGCGATCGCCAACGCCAGGCAGGCGTGCGCGCCCGGGACTTCGCCCAGGGCCTCGCGCAGATGACCGCCGCTGCGCGCGAGCGCGGCCTGGCCGACGTCGGTGAAGTACAACGCGCCCAGCAGCAGCGCCACGGTCGCGGTCAGGTTCACGATCACCGACACCACCGCCGATTTCACCGGGGTTTTGGTGTCCTGGCGCGCGTAGAACGCCGGCGCCAGCACCTTGACCAGCAGGAAGGCCGGCACGGCGGTCGACTGCGCCATCAGGCTCAGGCGGATCATGGCGGTGTCGCCGGAGCTGAGGCGGCCGTACTGGAACAGGGTCGCGATCAGCGCCTCGGCGCACAGCACCAGGCCCAGGCAGGCCGGCACGCCGATCAGCAGACACAGCCGAAAACCCCAATCCAGGCCCTTGGAGAAGCCCTGCGGATCGGTCGCGGCGTGGCGCTTGGACAGGTGCGGCAGGATCACCGTGCCGATCGCGACGCCGAACATGCCCAGCGGG
>CAMLID010000147.1 GCA_946480055.1 uncultured Lysobacter sp. | reverse complement strand
TGCGGCCGCGCGATGACCGCGCACCATGCGGTGCTGGTCGCCAACGTGTCGGAAGTCGAGGAGGCGCCGGAAGGCCGCATCCCCGATGAGCACGACGACGAGCCGGCGGTGGTGCGCCACCTGCGCGAGATCCACGGCGAACTCGACCAGCGCCCGGCGGTGGAGCTGTTCCACGAGGCTCAGCACCACCACAGCGAGGGTCTGTCGTCGTACGCGCTGGGCCAGATCGACCTGACCCATCGCGCGCGCATCGACGACCTGTTCTACGCCATCGCCCATGCGGTGCGTCAGCGTCTGAACTACGACGAGAAGAGCCATCGCGAACTGCTGGACGAGCTCAACGACCGTCTGGTCGACAAGTACTTCGTCAATTTCAGCGTGTTCGAATCGATCCCGGACGTGTGGGCGATCGACCAGGTGTTCCCGATCGTGCCGATCGAGCGCCTGGACGAGGCGCCGCAGCGTCGCGGCATCCTCGCCGACATGACCTGCGACTCCGACGGCACGGTCAAGACCTACGTCGAGAACGAGGGATTGGACAGCTCGATGCCGCTGCACCGCCTGAAGCACGGCGAGAGCTATCGGCTGGCGTTCTTCCTGGTCGGCGCGTATCAGGAGATTCTGGGCGACATCCACAACCTGTTCGGCGACACCGACGCGATCGAAGTGCGCGTCGACGGCGACGGCTACCGGATCGTGCAGCAGCGCCGTGGCGACACCACCGACGTGATGCTGGACTACGTCGGCTACCGATTGGCCGATCTGCGCCAGGCCTACCGCGACAAGGTCGCCGCCGCGCGCTTGCCGGACGAGGAATCCGATCGCTTGAACGCAGACTTGGAAGCCGGCCTGACCGGTTACACCTATCTCAGCGACGCGCCGCTGGCGTGAGCGGGAGCTCGGGCATGAAGCAATACCTGGTGCTGGCGATGCGCGAGCCGGCGTTCGATGCGGCTGTGATCGAGCCGCATAGGGAGTTCATCGCCGCGCTGCGCGCGCAAGGCCGCCTGGAACGCTCGGGCGCGTTCTCCGACAAGAGCGGCGGCGCCTACGTGCTGCTGGCGCCGGACCTGGACGCGGCGACGGCGCTCGCCCATACCGATCCTCTGCACTTGGCCGGCGCGTCGCGGCTCACGATTTACGAATGGCTGGTCTGAACACCCTCACGGGACGGAAGGTTGAAATGAAAGTCGGATTCATAGGCCTGGGCGCGATGGGCGCGCCGATGGCGCGCTACGTGTACAGCAAGGGGCTGCTGACCGCGGTCGGCAACCGCACCCAGGCCAAGGCCGACGCGATGGCGGCGGATCTGGACGTGCGTTCGGCGCGCTCGGCGGCCAACTTCGCCGACTGCGACGTGGTGACGCTGTGCGTGTCGCTGGACGCGGACGTGCTGGAGAACGTCGCCGCGTTGGCGGAAGTGCTCAAGGCCGGTGCGGTGGTGGTCGACCATTCCACGGTCGCGGTCGAGACCGCGCGCCGCTGCGCGGCGATGCTGGCCACGCACAACATCGGTTTCCTCGACGCGCCGGTGTCCGGCGGCGTCGAGGGCGCGCGCAACGGCAAGCTGTCGGTGATGGTCGGCGGCGATGCCGCGGTGCTGGAGCGTGCGCGCCCGGCGATCGAAGCCTACGCCGCGCGCATCAGCCACATGGGCGACACCGGCGCCGGCCAGGCGACCAAGGCGGTCAACCAGGTGCTGGTCGCGGGCATCAACGAAGCGGTCTGCGAAGGTTTGGCGCTGGGCGAGAAGCTGGGCCTGGACCCGCAGCGCCTGCTGCCGACGCTGATGGCCGGCGCGGCCAACAACTGGTTCCTCGACAAGCGCGGCGCGACCATGCTGCGCGACGAGTTCGCGCCGGGCTTCAAGTGCGCGCACATGCTCAAGGACCTGCGCATCGTCCAGGCGATCGCACGCGATGCCGGTATCCGCACCGCGACCATCGACCAGGCCATCGCCGACTACGCCGAGCTGATCGAGCGCGGCATGGGCGAGTCCGACACCTCGGCGCTGATCGCGCTCAAGCGCGGCTGATCCGGCGGCGCGTGCGGCGCGCTCGGCAGTCTGTGGGAGCGGCGTAGGCCGCGATGCTCTTAAGCCGCTTTCGTAGGATCGCGGCGATCAGCGACCACGTTCTAACCGCAGCCGCGCGATCGCGGCTTACGCCGCTCCCGCAAATAGCCCGTTCGCCGCCCCCACAGAAAGACGATCCGTAGGCGCGGACGGCGCTACGCTTGAGGCGTGGTAGCGCGGCTGCGGCGGTTGGCCAGGGTTTCGCCGACGGTCGCGCCCAGCCAGGCCGCGAACAGGGTCAGCACGATCGCCGCGCCGTTGTACTTGAGCATCGCCGGCAGCGAGGCCATCGGCGGCGGGCTGTCGGGGGCGATCATCGCCACCAGCACGGTCAGGATCGCCAGCCACACGATCAACACCATCAGCACCGCGACCGCGCGGAACTTGCGTCGCGCGACCGCACCGCCGACCGCCATCGCCAGCAGCACCATCAGCACATCGCCGATCGGCACCCGGCCCAGCGGCGAATGAAGGATCTGACTGCCGCCGCCGTCGGTGCCGGCCAGCTGCGCGGCCATGCCGCCCAGCAACAGCACGGACAGTGCGGCGATGCAGCCCAGTAGTACGCGTTTGTCCATGCTTCACCCTGCTGCGAACCGGGCGAGTCTACCGCGACGCCGCGTATCGCCAAGCGCCGGCGGCGCGGGCTGTGACCGCGCTCGCGCTTGGTGCCGCGCAGGTGTGGATGCGGGGCGGCTCTCGCCGCAAGCCCTCTCGCGCCAGCGGGAGAGGGGGTCAAGAACGCAGCCGCTCGATTCTCGAAAGAGAGGGGGCTATCCCTTCTCCCGCGAGCGGGAGAAGGTGGCCCGCAGGGCCGGATGAGGGGCGTAGGGGCGACGCGGTTGTGCGTGCGCGGCGGCCCGCGCCCCAAGCCGCACCCATGCCCGACCGAATAGCGGTCGAGCGTTCGGTGCAGCGCGAGCTCATGGCTCGCAAGCGCTGCCCTCACCCGTGTCGGCGGGAGAGGGAGCTCGAAGCAGGCCTTATTTGACCTTGATCGCAAGCCCAGGCAGGCCGCCGCCGGCGAGCTTGCGCTTGGCTTCGGCGAGGTCGCTGGCAGTGCCGTAGGGACCCATGCGCACGCGGTAGACGGTCTTGCCGCTGATCTGCGCCGATTCGACCCGGGCGCCCAGGCCCAGCAGAGCGATCTTGGCCTTCATTTCCTCGGCCTGGCCGGACGCCTGGAACGCGCCGGCCTGGAGCAGGTAACGGGTGCCGTCGTCGATCGCGACCGGCTTCGGCGCCGTGCTGGCGGCGACGTTGGCTGTGGCCGGCGTAGTCGTGCCTGCGTTGTTGGCCGTGGCCGGCGTCGCGGCGACGGGCGCGCTGGCGCCGGCGTCGACCGGCTTGGGGAGCGTGGTGCCGGCGTTGCTGGTAGCGGTCGCATTGGCCGGCGTGGAAGCCGTCGCAGTGGCGCCGTTCTGCGCGGCGGCGTTCTGCGCCGCCTGCTGCTTCTGCTGCTGCGCCAGACGCTGGGCTTCGGCGCGCTCGGTCGCGGCCAGTTCGGCGTCGGTCAGCGGCACTTCCTTGCCCGGCAGCAGGTCGTAGAACGCGTAGTCGGTGGCCTGCTTGTCCGGGTCGGCGGCGGGCTTGGGCTTGGTCGGGCCGTTGTCGTTATCGGGGGCGACGGTCTCGTCCTCGGCCACGGCGACCGGCGCCGGTTGGGCGTCGGGGTTGGGCTTGGGACGGAAGAAGCCGTCGCCGTCGGACTTGAGCAGCTTCGGCGCCGACAGGATCAGCACCACGCCCAGCAGGACGCCCATGACGCCCCAGGCCCAGCCCGGCAGGCCGCCGCCGTTGCCCTGGTTGCGCTTCGCTTGCGATTTGCCACGTCGTGCTGCCACTTACATCACCTCGGGGGCGCTGACGCCCAACAGATCCAGACCGTTCGCCAGCACCTGGCGTGTCGCCGTCGCCAGGGTCAGGCGCGCGTTGCGCACGGCCGCGTCGTCGACCAGGAACTGGTGGTCGTTGTAATACGTCTGGAAGGTCTGCGCCAACTCCAGCAGATAGACCGCGATCTGGTGCGGTTCGAGGTCGCGACCGGCGGCGGCGACCGCGTCCGGGTAGCGCAGCAGGGTGACCACGAGCTCGCGCGCGGCCTCGTCGTTGAGGTCCAGCGGCTGCGCCAGGCCCTGTTCGAGGTCGAACGACAGGCCGCGCTCCTTGAGCTGGCGCATCAGGCCGCACATGCGCGCGTGCGAAACCTGCACGTAGTAGACCGGGTTGTCCATCGACTGCGAACGCGCCAGGTCGATGTCGAAGGTCAGTTGCGAGTCGGGCTTGCGCGCGATCAGGAACCAGCGCACCGCATCGCGGCCCGCCTCCTCGATCAGATCGCGCAGGGTCAGGTAACTGCCGGCGCGCTTGGACAGCTTCACTTCCTCGCCGCCGCGCATCACCGT
>CAMLID010000146.1 GCA_946480055.1 uncultured Lysobacter sp. | reverse complement strand
ACATCAGCAGCACCGACAGCATCAGCGCCGCCTTGCGGCCGTGGCGGTCGGCATAGCGGCCGAACACCCAGCCGCCCAGGGGCCGCATCAGGAAGCCGACGGCGAAGATCGCCGCGGTATTGAGTGCCTGCGACAGGCTGTCGCCCGCCGGGAAGAAGGTCTTGGCGAAGTACAGCGAGAACGCGGTGTAGACGTACCAGTCGTAGTACTCGACCAGATTGCCGATCGAACCGCTGAAGATCGACTTCAAACGCTGCCCCGCGCTCATCGGCACGGCCTGGGGGAGGGCTAGCTCGGCGGTGCTGATGGCGCTCAAGGACGGCTCCTGCTCGGTTGCGGGCGGGGCGGGCGGACCGAGCCCAACGCCGGGGACGATGGTGGACGCTGAAGGCGGGGCGGCCAATAGCACCTTAAGGCTAGCCGGAACGGGTTAGGGGCGATGGGCCGCGGATTGCGGGCGGCCGGGGCTTGGGCGAGTTCACCCGTCCCGCCGGCTTAGGGTGTGGTGAGCGAATGCGAACCGCCCCACCGCGCCGTTCCGGGCGCCCACGACGGTGTCGGTCATCACCGCGCCTGCGGGCGGGTCTTCCCCTAGACCAAGGTCGTAACGCGGCCTTGCGCGCCCTGGTCTAGCCTGCCGATGGACCCGACCGTACAGGCGCCGCATGAGCTACGAGGACTTCTACCGCCGTTCGATCGACGAGCCCGAAGCCTTCTGGGCCGAACAGGCGCGCGCGATCCACTGGCACAAGCCGCCCGAGCGCATCCTCGACTACGACCGCCCACCGTTCCGGCGCTGGTTCGCCGGCGGCGAAACCAACCTTTGCTACAACGCCCTCGACCGCCATCTGGACGAACGCGGCGATCAGCTCGCGCTGGCGACCGTCTCCAGCGAGACCGGACAGACCCGCGAGTTCAGCTACCGCGAACTGCACCGCGAAGTGAACGTGTTCGCCGCGGTGCTGAAGTCGCTGGAGGTCGGCCGCGGCGACCGCGTGGTGATCTACATGCCGAACATGGCCGAGGCCGTGTTCGCGATGCTGGCCTGCGCGCGCATCGGCGCGGTGCATTCGGTGGTGTTCGGCGGTTTCGCTGCGCACAACCTGGCGCTGCGCATCGACGACGCGACCCCGAAGCTGCTGATCTGCGCCGATGCCGGCATGCGCGGCGGCAAGGTGATCGCCTACAAACCGCTGGTCGATGCGGCCTGCGCGGAAGCCTCGTCGCCACCGCCGCGGGTGCTGGTGGTCAATCGCGGTCTGGATCCGGATCTGGCGCTGATCGCCGGCCGCGATCTGGACTACGCCGCCCTGCGCGCGCAGCACGAGGATGCCACGGTCGAGGTCGAATGGCTGGAGTCGAACGAGCCCAGCTATTTGCTCTACACCTCCGGCACCACCGGCAAGCCCAAGGGCGTGCAGCGCGACGTCGGCGGCTACGCGGTCGCACTGGCCCTGTCGATGTGGTCGATCTACGACGTACGTGCCGGCCAGGTGATGTTCTCGACCTCCGACGTGGGCTGGGCGGTGGGCCATTCCTACAACGTCTACGGGCCGCTGATCGCCGGCGCGACCTCGGTGCTGTACGAAGGCTTGCCGACCAACCCCGACCCCGGCATCTGGTGGCGCATCTGCGAGCAGTACGGCGTGCGCACCATGTTCTCCTCGCCGACCGGCATCCGCGTGCTCAAGAAGCAGGACGCGGCCTGGTTGAAGAAGCACGACCTGTCGCAGTTGCACTGGCTGTTCCTGGCCGGCGAGCCGCTGGACGAGCCGACCGCGCACTGGATCACCGACGGCATCGGCAAGCCCATCATCGACAACTACTGGCAGACCGAAACCGGCTGGCCGGTGCTGGCGCTGATGCCGGGACTGGATATGAAGCCGATCAAGTTCGGTTCGCCCGGACTGCCCACACCGGGCTATCGCCTGCGTGTGATCGACGAGGCCACGGGGCGGGATGTCGGCGCCGACGAGAAGGGCGTGCTGGTGATCGTGCCGCCGCTGCCGCCGGGCTGCATGACCACGGTCTGGAACGACGACGCGCGCTTCCTGTCCAGCTACTTCGGCCACTTCAAGGAACTGCTGTACAGCTCGCTGGACTGGGCGATCCGCGACGAGGACGGCTACACCTTCATCCTCGGCCGCACCGACGACGTGATCAACGTCGCCGGGCATCGCCTGGGCACGCGTGAAATCGAGGAATCGGTGGCCTCGCACCCGGCGGTGGCCGAGGCCGCGGTGATCGGCGTGCGCGACGAGCTCAAGGGCCAGGTGCCGGTGGTGTTCGCCACCCTCAAGCAGGCCGGCGATCAGGACCCCGCGCGCGCCGCGGCCGGGATGCGCCAGTGCGTGGTCGACCAGCTGGGCGCGGTGGCGCGGCCGGCGCGGGTGTACGTGGTTGCCGCGCTGCCCAAGACGCGCTCGGGCAAGCTGCTGCGGCGCTCGATCCAGGCCCTGGCGGAAAGCCGCGACCCCGGCGACCTGTCGACCCTGGACGATCCGGCCGCATTGGACGAAGTGCAGCGTGCGCTGGAGCGTGGTGCCGATGCCTGAGGCCGGTCGCGGCACAGCGGATTTGAGCGAAACGGGTGGTCGGCGCCGGCCGCGTAGCGCTTGACACCGCCTTTCACCGCGCTCCGCTACCATGAACGCCCCTTTGGGACGGAGCGGGAGCGACGATGGAGCGCGAAGAGGATCAGGCACCTGGCTGGGATGCGATCGACCGCGCCCTGGCACCGCTGTACGCCGAGCAGGAGCCGCGCCACTACGGCACGGTGATCAAGCGCTCGCTGGGCGGCAACGATCCGCTCGACGGCATCAGCGCCTACAAGCGCGAGGAGCCGGTACCGCACTGGCATTTCGTCACTTACGGCCTGTCCGAGCTCTACGCCAAGGAATCCGACGATCCCGGGCACAGCGGCTGGGGCTTCGAGCTGACCTTCCGCCTGCGCGACGACAGCGGCGCGACCGAGCCGCCGACCTGGGCGCTGTCGTTCCTGCAGAACCTGGCGCGTTACGTGTTCGACAGCGGCAACGCGTTCGCGGACGGCCACTATCTCAATGCCAACGGTCCGATCGCGGCCGACAGCGACACCCGTATCCGTTCGGTCGCGTTCGTGCGCGACCCCGAGCTGGAACCGATCGACAGCGACCACGGCCGGGTCGAGTTCCTGCAGGTGGTCGGCCTGACCAACGAGGAGGAACTCGCGCTCAAGCGCTGGTCGACCCGCAAGGTGCTGCAGGCCTTCGAACCGCACATGCCGCTGTGGATCACCGACCTGGAACGCGCTTCGCTGATGCAGGAATCGGAGATCGCCGCCGAGATCGCCGCCGGCACCGCCAGCGAGGGCTCCGACACCGGCTTCGTGTTCATCGACGGCCTGTCCTGGGAACAGCAGGCGCGGCGTTGGCGCAAGCCGCTGACCACGGTCGTGCTGGGGGCGCGCCAGGTCGGCGAGCTGATGGCGCTGCTGCCGCTGCGGCTGCCGTTCGACAAGCCGTTCTCGCTGATCGGGGCGGAGAGCCGGGTGCTGTTCGCGACCGGCCGCCGCAACGCCGCCCAGGCCGACGGCGAGGACCTGCGCCTGACTCTGACCGCCGAGACCCTGCGCGAGCTGATCGCCACCCTGCAGGCGCGCGAGGGCCACTACAAGCTGCGCAGCTTCGACACCCTGGGCTTCACCGTGCGCAAGAGCCAGATCAAGGACGCCGACGGCCGCGTGGTCCAGACCATAGGCTGAGGCGGCCGGGCCGGACGGGTGGGGTAAAATGGCCGGATCGCCCCTGAGTCCCGGGGCCGATCACAACGGAGCCAGCATGAGCCATCCTTCCGCCGGCGCGCAGTTCCGCGCCGCTCTAGCCGCCGAATCGCCGCTGCAGGTGATGGGCGCGATCACCGCCTATGCCGGCCTGATGGCCAAGCGCACCGGTTACAAAGCCCTGTACCTGTCCGGCGGCGGCGTCGCCGCCAATTCGCTGGGCGTGCCCGACCTGGGCATCAGCACCATGGAAGACGTGCTCACCGACGCACGCCGCATCGTCGACGCCACCGGCCTGCCGCTGCTGGTCGACATCGACACCGGCTGGGGCGGCGCGTTCAACATCGGCCGCACCATCCGTTCCTTCATCAACGTCGGCGTCGCCGCCGTGCACATGGAGGATCAGGTCGGTCAGAAGCGTTGCGGCCACCGTCCGGGCAAGGAAGTGGTGAGCAAGCAGGAGATGGTGGACCGGGTGAAGTCCGCGGTCGATGCGCGCACCGACGAGCAGTTCGTGATCATGGCGCGCACCGACGCGGCCGCGGTCGAGGGCATCGACTCGGCGATCGAGCGCGCGGTGGCCTATGTCGAAGCCGGCGCCGACATGATCTTCCCCGAGGCCATGAACACGCTCGACGACTACCGCCGCTTCAAGGCCGCGGTGAAGGTGCCGATCCTGGCCAACCTGACCGAGTTCGGCTCGACCCCGTTCTTCACCACCGACGA
>CAMLID010000145.1 GCA_946480055.1 uncultured Lysobacter sp. | reverse complement strand
GATTTGTGCAGGGCCGAGATCTGGTCGTAGAACTGCTCGCCGCCCTTGTCGAAACGACGGGTGCGGTCGGCCAGCACCTGGGCCAGGGTGGCCTCGGTGATGCGTCCGCCCTCGTCGGCGGCCAGCTCGGCGGCGATCTCCAGCAGGGTCAGGCCGCGGCGCACGTCGCCGTCGGCGGCACCGGCGATCTGCTGCAGCAGTTCGTCCTCGACCTCGATGCCCTGCCCGCCCAGGCCGCGCTCCTCGTCGGCGAGCGCATGCCGCAGCGCGACCGCGATGTCGTCGGCCGAGACCGCCTCCATCACGTGCACGCGGCAGCGCGAGAGCAGCGCCGAGTTGAGTTCGAACGAAGGGTTCTCGGTGGTCGCGCCGACGAACAGGATGGTGCCGCGCTCGATGTGCGGCAGGAACGCATCCTGCTGGGCCTTGTTGAAGCGGTGGGCCTCGTCGACGAACAGCACCGTGCGGCGACCGTCGGCGAAACGGTGCGCGGCCTCGGCCAGCACCTGGCGCACCTCCGGCAGGCCCGACAGCACCGCCGATATGGCGCGGAACTCGGCATCGGAGTAACGCGCCAACAGCAGCGCCAGCGTGGTCTTGCCGCAACCCGGCGGGCCCCACAGGATCATCGAATGCACGTGCCCGGACTCGACCGCGCGGCGCAGCGCGGTGCCGGGCGCGAGCAGGCGGCGCTGGCCGACCATGTCGTCCAGGCCGCGCGGCCGCATGCGCTCGGCGAGCGGACGCAGGCCCTCGCGGTCGACGCTGAGCAGGTCGGGTTCGTCCTCGGATCGGCGGGAGTTTCGGCGGGCCACGTCGGGGGTCGGAAGCAAACGGTCGTATGGCCGACACGATAGCAAGTTCGTGCCGCTGCGGTGTCGCCATGGGTCTCAAGACCTTGATACGCAAGGCTTTGCCTGCACCCCGCAGGCGCGCCGGCTCACAAGCGCGCGCCTCGCGCGTTGGCATTACCGGGTCGGCGCCCGTGCCGCCCGGCGCGACGACGCGCCCCGCCCCTACCGGATCCCGCGATGGCGAACTTCGACCAGTACTTCCCGCAACTGCTGCAGTTCGAAGGCGGCTACGTCGACGATCCCGCCGACCCCGGCGGTGCGACCAACAAGGGCATCACCCTGCGCACCTTCCAGGCCCACGCTCAAACCCTGCTGGGCGTGGCCCCGACCCTGGCCAACCTGCAGGCGCTCAGCGATCAACAGGCCGCGACGCTGTACCGCACTCTGTACTGGGACCCGTTGCAGGGCGACCAGATCGCATTGCAATGCCTGGCCGAGGACCTGTTCGATTTCTACGTCAACGCCGGCGTGCATGCGGTGTTCCTGCTGCAGCGCCTGCTCGGCGCGCCGGTCGCGGTGGACGGCGTGTTCGGCGCCGACACCCTGGCCGCGCTGCAGGCCAGCGACCAGCGGACCTTGTACGCGCGCTACCGCCAGGGCCGGCTCGACTACTACCGCCAGCTCGCTGCGCAGCATCCGCTGCTGCAACGCTTTCTCGCCGGCTGGCTGCGGCGCGCGCAATGGTTTCCGGTGAACGCGCCGTAGGCAACGCGGGCGCGCCATTGCAGACGAGTGCGCAGTGCGGCGGCACCAGCGCGGACCGACGCGGCACGGACGTCCGCGCCGCATCACGAGGGCTGCGTACGCAAACCTCGGCGCGGCCTGGACTGCGCCGACTTCAATGCTCGGATGCGCGCATCCTGTGAGCGGTTTTGCGGAACCCGCGCTCAGCGCTCGCCGATCACGTCCACACCGGCCGGCGGCGTGAACTTGAACTTGCCGGCCGGAAACACCGGGTTGCGCTTCCAGCCGCTGAAGACGATCTCGGTGCGCTGGCCCAGGCTGTCTACGACCTGCATCCGGGCCAGACCGCTGGCGTTGAAACCGAGCTTGGCGGAGCGGAAGTTGGCTTCGGCCTCTTTCTTGGGCGCCAGCGACAGCCAGTTCAGGCCTTCGGCGACGCCGGCGTCCTTGACCACGAATTGGGCATCGAGCTTGCTCGGGTCGATCAGCGCCGACAGCGGGCTGTTCTGTTCTTCGGCACCCTGCGGGCGCACGGTGACCTGTTGCAGGTCGGGATCGTTGACCCAGACCTTCTTGCCGTCGGCGACGATCAGCTGCGGGTACGGCTTGACGTATTCCCAGCGGAACAGGCGCGGCGCCGACAGGGCGAGGTTGCCGCTGGAGGCTTCCTTGCGCTTGCCGTTGGCGTCGAACACCTGCTGGGTGAACTGCCCTTCCAGGCCCTTGAGGCCGCGGGTGAAGCTGTTGAGGTCGTCGCGCGCGGCGGCGGCCGCGGCGCCGGCGAACGCCATGCCGGTCAACAGCGTGGCGGCGACCAGGACGATGCGCGCGGCATGACGGGCGGTGGGAAGGACGGACAGGCTCATGCGATCGATCGCTCCGGAAAGACGTACTGCGGCGAGTCTGCCGCGAGCAAACTGAATAGGTGCTGCGCAATGCACCAGTATCGCGCGAACGGGCACGCGGCGTTCAGTCCCGCGACGGCGGCGTGAGCGGCCTGCGGCCGCAGGATCAGGGTCAGGATCGGCGGGATCAGAAGCCGCGCAGCGCGCTGCGCTTGATCTCCGACTCGATCTGGCGGTGCGACGAATCCTCGATCGCGGGCGCGGCTTGCAGTCCCACGTTCGGGCGCTCGTTCTCCAGGTGTTCGCAGCGTCCGGATTCATCGCAGGAATACACCTGCGGGGCGGCCGCGACCACGGAGGCGTCGCTGTCGCTGCCGACGGTGACGTAAGCGCCGGTCGCACGCGGCGGCGCCGGTACCGGCACCGGCTCGGCGCGGGCCAGCGTGGCGTTCGCGGCAGCGATCACGCCGCCGCTGGCCGCGGGTGCGGCGATCGGTCCGACGCCATCGTCCAGCGGTACGATCGCGACCGCTTCGGTATCGGCGGTCGAGTGCGCGGGCATGGTGATCGCGGCCGCGCCGCGCTTGAGTGCGGGGACGGATACGGACGGCAACGGTGCCGGACGCGCAAGGGCGGCCGCGGTGGCGGTCGTCGGCACTACCGACGAAGCGGTCGTTGCGGATGTCGCAGCCGATGCCGAAGAAGTGGCCGGACGCAGGTCTGCCGCAGACGTCGTCATCGTCGTCGCAGACGGCTGCGCCGCGCCCGCGGTCGGCGCAGGCGGGACCGCATTGGCGGACGACACGCGCTTGGACATTGGCGTGGGCGCCGAGCCGGGATAGGCCGCCGCCGTGCCCGGCGCCGGTGTCGCAACTTGCGTGGAGACGGCGATCGCGACGGGCCTCGGCGCGGCTACAGCACTATCGATCGCCGGCGCGGCGGCGCGACTGGGTTGCGCAGCGATCGCGACGGGCGCCGCAACCGCTCTGCGCTGCGTCTGCTCCGGCGCAGGCGTGTCGGCCCGTTGCGGCGGCGGCAGCCGCTTGGCCGGATCCTGATCGCGCAGCGACGGGGTGTTACGCCACAGCACCCATTCCTGGGCCTGGGTCGCCGGCGAAGCGCACACGACGATCACGAGCGCCGTGATGACGGCCCCCGTCCTGCTCGAATACCAGGCCATGCGGCCATCCCCCGAGTCCGAACCGCGTTATTCCCCCCCGAAGGGCCAGCTTAGGCTGTCGTTGTGACAGCCGCCAGTCCGGGGGCCGGCCGTCCGTCGGCGTGCTGCCCTGTTTTGGCGGCGCGGCCCCGTTTGGGCGGCGCCGCCCAGCTTCGGCGGCGCGGCCCTACTTCGGCGGCGGCGGCGCCAGGACGCTGCGGTCGCCGTTGTGCTCGGGCGCGGTGACGATGCCGGCCGCCTCCATCGCCTCGATCAGGCGGGCGGCGCGGTTGTAACCGATCTTGAGCCGGCGCTGCACGCCGGAGATCGAAGCGCGGCGGGTCTCGGTGACGATACGCACGGCCTCGTCGTAGAGCGGGTCGGATTCGTCGCCGCCGCCACCGCTCTCGGGCAGGCCGGTGGCGCCGACCACGATGCCGTCGCCCAGGGTCTGGACCTCATCCAGCACACCCTCGATGTAATCCGGGCCGCCGCCCATCTGCTTGAGATGCTCGACCACGCGATGGACTTCCTCGTCGGAGACGAAGGCGCCGTGGACGCGCTCGGGCATCGCCGTGCCCGGCGGCAGGTAGAGCATGTCGCCGTGGCCCAGCAGGGTCTCGGCGCCGGACTGGTCGAGGATGGTGCGCGAGTCGATCTTGCTGGAGACCTGGAACGCGATCCGGGTCGGAATATTGGCCTTGATCAGGCCGGTGATGACGTCCACCGACGGGCGCTGGGTGGCCAGGATCAGGTGGATGCCGGCCGCGCGCGCCTTCTGCGCGAGGCGCGCGATCAGCTCTTCGACCTTCTTGCCGACGATCATCATCATGTCGGCGAATTCGTCGATGAAGATGACGATGAACGGCAGCGTTTCCAACGGCCGCGGCGCCTCGCCGAGTTCGGCGTTGGGCTTGAACAGCGGGTCCATCATCGGCTGGCCCGCTTCCTCGGCGTCGCGGACCTTCTTGTTGAAGCCGGCCAGGTTGCGCACGCCGACCATCGACATCAGCTTGTAGCGGCGCTCCATCTCGGCCACGCACCAGCGCAGGCCGTTGGCG
>CAMLID010000144.1 GCA_946480055.1 uncultured Lysobacter sp. | reverse complement strand
CGGCGATCCCGGCGGTGCTCGCGTACAACTTCTTCGTGCGCCTGAACCGCGTGACCTACAACAAGTTCGACACCTTCGCGCACGACCTGCACGACTTCTTCGCCACCGGCGCTCGCGTCGGCGAAGTGCCGGCAAAGCGCTAAGACGTAACTGACGGAGTCCGGCCCATGGCCTTCAGTACTGGCACCCAGAGCGGCGCCCCGATGTCGGAGATCAACGTCACGCCCCTCGTGGACGTGATGCTGGTCCTGCTCATCATCTTCATGATCACGGCGCCGCTGATGTCGCACAAGATCAAGGTCGAATTGCCGCAGGCCAACCTCGACAAGCGCGACGAGAAGGTGCCGCCCGCGCCCCCGATCACGGTCACCGTGACCGAGGACGGCAAGCTGTACTGGAACGATTCGCCGGTGACTCGCGACCTGCTGGAGAGCCAGCTCGCGGTCGAGGCGCAGAAGACCCCGCAGCCGGCCGTCAACATCCGCGGCGACGAGACGACCAAGTACCGGACGATTTCGGAAGTGGTCAACCTCGCCCAGGTCCAGGGCATTCGCAAGGTGGGCTTCGTCGCCACCCGCGAACGGCCGCGCTGAGGAGTACGCACGATGGCATTTGCTAGCAGTTCCGGCGGCGGCCCGATGGCCGACATCAACGTCACGCCGCTGGTCGACGTGATGCTGGTGTTGCTGATCATCTTCATGGTGACGGCGCCGATCCTGTCCTACCCGATCGACATCGACCTGCCGCAGCGCTCGTTGAACCCGCCACCGGAGAAGGCCAATCCGCCCGAACCGATCCGGCTGCGCATCGACGCCGCCGGCCAGGTGTTCTGGAACGACAGCCCGACCCCGCTCTCCGCCCTGCGCAACATGATGGAAAGCGAAGTCGAGCGTGATCCGAACAACCAGCCGACGCTGGAGATCGACACCAACGACGACGCCGATTACGGCATCCTGGCCAAGGTCCTGGCCACCGCACGCAATGCGCAGATGCAGAAGATCGGTTTCGTCAAGAAGTAGATCCACCCGCAGCACGTGCCGGTGCGCCTGCAGCGCACCGACGCTTACCGAACGCTGACAGAATTCGACGCCGCCCGCTGGGCGGCGTTTTTTTATGCGCGCGAGCCCTTGGCGGCGTATTCCTCACGTGGCGACGACGCCCCCCGGCGCATATGCGAATTGCGGCAATCAACCGCATGCCGAGGGGACGCGTCATGGCATTCGCCACCGACGAGCACAACGCACCGCTGGCCACGATGAACATCACCCCGCTGGTCGACGTCATGCTGGTACTGCTGGTGATCTTCATGATCGCGGCACCGCTGCTGACCAGGACCATCGACCTCGACTTGCCGGGAATCACCAGGCACCAGCAGCAGGCACCGTCGCCGCCGATCGCGTTGCGCATCGATGCCGGCGGCGCGCTCTACTGGAATGGCGTCGCAACGCCGCTATCCGCGTTGCAACCGATGCTGCAGTCCGAACTGCAGCGCGACCCACGCAATCCGCCGTTGCTCAAAATCGACGCCAGTGGGGAAGCCGACTACGGCGCGGTGGCCAAGGTACTGGCCGCGGCGCATAACGCCGACTGGAACCGGATCGCCTTCGTGCTCGAATAGAGGCGAGCGCCGTAGCGCGTCGCAGGGTACGCGCAGCGGATACGGATGTTGGTTGCGCCTCGCCCTCGAAGGCGGGGGCTGCGGCGCCGCTGCAGCAGGGTCTTCACGGACTTCAACACCGCCAAACCGCGGAGGGAAGGGCGTGTCGCTATTGCCCGCGCAGCGGATCAGCCGTTTCTGCCGCCGTGCTCAGGCCGCGGCAAGGATCCGCAAATAAGCGCGCACCGTGGCAGCGAGTCCGGCGTACAGCGCCTCATCGACCAGGGCATGGCCGATCGAGACTTCGAGCACGTCGGGCACGCCGGCGAGGAAGGCAGCGAGATTGGCCTGGCTCAGGTCGTGGCCGGCGTTGACGCCGACGCCCGCGGCCTGCGCGCGCCGAGCGCTGTCGGCGCAGGCTGCGAGCGAGGCCGCGGCACTACCGGCGGCGAATCTCTCCGCGAACGGACCGGTGTAGAGCTCGATCCGGTCGGCGCCGAGTTCCGCGGCTTGGGCGATGCCGGCGTCGCCGGCATCGACAAACAGGCTCACCCGACAGCCAAGGACCTTCAGCGCCGCGACGTGCGGACGCAGCATGTCGCTGTCGCCGCTGAAGTCGAAGCCATGGTCGGACGTCAGTTGCGCATCGCCGTCCGGCACCAGCGTCGCCTGCGCCGGGCGCGCCTGCGCGCACAGCGCATGGAAGCCGGGATAGCCCGGCCGCGGCGGTGCGAACGGGTTGCCTTCGAGATTGAATTCGACCGCGTATTCGCGGCATAGCGCCGCCAGCGCCAGGACATCGTCGCTGCGGATGTGGCGCGCATCGGGCCTCGGGTGGACCGTGATGCCATGCGCTCCGGCATCCAGGCAGGCGCGGGCTGCGCGCACGACATCGGGCGTGGCGCCACCGCGTGAGTTGCGCAGCACCGCGATCTTGTTGACGTTGACGCTGAGTGCAGTCACGTCCCCGGTGGTTCGTCCGACGCGGCTGCGGCTGCGCGCCGGGCTTCGGCCTGTTCGCGCAGCCGGCGCAGTTCCTGCGGGTCGATGATCGCGGTCTCGTCACGGCTGCGGCTGCCAATGCGCTGTGCCAGCAGGCCGAGGAACCAGGCGATCAGAAAGCCCAGCGCCACCAGTAGGCAGAGCAGGAGCAGGGCCACCGAAGTGGTCTTGAAGGCGGCCGCAAACGCGACCGCCGCGAGCAGCAGGTACAACCAGGGCAGCATTGCCAGGCTCCGCGGGAAACGGCCGCAGTCTAGCGCGATAGTGGTCGCAGTCCAGCCGCGCCGCGCCGGTTACAGCAGCGGTGACAGCAGCCGCGCCAGCGCTTCGGGCAGGCGCATGCGCCACAACGGGCGCGCCCGCTCCGGGCGCACCCGCGGCGCATGCGCGAACTCGCCCTCGATCAGCTGCGCGAGGGCGGCGGCGATGCCACTGTCGCGGAACAGCATCGACACCTCGAAGTTGAGCCGGAAACTGCGCGAATCGAAGTTGGCGCTGCCGATGATCGCCAACTCGTCGTCGACCAGCAGCGCCTTGGTATGCAGCAGGCGTGGGCCGTATTCGTAGACCTTGACCCCCGCGGCGATCAGCTCGTCGAAGTACGAGCGTGCGGCGAACGTGACCATTTTCGAATCGCTCGACCGCGGCACCAGCAGGCGCACGTCGAGCCCCGACAGGGCGGCCGAGGTCAGCGCCATCATCGCCGCCTCGCCCGGCACGAAATACGGCGTCACCAGCCACACCCGCTGGCGCGCGGCGTGGATCGCACCGACGTGCAGGCGATGGATCGCCTCCCACGACGAGTCCGGGCCGGAGGTCAGCACCTGCGCCGCGATCGGTCCGGGTTGCGACGGCGGCAGCGTGCGCGCGATGTCGCCGATGAAATCGCGGGAATTGGTGGCGTAGGCCCAGTCCTCGACAAAGACCAGTTGCAGCGCGCGCACCGCGTCGCCTTCCAGGCGCAGATGCAGGTCGCGATAGGCGTCGGCGCGAAGACGCTCGTCTTCGGTGTCGGTGATGTTGATCCCGCCGGTGAAGCCGACCCGGCTGTCGACGACGACGATCTTGCGATGCGAGCGCAGGTTCAGCCACGGCCGTTGCCAGATCCGGCCGAAGTGCATCGGATGGAACCACGCCAGTTCGCCACCGGCTGCCAGCAGCGGTGCGAAAAACCGCCGCGGCGTGTCGGAGGAGCCAACCGCATCCAGCAGCAGGCGGACCTGCACGCCGGCGAGCGCGCGTTCGACCAGGGCGTCGCGCACCGCAGTGCCGCTGCGATCGCCGGCGTAGATGTAGTACTCGAGGTGGATGTGGTGCTCGGCGTTCCGGATGTCGGCGAGCAGCGCGTCATAGGTGGCCGCGCCATCGACCAGCAACTGCGCGGTGGTGGCGCTGTTCGCGCGCAAGCCGGTGGTCGCCTGGGCAAGGCGCTGCAGTTCGAGCGCCTCGCCGCCTTCACTGGCCTGCGCTTCGCCAGTCGGCAGGCCGACCCGCGAACGCCCACGCCGGAGCCGGTGGCGTTTGATCTTCTGCGGACCGAACACGTAGTAGATCAGGAAGCCGAGATAGGGCAATGCCGCGAGGCCCAGCAGCCAGCTCAACGTCGCCACCGGTTCGCGCTTCTGCAGCACGATCCAGCCACCGAGCCCGATCAGGTAGCCGACCCAACCCAGGGTCAGGTACAGACCGATATGCGGAATGTGCCGCAGCGTGGCCCAGAGGTCGTGGACGGCATCGAACATGAAGGCTTCAGGATCGTCGCGGGTGCTGCGACCGGCCAAGCGTAGGCTGTCGCCATGGAGGATGCACGCAAGGCGCAGGCGCCGATCAAAGGTCGCGGGGCCGCATCGCGGGTCAGCGGCCGCTTCGAAAAACGCATCGCCCACGGCGAGGACGATGGCTGGGGCTCGGTCTACGCCAACGCGTCCGACGACAGCCTGGAGGCGCTGGCGCCGCACCCGGACACGATCGTCACCGAAGAGCGCGCGCGCAGCGTCATCAGCCGCAACGATTCGCCCGATGTCGGATTCAGCCAGTCGGTGAATCCGTATCGCGGTTGCGAGCACGGCTGCGTCTACTGTTTTGCGCGGCCCTCGCACGCCTATCTGGACCTGTCCCCGGGGCTCGATTTCGAGACCCGGCTGTACGCCAAGACCAATGCCGCCGAGCGCCTGCGCCATGAACTGGCCAAGCCGGGCTATGTGGCGGCACCGCTCGCGCTGGGAATCAACACCGACGCCTACCAACCGATCGAACGCCGCTACCGCATCACCCGCGAGGTGCTGGAAGTACTGGCGGAAT
>CAMLID010000143.1 GCA_946480055.1 uncultured Lysobacter sp. | reverse complement strand
ACGCCTGCGCCGCCATCCTTCCAGCGACGCATCCAGCTTTGGGGTAGGAGCGGCGTAAGCCGCGACCCGCAGCTCCGAGGATCGCGGCACAGGTCTGTGCGGTGGCGCGGTCGCGGCTTACGCCGCTCCTACCCCAAAGCACCAGGGACGCAGGGCCGCCTCAGAACAACCGATACGTCCGCTCCCGCAACCACAGCGTCGCCAGCCATTTCTCGCCGCGCAGCACCGGCAGGCCCGCATGCAGCGAATCCGGATCCGGGCGTCCGTCCGGATGCAGGTTGTCGAAGATCACCGCGCGTCCCGGCAGCGGCGCGATCCTGGCGCCGGCGACGGGGAACTCGGTCTCGCCGCCGGCCTCGACCGTATTGAGATAAACGCAGATCGTGCGCAACCGATTGCCGGCCTGCGGACGGTCGCGTTCCAACGACTCCGGCGGCCGGTAGTCGCGATGCGGGCGGTATTCCTCGCCGGGCGCGTAGCGCAGCACGGTCAGATGCTCGGCCTGGGGCAGCGCCACGCCCGCCGCATGCGTCATGCGCAACTGCACCAGGCGCAGCGCCATGTCCTCGACGATCGGATCGAACGCCGAATCGCTGCTGGTGCGCAGCGCATGCGGCACCGGCGCGCCGGTGTCCGGGTCGATGGTTTGCGAACGCTGCAGCGACGGCTGCGCGCTGGCGATCAGCAGCCGGCATTCGTCGGCCGACAACAAGCCGTCGACCTGCGCCAGCCGCGGCGCCGAGGACAGCGGCGTCACCGCCACCGGCCGCAGCGCTTCCTCCAGCGCCAGCGTGCCGGGCGGGATCGGCGGCAGCGTAGTCGGCAGCGGCGCAGCGCTGGCGGGCAGGCGCGCGATGCCGTGCGCGGCCAACTGCTGCAGGATGTCCTGGGCTGCGCGCGGCTGCGCCGGGCAACCTTCGCCGCGCGCCAGGCGTTCGGCCAGCAGGCGCGCGGCGACGATGTCGCCGCGGCCCGCGCCGCGTTCCAGCAGTTGCAGGCACAGGGTCTGGTCGCGCTCGTTGGCGCGGCGGCCGAAATGGATCGCCGCCGCGCGCAGCGCCGGCGGGTAATCGGCCTGGATCGCGGTCAGCAGGCGCTCGTTGCTGCGCCCGTCGTGCGGCAGCGCGATCTCGCCCAGCGCGATCAGGGCCAGAAAGTAACCGGCGATCGGGCTGCCCGCCGCTTCCGCGCGCAGCAGCCATTCCACCGCGAGCTCGGGGTCGGGCTCGGTGCCCACGCCGTACATCAGCATGCGTGCGTACTCGATCTGCGCGTTCGCCAGCCCGGCCTCGGCCGCGCGCCGGTGCAGCATGCAAGCCTCGTCCACGCGCTGGCGCGACACCAGCGCGGTCGCCAACTGGTACAGCGCCTGCGGCGAGCCGTGCTCGGCTTCCAGGCGCAGGCGGGTCAGGGCAGGGTCGTCGGTCATCCACCGGAGCGTAACCGAGCCCCGCGCCCCTGGGCAGACGCCGCGGGCGTTACCTTTTCGCAACGCCCGCGGCGGCCGGCTCAGCGCCGCGCCCAATGTCCGTCGTTGAAGCGCCAGCCCGGCCCGTAGCGATGCCAGCGCGGCGCCACGTAGACATAGCCCGGCCGCAGCCGCACGTACTGCCCGCCCACCCAGACGTGACGGTGCCCGTTCCAGCGCCAGTAGCCCGGCGCCCACACGTAACCCGGGCGCACCCGCACCCGCTCGTAGCGCACCGGCGGCGGCGCCACCCGCACGCTCACATCGACATAGCCGCGCGCCTGCGCCGGCGGCGCATGCACCGCCGCGCCCAAGGCCGCCACCGCGATCGCCGCACTCAATACCCAAGGACGCATCGTCATGTTCCTGCTCCGCTACCGGCGCCATCCGCCGTCAGCCAGGACAACGCCCGTATCCCCGTGCCTGTTGACGCCCGGTCTCGAACCGATTCAGTGCCACGCCAGCAAGCTGAGCCGTCCCCCAACGCCGCCTTGGGGTAAGAGCGGCGCAAGCCGCGACCACGTCACTCATAGACCGTCGTTGCTATCTATCGGCCAACCCCTGAGGGCGATGTCATCCCAAGGCCGACCATCGCGCCCCTGACCCGCGCCTCTCGCGCCTGTGGGAGCGGCGTAAGCCGCGATCGTGTCGCGGCGAATCTCGGATTGGGGCGACTCGCCGGCATGTGCGGCGTCGAATCGCGGCTCAAGCCGCTCCCGCAGACAGCCGCCGCGCCATCGCCATCCGGCCCCGCCACCCGCCGCGCCATACCCGCCCGCACGTCCCCCGGCTCCAGCCCTCCACAGCCCGCGCGCTACAATGCGCCCTATTCGTTTTTCGTATTGAGCGCGCCATGAGCACTCCCGTTGCCGTAGTCCCCGCCGCCCAGGCCGACGCCACCCCGTTGCGCTTCGTCACCGCCGCCAGCCTGTTCGACGGCCACGACGCCGCGATCAACATCATGCGCCGCCTGATCCAGGCCCAGGGCGCGGAAGTCGTCCACCTCGGCCACAACCGCTCGGTCGAGGACGTGGTGCGCGCCGCGCTGCAGGAAGACGCCGACGGCATCGCGCTGTCCTCGTACCAGGGCGGCCACGTCGAGTACTTCAAGTACATGGTCGACATGCTGCGCGAGCGCGGCGCCGGCCACATCCGCGTGTTCGGCGGCGGCGGCGGCACCATCACCCCCGAGGAAATCCGCGAACTCCAGGCCTACGGCGTCGAGCGCATCTACCACCCAAACGACGGCATGCACATGGGCCTGGTGGCGATGATCGAAGACGTCGTCCGCCGCGCCAGCGAAGGCCGCATCGCCGACACCGCGCCCGACAAGCCGGCCGCGATCGACGACGAAATCACCATCGGCAAGACCCTCTCGGCGATCGAAGAGGGCCTGCTCGACGAAACCCAACTCGCTCACCTGCGCAAGCAGTGGCAGCTGTCCGGCGGCAAGACCCCGGTCGTCGGCATCACCGGCACCGGCGGCGCCGGCAAGTCCTCGGTCACCGACGAACTGCTCAACCGCTTCCTGGCCAATTTCCCCGACATGCGCATCGCGGTGATCTCGGTCGACCCGACCCGTCGCCGCACCGGCGGCGCCCTGCTCGGCGACCGCATCCGCATGAACTCGCTGCGCAGCCACCGCGTCTACATGCGCTCCATGGCCACGCGCCGCCAGCACGTGGCCACCAATGCCGTGCTCAAGGACTGCATCGGCTTCCTCAAGGGCCTGGGCTACGACCTGGTCATCGTCGAAACCGCCGGCATCGGCCAGAGCGACTCGGAAATCGTCGACCTGGTCGACTTCCCCATGTACGTCATGACCAGCGACTTCGGCGCGCCCAGCCAGCTGGAAAAGATCGACATGCTCGACTACGCCGAGCTGGTCGTGCTCAACAAGTTCGACAAGCGCGGCGCCGAAGACGCCCTGCGCGACGTGCGCAAGCAGTGGAAGCGCAACCACGTCGCGTTCCAGGTCAAGGACGAGGACGTCCCGGTCTATCCGACCATCGCCAGCCAGTTCAACGACCCCGGCATCAGCTGGATGTTCGCCAACCTGTGCCGCCTGCTGCGCGAGAAGCTCTCGCTGCCGGCGCAACGCTGGACCCCGGACGTCAACACCGACCTCAAGGAACCGCGCGCCACCGTGCTGATCCCCGGCGCCCGCGTGCGTTACCTGGCCGAGATCGCCGAACAGGGCCGCGGCATCAACCGCCAGATCGAAACCCAGGCCGAGATCGCCGACCGCGCGCAGTCGTACTGGCAGTCGCTGCACGGCCTGGGCGACGACGCCCTGCCCAAGCAGCTCGACCTCTACGCCGCCGAAGCCCTGCTGGACGGCGGCGACCGCACCCTGCTGACCCTGCGCCAGCGCTACAACGACGCCGTCCAGAGCCTGACTTCCGAAGCTCTCAAGCTCCTGCGCGACTGGCCCGCGCGCCTGAAGTCGATCACCGACGAAGTCACCGAATACGAAGTGCGCGGCAAGGCCATCAAGGTCGAGAACTACCGCGAGTCGCTCAGCCACCAGAAGATCCCCAAGATCGCCGCGCCCACCTACAAGTCGTGGGGCGAGCTGCTGGTGTTCCTGCAGAAGGAAAACCTGCCGGGCTACTACCCGTACACCGGCGGCGTGTATCCGTACCGCCGCACCGGCGAGGATCCGATCCGCATGTTCGCCGGCGAAGGCACGCCCGAGCGCACCAACCGCCGCTTCCACTACCTGTCCGTCGGCCAACCGGCCGCGCGCCTGTCCACCGCCTTCGACAGCGTCACCCTGTACGGCGAAGACCCGGCCGTGCGCCCGGACATCTACGGCAAGATCGGCAACTCCGGCGTCAACATCGCCACGCTCGACGACATGAAGAAGCTGTACTCCGGCTTCGACCTGTGCGCGCCCAGCACCTCGGTGTCGATGACCATCAACGGCCCGGCGCCGATCATCCTGGCGATGTTCATGAACACCGCCATCGACCAGCAGGTCGAGAAATACCTGCGCGAAGACGGCGCCCGCTGGGACGCCGCCCACGACACCATCGAGAAGTTGTACGAAGGCAAGCAGCGCCCGCAGTACGGCGGCCTGCTGCCCGAGACCAACGACGGCCTCGGCCTGGGCCTGCTCGGCGTCACCGGCGACCAGGTCATCGACCCCGAGACCTACCAGCGCATCAAGGACAAGACCCTCGCCACCGTGCGCGGCACCGTCCAGGCCGACATCCTCAAAGAGGACCAGGCCCAGAACACCTGCATCTTCAGCACCGAGTTCGCCCTGCGCATGATGGGCGACATCCAGCAGTACTTCGTCGACAAGAACGTCCGCAATTTCTACTCGGTGTCGATCTCGGGTTACCACATCGCCGAAGCCGGCGCCAACCCGATCAGCCAGCTCGCCTTCACCCTGTCCAACGGCTTCACCATCGTCGAGTACTACCTCGCGCGCGGCATGAAGATCGACGAC
>CAMLID010000142.1 GCA_946480055.1 uncultured Lysobacter sp. | reverse complement strand
CGCTGCGGCGGGCGGGGCTTCCGCTCAACCCACCGCCGATCAAGCCGCCTTGCGCGCCGCCAACTGCCGCAGCACGTAATGCAGGATGCCGCCGTGGCGGAAGTACTCGACTTCCTTCGGCGTCAGCAGCAGCACTTTGACCTCGAACCGGCTGCGGCTGCCGTCGGGCTTGGTCGCGGTCACGGTGGCGGTCTTGGCGGCGCCGTCGTTGAGGCCGGTTACGTCGATCGTTTCCGAACCGTCCAGGCCGTGGCTCTGAGCGTTCTCGCCGTCCTTGAACTGCAGCGGCAGCACGCCCATGCCGACCAGGTTGGAGCGGTGGATGCGCTCGAAGCTCTCGGCGATCACCGCCTTCACCCCGAGCAGGTTGGTGCCCTTGGCGGCCCAGTCGCGCGAGGAGCCGGTGCCGTATTCCTTGCCGGCGAACACCACCAGCGGCACGCCGTCGGCCTTGTACTTCATCGCCGCGTCGTAGATCGCCAGCTTCTCACCGGCGCCGCCGTCCTTGCCGAAGTACAGGGTGTTGCCGCCTTCCTCGCCGCCGAACATCAGATTCTTGATGCGGATGTTGGCGAAGGTGCCGCGCACCATCACGTCGTCGTTGCCGCGGCGCGAACCGTAGCTGTTGAAGTCGGCCGGCTGCACGCCGCGCGACTGCAGGAAGCGGCCCGCGGGCGAATCCTTCTTGATGTTGCCGGCCGGCGAGATGTGGTCGGTGGTGATCGAATCGCCGAACAGGCCCATCACGCGCGCGCCGTTGACGTCGTCGATGGTGCCCACGGCCATGGTCATGCCGTCGAAGTAGGGCGGGTTCTTGATGTAGGTCGAGCTGCCGTCCCACTGGAAGGATTCGCCGTCGGGCGAGGCGATCTGGTTCCAGCGCGAGTCGCCCTTGAACACGTCGGCGTAGTTCTGCGCGAACAGTTCCGGGCCGACGGTGGCGGCGATGGTGTCGCCGATTTCCTTGTTGCTCGGCCAGATGTCGCGCAGGTACACGTCCTGGCCGTCGCTGCCCTTGCCGATCGGCTCCTTGGTCAGGTCGATGTTGACCGTGCCGGCGATCGCGTAGGCCACCACCAGCGGCGGCGAGGCCAGGTAGTTGGCCTTCACTTCCGGATGCACGCGGCCTTCGAAGTTGCGGTTGCCCGACAGCACCGAGGCGACCACCAGTTCGTTCTCGGCGATGCCCTTGGAGACTTCGTCCGGCAGCGGTCCGGAGTTGCCGATGCAGGTGGTGCAGCCGTAGCCGACCACGTAGAAGCCGAGCTTCTCCAGGTCAGCGAGCACGCCGGCCTTCTTCAGGTAGTCGGTCACCACCAGCGAGCCCGGGCCGAGCGAGGTCTTGACCCACGGCGCGGCCTTCAGGCCCTTGGCCGCGGCGTTGCGCGCGAGCAGGCCGGCGCCCAGCATCACCGCCGGGTTGGAGGTGTTGGTGCAGGAGGTGATCGCGGCGATCACCACCGAGCCGTCGGACAGCTCAGCGTCCTGGTCCTTGATGCGGATCCTGGATACCGGCTTGGCGGCCAGGTGCTCGGCCTGCGGCTGCGCGCCGCCTTCGGCCTTGAGCTCCTCGACGGCGCAGCCGACCCCGCGGGGTTTGCGGCTGGCGACCAGCGGGACCAGATTTTCCTGGAAGTTGCTGTGCACGTGCTCCAGCAGGACCCGGTCCTGCGGGCGCTTGGGGCCGGCCAGCGACGGCTTGACCTCGCCCAGGTCCAATTCCAGCGTGGCCGAGTAGGTCGCGTGCGCCTGGTCGGCTTCGTGCCATAGGCCCTGGGCCTTGGCGTAGGCCTCGACCAGGGCGATCTGCTCCTCCGAACGGCCGGACAGGCGCAGATAGGTCAGGGCTTCGGCGTCGATCGGGAAGATGCCGCAGGTGGCGCCGTACTCCGGGGCCATGTTGGCGATGGTGGCGCGGTCGGCCAGCGGCAGGTGCTGCAGGCCGTCGCCGTAGAACTCGACGAACTTGCCGACCACGCCGAGCTTGCGCAGCATCTGGGTGACGGTCAGCACCAGGTCGGTGGCGGTGGCGCCCTCAGGCAGCCTGCCGGTCAGCTTGAAGCCGACCACCTGCGGAATCAGCATCGACGAGGGCTGGCCCAGCATCGCGGCTTCGGCCTCGATGCCGCCCACGCCCCAGCCCAGCACGCCGATGCCGTTGATCATGGTGGTGTGGCTGTCGGTGCCGAACACGGTATCGGGGAAGGCCTGCAGTTCGCTGGCGCCGTCCGGTCCCTGGACCTCGCGGCCCATGACCACGCGGGCCAGGTTCTCCAGATTGACCTGGTGGACGATGCCGGTGTTGGGCGGCACCACTTTGAAGTTCTCGAACGATTTCTGGCCCCAGCGCAGGAAGCTGTAGCGTTCCTGGTTGCGCTGGAATTCGATCTTGCCGTTGAGGTCCAGCGCTTCGGGGCTGCCGAAGACGTCGACCTGGACCGAGTGGTCGATGACCAGTTCCGACGGGATCAGCGGGTTGATCTGCGAGGGCTTGCCGCCCAGGCGGCCGACCGCGTCGCGCATCGCCGCCAGGTCGACCACGCAGGGCACGCCGGTGAAGTCCTGCAGGACCACGCGCGCGGGCATGAAGGCGATCTCGGTGTCCGGCTCGCGGGTCGCGTCCCATTGCGCGACCGCTTCGATGTGCTCCGGTCCCACGGTCATGCCGCCGTCCTCGTGGCGCAGCAGGTTCTCGAGCAGGATCTTCATGGAGTAGGGCAGGCGGGCGATGTCGTAGCGCTCGCCCAGCGCCGGCAGGCTGAAATAGGTGTAGTCGCGGCCGTTGACGGAAAGCTGGCGGCGGGTCGAGAAGGAGTCGGGCATGGGGGTGGGGCTCCTGATGTGCGGCTGGCGCGCCCGGTGCCGCGGGGCGCGGTGGCATGCGATTCGTCGCGATTATCACCCTATCGGATTCAGGTGGCGTGCAGACAATGGTCGCAGGCGCGTCACTGCGTTCCGTAAAAATCGCGCAAAGCCTTGCCGGATATGGCTGGCGCGGGTCCGGCGCGTTGCCGCGAAACGCCATTCCGGGCAAAATACGCGGTCGAGGGGCCGCCCATGCAAGACCCGCTCCGAACTGGGCAAGCTCCGAAGCTTCATCTACGGGATTCTTTCCCCGCCAGCCCGCGACGCATCCCATTCCAATGGCCGATGCGGCGCCGGCGCGGTGCACACCAGCTTCATCTACGGGACTCTCCATGCTCTCCAGCTACCGCCAACACGTTGCCGAGCGCGCCGCGCTGGGCATTCCGCCGCTGCCGCTGACCGCTCAGCAGACCGCCGACGTCATCGAACTGCTGAAGAACCCGCCGGCGAGCGAGGGAGAGTTCCTGCTCGACCTGATCACCCATCGCGTTCCGGCCGGCGTCGACGACGCGGCCAAGGTCAAAGCGTCCTACCTGGCCGCGGTCGCGTTCGGTACCGAAACCAATTCGCTGATCAGCCGCGCCCGCGCCACCGAACTACTGGGCACCATGCTGGGCGGCTACAACATCCACCCGCTGATCGAGCTGCTCGACGACGCCGAAGTCGGCACCGTCGCCGCCGAGGCGCTCAAGCACACCCTGTTGATGTTCGACGCCTTCCACGACGTCCAGGAAAAGGCCGAGCAGGGCAACGCCAACGCCCGCGCCGTGCTGCAGAGCTGGGCCGACGCCGAGTGGTTCACCAGCAAGCCGGAAGTGCCGGAAAGCCTGACCATCACCGTGTTCAAGGTGACCGGCGAAACCAACACCGACGATCTCTCGCCGGCGCCCGACGCGACCACGCGCCCGGACATCCCGCTGCACGCGCTGGCGATGCTCAAGAACAAGCGCGACGGCATCGAGCCGGAAGAAGACGGCAAGCGCGGCCCGATCGCCTTCATCGAATCGCTGAAGGACCAAGGCCACCTGGTCGCCTACGTCGGCGACGTGGTCGGCACCGGCTCCAGCCGCAAGTCGGCGACCAACTCGGTGCTGTGGTTCACCGGCGAAGACATCCCCTACATCCCGAACAAGCGCTTCGGCGGCGTCTGCCTGGGTTCGAAGATCGCGCCGATCTTCTACAACACCATGGAAGACGCCGGCGCCTTGCCGATCGAACTCGACGTGTCGCAGATGAACATGGGCGACGTGGTCGAACTGCGCCCCTACGAGGGCAAGGCGATCAAGAACGGCGAGGTCATCGCCGAGTTCGCGCTCAAGTCCGAGGTGCTGCTGGACGAAGTCCGCGCCGGCGGCCGCATCCCGCTGATCGTCGGTCGCGGCCTGACCGCGAAGGCACGCGAGGCCCTGGGCCTGCCGACCTCGACCCTGTTCCGCCTGCCGCAGAACCCGGCCGACACCGGCAAGGGCTACTCGCTGGCGCAGAAGATGGTCGGCCGCGCCTGCGGCCTGCCGGAAGTCGGCGGCGTCCAGCCGGGCATCCGTCCGGGCACCTACTGCGAACCCAAGATGACCTCGGTCGGTTCTCAGGACACCACCGGCCCGATGACCCGCGACGAGCTCAAGGACCTGGCCTGCCTGGGCTTCAGCGCCGACCTCGTCATGCAGTCGTTCTGCCACACCGCGGCCTACCCGAAGCCGGTCGACGTCAAGACCCACCACGACCTGCCGGCCTTCATCAGCAACCGCGGCGGCATCGCCCTGCGTCCGGGCGACGGCGTGATCCACTCCTGGCTCAACCGCATGCTGATGCCCGACACGGTCGGCACCGGCGGCGACTCGCACACCCGTTTCCCGGTCGGCATCTCGTTCCCGGCCGGCTCCGGCCTAGTCGCGTTCGCCGCGGCCACCGGCGTCATGCCGCTGGACATGCCCGAGTCGGTGCTGGTGCGCTTCAAGGGCGAAATGCAGCCCGGCGTGACCCTGCGCGACCTGGTCAACGCGATCCCGCTGGCGGCGATCCAGCAGGGCCTGCTGACCGTCGCCAAGCAGGGCAAGAAGAACATCTTCTCCGGCCGCATCCTCGAGATCGAAGGCCTGCCGCAGCTCAAGGTCGAACAGGCCTTCGAGCTGTCCGACGCCTCGGCCGAACGCTCGGCCGCCGGTTGCACGGTGAAGCTGGATGCCGAACCGATCATCGAGTACCTGACCAGCAACATCACCCTGCTCAAGTGGATGATCGCCGAAGGCTACGCCGACCCGCGTTCGCTGCAGCGCCGGATCAAGGCGATGGAAGGCTGGCTGGCCAACCCGCAGCTGCTGGAAGGCGACGCCGACGCCGAGTACGCCGCGGTCATCGACATCGATCTGAACCAGATCGTCGAGCCGATCGTGGCCTGCCCGAACGACCCGGACGACGTGAAGACCCTGTCGGACGTGTCCGGCGCGGTCATCGACGAGGTCTTCATCGGCTCGTGCATGACCAACATCGGCCACTTCCGTGCCGCGGCCAAACTGCTGGAAGGCAAGCGCGACATCCCGACCCGCCTGTGGGTCGCGCCGCCGACCA
>CAMLID010000141.1 GCA_946480055.1 uncultured Lysobacter sp. | reverse complement strand
GGGGCCAACCCCCCCCCCCCCCCCCTCGCCCCGGGCCTGGGGGGGGCCGGGGCGCCCGGCTGGTCTCTCGAACGCCCCCCGGCGCCCCGCTGGGGCCCCCCCCCCGGGGGGCGCGCTTCCGCTTGAGGATCGCGCCTCCGCTTGGGGGCGTTTCCGTTTGGAGTCCCTCTGCTTTTGGGTAGGAGCGGCGTAAGCCGCGATCCCGAAGCCACAGATCGCCGGTCGACGAGGTTCCAGCCGAAGCCGAGACCTGCGACGGCAGCCGAATGCCGCGGTCGCGGCTCACGCCGCTCCTACCTCAAGGCCATGCAGTCGCGTTTCCGCTTTGGGTAGGAGCGGCGTAAGCCGCGATCCCGAAGCCAGGAATCGCCGGTCGACGAGGTGCTAGCCAAAGCCGAGGCCTGCGACGGCGACCGAATGCCGCGGTCGCGGCTCACGCCGCTCCTACCCCACGGCAGACCCGCGCATTCCGGGCACGGCTACGCAATGCGACACTGCGCGCATGAGCTCCGCCACGCCTCTGTCCATCGAAGCCGCCGCTGCCGCGCTGCGCCGCGGCGGCGTGATCGCCTACCCGACCGAAGCGGTCTGGGGCCTGGGCTGCGATCCCCACGACGAAGCCGCGGTGCTGCGCCTGCTCACGATCAAGCAGCGCCCCGTCGACAAGGGCGTGATCCTGATCGCCGGCGCGCTCGCCCAGTTCGACGGCCTGCTCGATTGGGATGTCCTGGCGCCCGAACGCCGCCAGGCCGTACAGGCGAGCTGGCCCGGCCCTCACACCTGGATCGTGCCCACCACCGCGCGCGTGCCGCGCTGGATCACCGGCCGCCACGACGGCGTCGCGGTGCGGGTCAGCGCGCATCCGACCGTAATCGCGCTGTGCGCCGCGTTCGGAGGTCCACTGGTATCGACCAGCGCCAACCTCGCCGGCGCCCCGCCAGCGCACGCACGCGCGGCGCTGGACCCATCGGTACTGGCCTTGCTCGACGGCGTCAGCGTCGGCGAGACCGGCGGCCTGACTTCGCCGACGCAGATCCGCGACGCCCGCAGCGGCGCCGTGCTACGCGCCTGAACGGCCGTCAACGGACGCTCTCCCGGGCAAAAGCAGCGCTTTCGCGCGGCAAATCCCTGGCGCAAGATGCGCGCATGTCCCGCCGTTTCCGCCCCTCCCTGCTGCTCGCATTGCTGGCCCTGGCCGGCGGCGCGCACGCGGCCGAAGTCACCATCTACCGCTGCACCGACGCCAGCGGCCGCCTGAGTCTGCGCGACACGCCCTGCGCGCGCGGCGAGCAGCAGCAGACCCGCGCGATGGCGGTGCCGCGCGATCCCGCACCGCGTCCGGCCGAAGCGGTCAGCCGCGCCGAACCGCCGCCGCCCGCAGCCACGCCGGCGCCGCGAGCGCAGGTGATCGTGGTCAACACCCCACGCCCCATGTACGAATGCGTGACGCCCGACGGCGATCGCTACACCAGCGAAACCGCCGAGGGCAATCCGCGCTGGGTGCCGCTGTGGACGCTGATGCCGGTGATCGCGACCCGCAATCCGCTCGGCGACAACGTCGGCGGGCGCCGGCCGCCGCCCAGCGAATTCCGCCCCGGGCCGCCGCGTCCGCTGCCGCCGGGCGTGGGATTCGCGTACCCTGCCGGCACCTGGGTACGCGACGAATGTCACACCTTGCCGCAAAGCGAAGTCTGCGCGCGGCTCGGCGACCGCCGCTACGAGCTCGACCGCCGCTACAACAGCGCGCTGCAGAGCGAGCGCGTGCGCATCCAGTCCGAACAGCGCGGCATCGATGCGCGCATGGCCGACGATTGCGGAGCGTACTGATGCGGTTGCTGTGGAGTTTGGCTTTGCTGGCCCTGGCCGGCGCCGCGCAGGCGCAGCAGGTCACGATCTATCGCTGCACCGACGCCAGCGGCGCGCTGACGGTGCAGAACGACGTGCCCTGCCCCAAGGGCCACAAGCAGGAGAAACGCGTGATCGGCTCCGCGCCGACCTCGTCGACCCCGCCCGCCTTCGTGACCCCGGCGGTCGCGCCCGCGGCGCCCACGCCAGCGCCGGCCGCGCCGCGCGAACCCGCCGCGGCCGCCAACCCGACCCCGACCCAACCCGCGGTGGCCGCCAGCGACCGCCTGCCGCCGCCGACACTGTTCGAATGCCGCACCTTCGACAACGACCGCTATCTCAGCGACAAAGGCGATCCGCCCGAGCGCTGCGCGCCGATGGCGACGGTCGGAATCAACGGCGAACCCAGCGCCGGCGCGGCCTGCCAGATGGTCACCGACCAATGCCAGCGCGTCGCCGACGGCGCGCTGTGCGACAGCTGGAAGCAGCGCCTGCGCCAGGCCGAATCGCAGCTGCGCTTCGGTCCCGCCGACCAGCGCGCCAGCGCCCAGGCCGATGTCGAACGCATGACCCGGATCGTGCAAGAGAGCAGTTGCGGCGGCTGAGCCGGCACCCGTCTCTCCGCTTCGAAGTCGCCGCGAGGCCGAGGCGCTCCACGGCTGTCGCTTCAGAACCCGTAACGCAGGAACCCGCCGTCGACCGCAATGCATTCGCCGGTGATGTAGCCGGCCGCGGGCAGGCACAGGAACGCGACCGCGGCGGCGACCTCCTCGGCTTCGCCGATCCGGCCCAGCGGCGTGCGCAGCAGCACTTCGTCCAGATAATCCGGGTCGGCCAGCTTGTCCGAGGTGCGGCGGGTGCGGATGTACCACGGCGCGACCGCGTTCACGCGCACGCCGTCCTCGGCCCATTCGACCGCGAGGTTGCGGGTCATCTGGTGCATCGCGGCCTTGCTCATGCCGTAGGGCGCGCCGGTGCGGACATGGGTGACGCCCGACACGCTGCCGACGTTGACGATGCTGGAGGCGGCATGACGGGTCAGCAGCGGGTGCGCGTAGCGCGAGAGCTCGAAGGCCGAGAACAGGTTGATCTCGAACACCTGGCGCCACTCGTCCTCGGTGTAATCAGTGGCCGGCTTGACCACGTTGCCGCCGGCGTTGTTGACCAGGATATGCAGGCCTTCGCCGAAGTCCTCGACCCAATCGAGCAGTTCGCGCCGCTGCTCCTCGTCGGCGACGTCGGCGACGAAGGCCTGGATCTCGCGCTCGGGGAAGTCCTCGAGCAGTTCGGCGCGCGCCGCGTCCAGCGCTGCGATGTCGCGCGCGGCCAGCAGTACGTCGGCGCCGAAGCCGAGCAGCTCGCGTGCGATCGCGCGGCCGATGCCCGCGCTGCCGCCGGTCACCAGGGCCAGCTGTCCGTCCAGTCGCCAACGCTTGGGGTCCATGCCTGCCTCCGCCTGTTCCGGCCCATTGCCGTGTTTGGGATCGCCGTTCGGGACCGCTGCTCGAATCGCCGCTCGAAGTAGCCGATCCGCAGCCGGCGTTCCGATTCGCCGTTCTGCGGCCGCCGGCGTTTGCCGCGCGCGGCCGCCGGCGTAGCATAGCCGCGTCACCGACCGAGGATGCCGCGATGCGCTTACCGCTGTCCCGCAAGATCCTGGCCCGGCTCGCGCCGCTGGGGGCGCTGGCGCTCGCGCTGGCCGTGCTCGGCGCCTGCTCCAAGCCCAAGCCGCCGGAAAAGGAACGCCCGGTCGATCCGCAGGCCACCCAACTGCGCGACAGCATCCAGCAGCCGATCCAGAAGGCCCAAGCGGTGGAGGCGGACGTGATCGAGGCCGCGGACAAGCAGCGCGACGCGATCGAGGCGCAGGCGAACTGAGCGCTTACGCCTCCTTGGGGTAGGAGCGGCGTAAGCCGCGACCACGAACCTTCGGCCGCTATGCGGTCGCGGCTTACGCCGGTCCCACAATGCGGAGCCGGTCTCGTGTAGCGCCGTTGCGAAGCCAACGGCTTTCTGTGGGAGCGGCGTGAGCCGCGATTTCGAACTTCGGCTACTGCGCGGTCGCGGCTTACGCCGCTCCTACCCCAAAGCCAAAGGCCGAACCGAAGCCGCAGCCGAAAAAAACCCCGCCGGAGCGGGTTTTTTTTCGTTGGGTCGCCGTGGCTCAGAAGCCGCAGAAGCAATAGGCCAGCGACTTCACCGGCACGCCGCGGGTCGGCTGCACCGCGCTCTGCAGGAAGCGCAGGTCGGACGCGGCCTGCGGCACGGCCTTGGCGAGCAGGCCGCGGGCGAGGTCGGAATCGCTGCGCAACCAGGCCGCGCCGATCCGGCTCTCGGCGAAGCCGGCGAAGAAGCGCTCGAACGGGGTCGCGCTCTTTTCCACGTAACGCACCTGATAGTCGTCCTTGCCGAGCTTCACGCGCTTGGCCACGTCGTCGATCGCGGTCTGCAGGCCGCCGAAGTCGTCGACCAGGCCGCGCTCCTTGGCCTGCGCACCGCTCCAGACGCGGCCGCGGGCGATGCCGTCGATCTCTTCGACCGGACGCTTGCGCGCGGTGGCGACCTTGCCGGTGAAGTCGCGGTAGCCCTTGTCGATCACCGACTGGATCACCTGGCCGACTTCCGGCGCCAGCGGCCGGGTGATGTCGAACGCACCGGCGTAGCGGGTGGTGCCGACGCCGTCGCCGTGCACGCCGATCTTCTCCAGCGCGCGCGGGATGGTCGGGATCATGCCGAAGATGCCGATCGAACCGGTGATAGTCGAGGGATCGGCGTAGATCTTGTCGGCGTTCATCGAGATCCAGTAGCCGCCGGAAGCGGCCAGATCGCCCATCGAGACCACGACCGGCTTGCCGGCGGCCTTGAGCGCGACGATCTCGCGACGGATCTGCTCGGAGGCGAACACTTCGCCGCCGGGCGAGTCCACGCGCAGCACCAGCGCCTTGACGTTTTCGTCGTCGCGCGCCTCGCGCAGCAGCGCCGCGGTCGAGACGCCGCCGACCGTGCCCGGCGGCTGCTCGCCGCCGCTGATCTCACCCTCGGCGACCACCACTGCGACCTGCGGACGGCGATCGGCGGCGGCCGGCAGCGCGGCGCGGTTGAGGTGGCCCAGGTAGCCGTCCAGCGAAATCTGGCGGAAACCGCCTTCGGCATCGTCGTCGGCCACGCCGCGCTCGATCAGCAGATCGTCGACCTGCTCGCGGGTCTTCAGACCGTCGACCAGCTTCTGCTGCAGCGCGTACTTGGCCAGGTCGCCCTGCGCGGCCTGGATCTGGGTCGCCATCTGGTCGATGTCGGCGGCGATCTTGGCGGCGTCGAGCTTACGCGCCTTGGCCACGTCGGCCAGGTAGCGCTGCCACACGTCGTTCATCCAGAACAGGTCGGCTTCCTTGGCCTCGGGCGAGGCCGCGTCGAGCACGTAGGGTTCGGCCGCGGACTTGTACTCGCCGACCTTGAACAGGTGCACGTCGACGCCGAGCTTTTCCTGCAGGCCCTGACGGTAGTACAGACGGTAGCGGCCCAGGCCCTCGAGCATCAGCGCGCCCATCGGGTCCATGTAGACCTCGTTGGCCTGCGCGGCCAGCAGGTACTGCTTCTGGTCCATCATTTCG
>CAMLID010000140.1 GCA_946480055.1 uncultured Lysobacter sp. | reverse complement strand
GTTGTTGATCTTGTGCGCGCCGGTGTGGTTCAGGTCCTCGCGCTTGAGCAGGATCTGCGCGCCGCCGACCTCGTCGCTCAGGCGCTGGGCGTGGTAGATCGGGCTGGGCCGGCCGACGTAATGGGCGAGATCGCGGTCGAAAGCCTCGATGAAGGCCGGATCGACGCGGGCGGCGTCGTAGGCCGCGGCCAGTTCCTCCAGCGGGCCGATCAGGGTCTCGGCGACGAAACGGCCGCCGTAGCGGCCGAAATGGCCGGAGGCGTCCGGATAGGCGTGGTAGTCGGTAATCGCGGTCACGGGCAGGCAGACTCGGGGAGTTCGGCCACTTTATCGCAGCACGGAGTGACCGATAACGAATAAAATCGGCTCGATCCGTCAGAAAAACTCACTTATCAAATGAGCCGCGACCTGCCCCCGCTCAATGCCTTGCGCGCCTTCGAAGCGACAGCGCGGCTGGACGGCGTCGGCCGTGCCGCGGCCGAACTGCATGTGACCCATGGCGCGGTCAGCCGCCAGTTGCGTGTGCTCGAGGAGGCGCTGGGCACGGCCTTGTTCCTGCGCGAGGGGCGTGGGCTGGCGCTGACGCCGGCCGGGCAGCGCCTGTACGAGGCCGCCGCCGACGGCTTCGCACCGTTGCGCGCGGCCTGGGCCGAACTGCAGCGGCGGCCGGCTCAGGCGCCGCTGGTACTGGGCTGCCCGGGCAGCGTACTGGCGCGCTGGATGATCCCGCGCCTGGAACGGCTGGCGCGCGAGCGCCCTGCCCTGCGCCTGCACCTGGCCGCCAACGACACCGCGCCCGACGCCACCCTGGCCGGCCTGGACGCGGCGCTGCTGATCGCGTCGCCGCCCTGGCCGACCGACTGGAACGTACGCGAGCTGGCGGTGGAGCGCATCGGTCCGGTGCTGAGCCCGCGCTGGCCGGGCGCTGCGACGTTGAGCTCGGCGGCGCCGGACGCGCTGCGCGGTCTGGAACTGCTGCACACCGCCTCGCGCCCGCAGGCCTGGAGCGACTGGGCCGCGCGGGTCGGCGTGGACCCGGCGTCGCTGCGCCCGGGGACCGGCTTCGCTCATCTCTACTACTTGCTGGAAGCGGCCAACGCCGGGCTGGGCGTGGCGATCGCGCCGCAGCCGCTGGTGGCCGAGGACCTGGCCGCCGGGCGGCTGCTCGCGCCCTGGGGCTTCGTCGACACCGATGCGCGCTGGGTGCTGTGCGCGCCGCGGCGGCGCGAGGACGCGCGCGTGGCTGAGTTGGCGCAGTGGTTGCGGGAGGCGTTGGCGCGGGATTGAGCGCGACTGCTCGCCCTTGAGGACGTGTGCGCGCTTCGCGTTTCGATCAGAACCGTAGGTGCGGTGGCAACCGCACCGTCGCGGACATCCGGTCTAGGCGATGGTGCGGTTCGCCTCCGACTCACCGCACCCTACGTCGTCGGCTCGGCACTAGCCTGCGGCCGGCTCGGCGCAGCCTGCGTCGTTGACGGAAATCCGCGCTCGCGGCTCACGCCGCTCCTACCCCAAAGCAGCGCTGCGCGCTTAGTCGCGGTGGCAATCCGCGCGCCGCACTTCCTCGACGAAACGCCGCATCAGATCGCCGTCCTTGCGTCCGGGCGCGCTTTCGATGCCGCTGGACACGTCCACGCCCCAGGGCCGGGTCGCCAGGATCGCTTCGTAGACGTTGTCGGGCACCAGCCCGCCGGCGAGCAGGAACGGCTTGTGCATGCCGGCCGGAATCCGCGACCAGTCGAAGGTCTTGCCGCTGCCGCCGCTGCCGCCGGCGACGTGGCTGTCGAGCAAAAAGCCGGCCGCGGCCGGATAGCGCGCATGCAGGGCCAGGCCCGGGCTGGCCGAGGCCGGCTCGCCGCCCTCGCCCATCGCCACCGCCTTCAGGTACGGCACGCCGAACGAGCGGCAGAACGCGTCGTTTTCGTCGCCGTGGAACTGCAACAGGCTGGGCCGGACCTGGCGCACGACCTCGCGCACCTGTTCGGCGGGGTTGTCCATGAACAAAGCCACCGCGTCGACCAGCGGCGCCAGCGCCTGGCGCATCGCGCGCGCTTCCTCGGCTTCGACCCGGCGCTTGCTGGACTCGGCGAACACGAAGCCGATCGCATCGGCGCCGAGTTCGCAGGCCAGGCGCACGTCGCCCGGCCGGGTGAAGCCGCAGAACTTGATGCGGGTACGGAACAAGGTCTTGGGCGCGTGCTTCACAGGATCACCCTTCACAAGCTCACCTCGGCCGGCAATGGCCAGTCCGCAGGGTAGCGCGGACCGACGAACACCAACCCGGCCGAAGGCGCGGTCGGCCCGGCTTTGGCACGGTCGCGACCGGCCAGCAACTGCGCGATCCAGGCCTCGGGCTGCTCGCCGCGCCCGACCGGCAGCAGGCTGCCGACGATGTTGCGGACCATGTGGTGCAGGAAGGCGTTGGCCTGGACTTCGATCTCGACGATGTCGCCGTCGCGGCGCACCGCGATGTATTGCAGGTCGCGGCGCGCGTGCGGCGCCTGGCAATGCACGGTGCGGAACGCGGAGAAATCGTTCTCGCCCAGCAGGGCCTGGGCCGCGCGATGCATGGCGTCGGCGTCGAGCGGGCGGCGTTCCCAGCTCAGGTATTGGCGCTGCAGGGCCGGACGCACCGGCCGGTTGAGGATGCGGTAGCGGTAGCGCCGCGCGCGCGCCGAGAAGCGCGCGTGGAAATCGTCGGCGACCGGCACGCACCAGCGCACGCACACCGACGGCGGCAGGCGCGAGGTCGTGCCCAGCACCCAGCCGCGCGGTTCGCGTTCGGCCGGCCCGTCGAAATGCACCACCTGGCAGGACGCATGCACGCCGGCATCGGTGCGGCCGGCGCAGGTCACGTCGATCTGGCGGCCGGCGACGAAGGACAGGGCTTCCTCGACTGCGCCCTGCACCGTGGGCTCGCCGCGCAGGTCGGGTTCGCCCGGCCGGCTCAGGCGCTGCCAGCCGGAGAATTCGCCGCCGTCGTATTCGATGCCCAAGGCATAGCGCCGCGTCGCGGCCGGGGCCTTTCCCGTCGAATCCGCCGCCGCGGGCGGCGTCGGAACCTCAGCCGCCACTCGTTACTCCAGTTCGCGCAACATCCGCGCGGCTTGCTGGCGCGCGGCCAGATCGCCGGTCACCGCGACTTCGCCGAGCAGCTGGCGCGCACTCTCGTGATCGCCCAGGTCCATGTAGGCGCGCGCCAGTTCCAGGCGCTCCTGGCCCGGTTGCGCGGCCAACAACGGCTCCTGCACCGGTGCGGAATCGCCGTGGCCGACCGCGGCCACGTGCCAGGCCGGGACCTTGCGCTCGGCGGGCGCGGACCGGGCCGCGCTCCAGAACGGTACGGTCGTCGCTGCGGCAGCGACAGGCGCCGCGACCGGGGTTTCGGCCAACTCGGGCTCGGCCACAGCAGGCTCGACCACGGATGGCGCGGCCGCCGATTCGGCGAAGGCGTCGGCGATCGAAGGCGCGGCGCCGGCCGCGAGCGGTGCGCGGAACACCGGCTTGGACGGACGCCGGCGCATGAACCACGCGCCCAGCACCGCCAGCAGCAGCACCGCGCCGGTGATCGCCCACGGCAGCATCGCCCCGCCCTGGGCGGCGGCCTGCTTCTGGTTGGACTCGCTCAGGCGCTGCTGCGCCGCGGCCAGTTCGGTGTCCTTGAGCTGGATCAGCTGTTGCTGCTGCTTCTGCAACTGCTCCAGCTCGGCGACCCGACCCTTGAGGTCCTGGAGTTCGGCCTCGCGGGCGGCCAGCGACTCCTTGGATTCTTGCAGTTCCTGTCGCAGCATCTCGCCCCCGCCGCCGGCGTTGATGCCGGATTGTGTACCCGCCCGCGCGGCGCGACTGGCGCCGGGCGGAACGATTTCCAGACGCGCGCCGGCCGCAGCCGCCGCGTCCGTCGCTGTGCCGGCGCTGTTGCCGGCCGCACGCGGCGCCACCGCCAGCGGCACCGCTTCCACCGCCGGCTGCGGCGCCGGACGGCGCGCCTGGCGCCATTGCTGGATCTGGCTGCGCACCAGCGCGCTGGCTTCGCCGGCGTCGATGCTGGCCACTTCGTTGCCGGGCGGTACGCGCAGCACGGCGCCTTGCTTGAGACGGTTGACGTCGCCGCCGATGAAGGCGTCGGGGTTGGCGCGCAGCAGCGCGACCATGGTCTGGTCCAGCGAATAGCCGTCGCCCAGCTCCAGGCCGCTGGCGATGCGCGACAGCGAATCGCCGCGTTTGACCGCGATCGATCCGTCCTCGCCTGCCGGAGCGGCGTCCAGCGGCGGTGCGGGCGACGGCGGCGGCGGCGCGATCGCGATGGCGGTCGGCTGCGCGGGATAGGCGCTGCCGGGTGCGGGCGCGGGCACGACCGGGATCGGGTCGACCGCGGCCGGGTCGGGCGTCACCGCGGCCGGATCGGTCGGGGTGTAGCTGGCGATCACCGCCGCCGGATCCAGCGGCCGCTCGATCAGGTTGGACGGCGCCGTCACCGGCGCCTCGATCGGCGGCTGCAACGGCGCCGACACGGTCTTGGGGGTATCGATCAGCGCCGAGTACTCGCGCACCAGGCGGCCCTGGCCCCAGTCGACTTCGACCAGGAAGGTCACCAGCGGCTGGTTCACCGGCTGCTGGCTGGTCACCCGGATCACCGGGTTGCCGCGCGCGTCCAGGGCGACCTGGAACTGCAGGTCGGAGACGATGCCCTGCGGCGGCATCAGGCCGATGCGGGTGAAGGTTTCGGGCGAAGCCAGGCGCGCCTGCAGCTGTTCGAGCTCGGCCGGGTCGCTGGAGACGATCGGGATTTCCGCCAGCAGCGGCTGGTCGGAGCGCGACTTGACCTCGATCTGGCCGAGGCCGAGCGCGCAGGCGCCGCCGCTGGCCAGAGCCAGCGCCAATGCCAACGCGGTGCGCGTGAAACGATGCTTCACTCTGAATGCCACTCCCTGTCCCCTGGCGGCGACTCTAGCCGCCGCCACGGTTAATACGCAATGCGGACGCGGTGCGGCCGCATTGCGCCCTTGCCGGCTCCGTGCCGCCCGCTCAGGCCGCGTTCTGCGCGCGCTGCTCGGCCCACACCAGCTCGGCCAACTGTACGGCGTTCAGCGCCGCGCCCTTGCGAATGTTGTCGGCCACCACCCACATTGCCAGACCGCGCGGATGCGAGATGTCGTCGCGGATGCGGCCGACGTAGACCGGATCGTGACCGGAAGCGTGGGTGACCGGGGTCGGATAACCGCCGCCGACCGCCTCGTCCACCACTTCCAGGCCCGGCGCGGCTTCCAGCAGCTTGCGCGCGTCGACCGCGCTGAGCTTCTCGCGGGTTTCGATGTGCACCGCCTCGGAGTGGGCGTAGAACACCGGCACCCGGACCACGGTCGCGTTCACGCCGATCGAGTCGTCGCCGAGGATCTTGCGGGTCTCCCAGACCAGCTTCATCTCCTCGGTGGTGTAGCCGTTGTCGGTGAAGTCGCCGCCGTGCGGGATCACGTTGAACGCGATCTGCACCGG
>CAMLID010000139.1 GCA_946480055.1 uncultured Lysobacter sp. | reverse complement strand
ACGGCAAGGTCGACGCGCGCTGGCTGCGCTGGACGCGGCCGTGGACCAACGTCGCCTGGGCCTTCCTGACCCTGGGCATCGCGCTGGGCTCGTGGTGGGCGTACTACGAACTGGGCTGGGGCGGCTGGTGGTTCTGGGATCCGGTCGAGAACGCCAGCTTCATGCCCTGGCTGGCCGGCGCGGCGCTGCTGCATTCGCAGGCGGTGACCGAAAAACGCGGCAGCTTCCGCGGCTGGACCCTGTTGCTGGCGATCGCGACCTTCTCGCTGTCGCTGCTGGGCACCTTCCTGGTCCGCTCCGGCGTGCTCACCAGCGTCCACGCCTTCGCCGCCGATCCGTCGCGCGGCCTGTTCGTGCTGATCTTCCTGGGCATCGTGATCGGCGGCTCGCTGCTGCTGTACGCGCTGCGCGCGCCGTCCGACGAGCCGGGCACGCCTGATTCCGGCAAGCCATTCCAGGTCAGCTCGCGCGAAACCCTGCTGCTGGCCAACAACCTGCTGCTGACGACCGCCTGCGCGATGGTCCTGCTGGGCACGCTGTATCCGCTGCTGGCCGATGCGCTGGAACTGGGCAAGCTCTCGGTCGGCCCGCCCTACTTCGCCTTGATGTTCGTGCTGCTGATGACGCCGATGGTGCTGCTGCTGCCGTTCGGGCCGCTGTTCCGCTGGCAGCGCGAACAGGTCTCGCGCCCGGTGGCGATGCTGCTGCCCTGGGCCGGCCTGGCCATCGGCGCGGCGATCGGCGCCTACTTCATGGCCCCGCAGGGCGCCTGGAAGGTCGCGGCCGGCGTCGGCGGCGCGGTCTGGATCGCGGCCGGCACGCTGCGCTTCGTGTGGACGCGCCTGCGCGGCGACGGCACCCGCTACACCGCCGAAATGCTCGGCATGACCCTGGCCCACGCCGGCGTCGCGGTGTTCCTGATCGGCGCCCTGCTGACCGAAGGCCTGAGCCAGCAACGCGAACTCGCGCTGAAGCCGGGACAGACGGTCGAACTGGGCCGCCACGCGTTCCGTTTCGACGGCGTCGCCCATCGCGCCGGCCCGAACTTCGAAGCCGACCGCGGCACCGTGACCGTGTTCGAGAACGATCGCCTGCTGACCGTGATGCATCCGGAAAAGCGCGCCTACGCCAGCGGCGGCCAGGTCATGACCGAAGCCGCGATCGACCCTGGCCTGGGCCGCGACCTCTATGTCGCGCTCGGCGAACCTTTGGGCGACGGCGCCTGGGCGATGCGCGTGCACGTCAAGCCGTTCGTGCGCTGGATCTGGGCCGGCGCGCTGATGATGATGCTGGGCGGCTTCGTCGCCGCGGCCGATCGGCGCTTCCGGCCCAAGCGAGCCGACGAAACCGCCGCCGCCCCCGCCACGAACGCGCCTGAGCCCATCCTCGCCCACAGCCGCAGCGCACTGGCCGAACACCCGCGCGACGACGCCATCGAAGGAGGCGACCCCGCATGAACAAGAGCCGCTGGTTGCCGCTGGCCGCGTTCGCCGTACTCGCCGTGCTGCTCGCCGCCGGCGTGTGGCTGAGCCGCAATCCCAACCGCGAGGCCCTGCCCTCGCCGCTGATCGGCAAGCCCGCGCCGGAATTTTCGCTGCCGGTGCTGCACGAAGCCGGCCGCCTGATGCGTTCCGATCAGTTGCGCGGTTCGCCCTACCTGCTCAACGTCTGGGGCAGCTGGTGCCCGGCCTGCCGCGACGAGCATCCGGTGCTGACCCGCTTCGCCGAAACCAAGCGCGTGCGCGTGATCGGCTTCAACTGGAAGGACGAACACGCCGACGCGCTACGCTGGCTGGAGCAGTACGGCAACCCCTACTGGATGGTCCTGACCGACTACGACGGCAAGGTCGCGATCGACTGGGGCATCTACGGTGCGCCGGAGACCTTCCTGGTCGACGCCAAGGGCGTGGTGCGCTGGAAGCACGTCGGCCCGATGAGCGAGGCGACCATCCGCGACGAACTGCTGCCGGTGCTGGCGGAAGTCGAGAAGACGCGATGAAAAGCGAATCCCCTCAGCCCTCCTTTTGCGAAAGGGGGAACAGCCGCGCCGATGGACCTCACGTAGCCGCCGCTGGTCTTCCCCTTTTGCAGAAAAAGGACCGAGGGGGATTGGCTCTTGGCTCGCTGCGCACCCTGGCCCTGATCGCCCTGCTGACCCTGGCCGCCGCCGCGCCGCTCGCCGCCCAGCCCGCCAGCGACCCCGCGCCGCTGCAATTCAGCGACGCCGGCGAAGAAACCCGCTTCCACGCCCTGGTCGCCGAGCTGCGCTGCGTGATGTGCCAGAACCAGTCGCTGGCCGAATCCAACGCCCAGATCGCCCACGACCTGCGCCGCGAAGTGCTGCAGCTGATGCGCGAAGGCAAGAACGACCGCGAGATCAAGGAGTTCCTGGTCGAGCGCTACGGCGAGTTCGTGCTCTACCGTCCGCAGGTCGAATCCAAGACCTGGCTGCTGTGGTTCGGCCCGGCCCTGGTGCTGCTGGCCGGCGGCGCGATGGTGGCCGGGATCGTGCGCAACCGCGCCAAGGCCGCGTCCGCCGAACGCGCGCCGGACCAGCGCGACGACGACAACGAGGAATGGTGATGACCGTGTTCGTACTGGCCAGCGTCGCGCTGGCCCTGCTGGTGCTCGGCTACGTGCTGCGCCCGCTGTGGCGGGCCAAGCCGCTGGCCGCGGCCGGCGTGCTCGCCAGCCTGGTCCTGATCACCGGCCTGACCTACGCCCTGATCGGCACGCCCGACGCATTGGATCCGGCGCGCCGCGACGCGCCCGCGACCGCCGAAGACGCCATCGCCCAGCTCGAAGCCCAGCTCCAGCGCGAGCCCAACCGCGTCGACGGCTGGCGCCTGCTCGCCCGCGCCTACCTCGACGCGGGCCAGTTGCCCAAGGCGCGCGAGGCGATGGCGCGCGCGCTCAAGCTCGCCCCCGACGAAGCCGACCTGCTGGTGGAAAGCGCGGAGTTCCGCGTGCTGTCCGCGCAAGGCCGCAAGTTCGACGCCGAAGCGATCGCGCTGCTGCGGCGCGCGCTCGAGATCCAGCCCATGCACCAGCGCGGACGCTGGTTCCTCGGCATTTCGCAACGCCAGGCCGAGCAACCGGCCGAAGCCGCGCGCACCTGGGAGCCGCTGCTGGCTCTGGTCGATGCGCGCACCGCCGCCAGCCTGCGCGAACAGATCGACGCCGCACGCAAGGACGCCGGCCTGCCGCCGCTGCCCGCGCCGGCCGCGACCGCCTCCACCGGCGGCCTCAAGGTCCGCGTCGTACTCGCCCCTGCGCTGACCGCCAAGCTGCCCGCCGACGCCAGCCTGTTCGTGCTCGCACGCCAGCCCAATGGCCCGCCGATGCCGGTCGCGGTGGAGAAACTCGCGGCCCGCGACTTCCCGGTCGAAGTCGTGCTCGACGACGGCGACAGCCCGATGCCGACCCTGAAGCTCTCGCAGCTGGAACAGGTCGCGGTGCTCGCCCGCGTCTCGGCCTCGGGCCAGGCCATCGCCCAGCCCGGCGACCTCGCGTCGAAGTCACAGACCGTGCGCACCGATAGCAAGGGCACCGTCGAAATCACCATCGACCAGGTCGTCGAATAACCCGCATTCCAAAGCCCCTCTTCTGCCGGGAGAGGGGGTTGGGGTGAGGGTCCTGCGCAAGCGCGAAGCACGACACCGCCACGCAACATCCTTCGGCGCAACCGCCTGCGGACAACAGCTAAAGACCGGCGCAGGCGAGCAAGGCGCGCGCACCACGCCCGCCTTGCCCACAACCCCGCCTATCGCCGCCCGTTATCGCCCCATCGCCAACCGCGCCTAACCCCCACCCCGCCCACGCAGGCAAAATGGTCCCCCCAAGCGCCGACACCGCTCCCAGCGCGCGACGCCCGCAACCAGGAAGGCAGCACCCGGCATGACCGAATTCATCCCGCCCGGCACCCGTTACTTCGCCCTGCCCGACGGCTTCCCGATGAAGCGCGGCGGCCGCCTCGACGGCGCCCGCGTTGCCTACGAAACCTGGGGCGAACTCAACGCCGCGCGCGACAACGCCATCCTGATCGTCACCGGCCTCTCGCCCGACGCCCATGCCGCGGCCAACGCCGGCAACCCGGAACCGGGCTGGTGGGAGGCCATGCTCGGCCCCGGCAAGCCGATCGACAGCGATCGCTGGTTCGTGATCTGCGTGAACTCGCTGGGCAGCTGCAAAGGCTCGACCGGCCCGGCGTCCATCCATCCGGCCACGCGCGAGCCCTACCGCCTCGACTTCCCCGAACTCTCGATCGAAGACGGCGCCGACGCCGCGGCCGTGGTCGTGCGCGGCCTGGGCATCGAGCGCCTGGCCTGCGTGATCGGCAACTCGATGGGCGGCATGACCGCGCTGGCCCTGCTGATCCGCCATCCCGGCCTGGCCCGCAGCCACATCAACATCTCCGGCGCCGCGCGCGCGCTGCCGTTCTCGATCGCGATCCGCTCGCTCCAGCGCGAAGCGATCCGGCTCGACCCGCACTGGTACCAGGGCCGCTACGACGAGCGCAGCTACCCCGAGGCCGGCATGCGCATGGCGCGCAAGCTCGGCGTCATCACCTACCGCTCGGCGCTGGAATGGGACGGCCGCTTCGGCCGCGTGCGCCTGGACTCCGATCGCGCCGACGACGAACCCTTCGGCCTGGAGTTCGAAGTCGAGAGCTACCTCGAAGGCCACGCCCGCCGCTTCGTGCGACGCTTCGACCCCAACTGCTACCTCTACCTCAGCCGCTCGATGGACTGGTTCGACCTGGGCGACTACGCGCGCGGCGCCGACGACGCCGGCCCGGCCGACACCCGCGCCGGCCTGGCCAAGATCCAGCTCGAGAAAGCCCTGGCGATCGGCGTGCGCACCGACATCCTGTTCCCGCTGCAGCAGCAGGAGGAGATCGCCGATGGCCTGCGTGCCGGCGGCGCCGACGCCCGCTTCCTGCCGCTGGAGTCGCCGCAGGGCCACGACGCCTTCCTGGTCGATATCGGCCGCTTCGGGCCCGCCGTGGCGGGCTTCCTCGCCGAGCTGTGATACCAAGCCCGCAGCGTTCGCGGCGCCCGGCCGACGTGCCGGCGGCCGCCCATGCCGCTAGAATGGTTATATGGACATAACGCAACGTCATCAGAACGACCCGCTGCCGGATCTGGACTTCCCGGGCCACGACAAGCTGATCGCCGCGATCGACAAGGCGGTCCATGCCGGCGACGAACACGCCGTGACCGCGGCGCTGCGCAACACCCTGTGCGGCCTGATCCGCGACCGCGACGTGCACCTGCCCGACTGCGTGTTCGACCCGATCGACGACCACTACGCCCGCCGCGAGATCTATCGCAGCCCCGAGCTGGGCTACAGCGTGGTCGCCATGACCTGGGGCCCGGGCCAGGGCACCCCGATGCACGACCACTGCGGTCTGTGGTGCGTGGAAGGCGTCTGGGACGGCGAGCTGGAAATCACCCAGTACGAACTGCTGGAGCGCAACGGCGAGCACTTCCGCTTCCGCGCCGCCGGCGGCATGCA
>CAMLID010000138.1 GCA_946480055.1 uncultured Lysobacter sp. | reverse complement strand
TTCTGCGGAATGTTGTTGGTGAAGCAGAACATCGTTTCCTGGTAGGAATCGGTCCACTGCAACGCCACGTCCACGGTGATGCCGTTCTGCTCGCCCGACACCGAGATCACGTTCGGATGCAGTGGCGTCTTGAGTTGGGCCAGATGCTCGACGAAGGAGCGGATGCCGCCTTCGTACTGGAACAGATCGCGACGGCCTTCGCCGCGCTCGTCGACCAGGGTGATCTTGACGCCGGAATTCAGGAACGACAGTTCGCGCAGGCGCTTGGCCAGGATGTCGTAGTGGAACTCGACGTCGCTGAAGATTTCGACGGCCGGCTTGAAGCGCAGCAGGGTGCCGCGCTTGTCGGACGCTTCGAGTTGCTTGAGCGGATAGATCGGCTCGCCCAGCGCGTATTCCTGCTGGTAGTGGTGGCCGTCGCGCCAGATGTTCAACCACAGGTGTTCGGACAAGGCGTTGACTACCGAGACGCCGACGCCGTGCAGACCGCCGGAGACTTTGTAGCTGTTGTCGTCGAACTTGCCGCCGGCGTGCAGCACGGTGAGGATCACCTCGGCCGCGGAGACGCCTTCTTCCTTGTGGATGTCGACCGGAATGCCGCGGCCGTTGTCGTAGCAGGAGACCGAACCGTCTTCGTGCAAGGTGACGACGACATCGTCGGCGTGGCCGGCGAGCGCCTCGTCGATCGCGTTGTCGACGACTTCGAACACCATGTGATGCAGACCGGTGCCGTCGTGGACGTCGCCGATGTACATGCCCGGCCGTTTGCGTACGGCTTCGAGCCCGCGCAAGACGGTGATCTTGCTGGAGTCGTAGGTCTGGTTCGGGGTCTGGCCGGGGGTCTGATCGTTGTTTTCGGACATGCTCTGTGGGATTGCGCGGTCCGCCTGCGAGGCCGGGAGCGCGACACATTAGCTGTAGGGACTGAGGCCGAGTATACCGCGCCGCGGCCCGCCAGGTCCGGTGCCCCCGCCGCCCCCGGTCAGATGCGGGCAGGAGAGGCGCTGCGCGGCTGTTCCTGGACGATCCGGGCCCGCGACCGACCGGGGTCGGTGGATCGTCCCGCAGCGCGCGTGAGGAGGCCTCCAGCGGGGTCGCCGGGGTCGGGCGAGAGTGGCGGGCTGGAGGTTGGGCGAGTTCTGCGGGCTGGGCGGGTTAGCTGGTACCGTGTATGGCCCGTTGAGCATTGAACGCTAGATTCAGGCCAAACCGGTTTGAACAGGGGCGAGCGGATGCGAGGGTCACGCCGCGGCCGTTCGAACTGGGCGTCGAGGGTGCGGTTGATAGGCTTCTGGTTTAGTCCGTCGACAAGCGGCCGTTCTTACGCGGCCACCCCGGCCAGCCTAGCGATGGCGTCGCACTGGCGGTCCTTGTCGTAGCCCTGGTGGTGCGGTCCATCCGCCCCGATCGAAGCGATACGCGGCCTTGCGCTACGGACCGTCGGTTCGGCGCGCTGCTCAGGAAGACCTTGTCGCTGAGCGAATCGATGAAATCCAGCGGCAACTGGGCGTTGCCGATACCTCGGCCTTGGACTGATGGCTGTCGCCGGTGGTGCTGTGGACGCGGCCAGCGGTGACCTTGGAGAAGTGGTCGTTCTCGGTCGGGTCTGGGTACGGGCGGCGGCTGAGTTTGAACGGGTCGCGGCGATCATCCTCGGCGGTGATCTGCGAGGACGAGAGCCCCACGGCGGCATCCGACGGTCGTAGCTCATCGGATCGCCCGTCTCGACCGGGTCCTGCTGCAGGCTGCCTGCGCGATCTTGTGGCCGCCAACGGCGCTGGCTGCTCGTGTTCGACGCTCGCGGCCGGGCCGTTATCGTCGAAGGTGTCCCTGAAGCCGGTCGGATCCTGGGCGACATGACGAGCCGGGCACCTCTTCCCAGGGGCCGCGGCTGAAACCGATCGCGGGGCGATCCGGGTCCAATCCTACCGGGCAGGCGGTTGGCCTCCGCTTGGCGGAGCGGGGATGGGGGCGGGGTTTCGATGGCGAGGCGCGATCAGCCGAGGAGGATCTTGGCCCGGAGAGCCGAGTGCCGCGAGCGTTCCACGTGGAACACCTCTGCCTGCGTTTGAGGTCCATGTTCCACGTGGAACAGTCCTCAGCCGAGTCGGAGCTCGCCCTGTTCCACGTGGAACGTCGTGACGGCCACCCCGATCTCAGCCAACGCGCTCGGAGCCTCGGTGCCGGTGATGAACACCTGGGCGCCGCTGGCGATCAGGCGCTCCAGTACCCGACGTTGATGCTGACGATCCAGTTCCGAGGCCAGGTCGTCCAGGGCGATCACCGGCCATTCGCCGCGGGCCTGGGCGTGGTGCTCGGCCTGGGCCAGCAGGGCGGCGAGCGCGGTCAGCTTGGCCTGGCCACGAGACAGGGCCTCGCGGCCCGGCAGACCGCCGAAATGGATGCGCCAGTCGGCCCGGTGCGGCCCGACCGAGGTATACCCAGCGATCTGGTCGCGTTCGCGGGCCAGCAGTAGGGCGTCGGCCAGGGGCAGCTCGTCGCGACGCCAACCGGGCAGGTAATCCAGGCGGGTGTCGCCCAGGGCCGGGGCGAGGTCCGCCGCCAGGGCCGCGAACCGGGGCTGCAGGTCTTCCAGGTAATGTTGACGGCGCCGGCTCAACGGTTCGCCGGCATCGGCCAGCTCCCGGTCCCAGGCGTCGAGCTGGCCGTCGCGGGCGCGGGCCTTGAGCAGGGCGTTGCGCTGCTTCAGGGCCCGGGTATAGCGCCGCCACAGGGAAATGAAGTCGTGTTCCACGTGGAACAGTCCCCAATCCAGGTAACGACGTCGGGCCTCGGCACCACCAGTGATCAGGGCGTGGCTGCCGGGTTCGAAGCTGACCACGGCCAGGGCCGCGCACAACTCGCCCAGCTGGGCTACCGGGCTGCCGTCCAGACGGCCGATCCAGTCCTGCCCGGTGTGGCGCAGCCCGGCCTTGCGCAGCCGGGTCGCCCCGGCCTCGCCCTCGGCGACCCGCGAAGCTGCCGGCCCGACGCCTTCCTGCCACTCGACGAACACCTCCAGGGCCGGATCGCCGGCCCGGACCAGCCCGTCGCGGACCCGGCCACGGAAGCTGCGGCCGTAGGCCATCAGGTGCAGGGCTTCCAACAGGCTGGTCTTGCCGGCGCCGTTGTCGCCGGTGATCAGGTTGATCCCAGGGGCGGGCGCCAGCCTGACATCGGCGAAGCGGCGCAAACCGCGGGCTTCGAGGCGGGTTACGCGCATCGCGGGGCTCGATGGGGCTGCAAGCCGGGCAGGGCGCCCGGACGGTAGAAACGAACACGCCCGGACGGGCCGGGCGTGTCGTGAACTTGCGGGATGTGTTCCACGTGGAACCTGTCGCTCGCGGTCGTCGCCGACCGCGGCCGGATCACAGGCGCAGCGGCATGACCACGTGGCGGCACTTCTCGTTCGCCGCCTCGCGCACCAGCGCCGAGGAGTTTGCGTCGCGCAGGGCAATCACCACGTGTTCGTCGCGCAGCGCGGTCAGGGCGTCGAGCAGGTAGTTGACGTTGAAACCCACCGCCAGGTCGTCGACCTTGGTGTCGGCTTCGACTTCTTCCTGCGCTTCTTCCTGTTCCGGGTTGTGGGCGCTGATCTTGAGCTGGCCGGGCGAGACCTCGATGCGCACGCCACGGTACTTCTCGTTCGACAGGATCGCCGCACGCTGCAGGGCCGCGCGCAGGATCTCGCGCTCGATCCGCACTTCGCGGTCGGCGCCGATCGGGATCACCGCTTCGTAATCCGGGAAACGGCCGTCGATCAGCTTGCTGGTGAAGGTCACATCGTCGCGCTTGACCCGGATGTGGCCACGGCCCATCTCGATCTCGATCTCGCGGTCGCCGCCTTCCAGCAGGCGCTGCAGTTCCTGCACGCCCTTGCGCGGCACGATGATCTGGCGCTTTGTCTGGCCGCTGCCTTCGTAGGCGGTTTCGCACAGCGCCAGGCGGTGACCGTCGGTCGCCACGCAACGCAGGCTGTTCTCGCGCAGATCGAACAGCAGACCGTTGAGGTAGTAGCGCACGTCCTGCTGGGCCATCGCGAACGCGGTGCGTTCGATCAGTTCCTTCAGCGCCGCTTCCGGCACGCGCACGCGCTCGGTGGCTTCGACTTCGTCGATCGACGGGAAGTCGTTGGCCGGCAGGCTGGCCAGGGTGAAGCGCGAACGCCCGGCCTGGACGGTGATCTTCTCGGCCGTCTGAGTGACCGTGACCTTGCTGCCGTCGGGCAATGCGCGAACGATCTCGAACAGCTTGCGCGCCGGGATCGTGGTTTCGCCGTCCTTGGCATCGTCGACGACGATGCGCGAGACCATCTCGACTTCCAGATCGGTACCGGTCAGCGAAAGCTGTCCGTCCTTGACCTGTGCCAGCAGATTGGCGAGGACCGGCAGGGTCTGCCGGCGTTCGACTACGTTGACGACTTGCGCCAACGGCTTGAGAAACACTTCTCGTTGCAGGCTGAAACGCATGCGGACCCCTTAGCCCCTAGTCGGTTCGGGCGGCAACGCCCAATACAAAAGAGTGGAATAAATCAAAAGCATGGTGGTGATGGTGTCGCCGAAAACCCGGGAAAACTTCATTAACTTATTGTTTTTACTGGTTTTTTTGTGAGGTCAAAGTTCGGTAGAACCGGACCCTGAGCTGCGGGACAAGCTGTGGATAAATATCGGGGCATGGCGCCGACCTCGATCTATCCACAGCTTGTACGCGTCTCGTGCACCGCTTTGTCCGAAGAGTACCTGCAACCGGCGCCGTCCGTCGCCTGGAGGCTCATTCGCTGAGCTTGCGGATCAGGTTGTATTTCGTTCTTTCAACTCATGCCCGCCTGAAAAAGCGCCGGTTCGGTCATTCGCTGAGCTTGCGGATCAGCTTGTCCCAGTCTTCCCGGAGCTTGCCGTCGGTCTCCATCAGGGTGCGGATCTGCCGGCAAGCGTGCAGCACCGTGGTGTGGTCGCGGCCGGCGAAGGCGTCGCCGATCTCGGGCAGGCTGTGTTCGGTCAGTTCCTTGGTCAGCGCCATCGCGACCTGGCGCGGGCGCGCCAGCGAGCGGGTGCGGCGCTTGGACAGCAGGTCCTTCATCTGCAGACCGTAGTAATCGGCCACGGTCTTCTGGATGTTGGGAATGCCGATCGCCTGCTGCTGCGCGCGCAGCAGGTCGCGCAGGGTTTCCTGGGCGAACTCGGCGGTGATCGCGCGGCCGGTGAAGTTGGCGCGCGCGGTCAGGGTGTTGAGCGCGCCTTCCAGATCGCGCACGTTGCTGCGCATCTTCTTGGCGAGCAGGAACGCGACCTCTTCCGGGATCGCCGCGCCGCGTTCCTTGGCCTTGGAGATCACGATCTGGGCGCGGGTCTCGAAGTCCGGCGGCTCGATCGCCACCGACAGGCCCCAGGCCAGGCGCGACTTCAGGCGCGGCTCCAGGCCGTCGACTTCGCGCGGGTAGCGGTCGCAGGTCAGGATGATCTGCTGCTTGCCGTCGAACAGCGCGTTGAAGGTGTGGAAGAACTCTTCCTGGGTGCGGTCCTTGCCGGCGAAGAACTGG
>CAMLID010000137.1 GCA_946480055.1 uncultured Lysobacter sp. | reverse complement strand
ACCATCGCCAGCAGCGCGATCGCCTGTCCGCGTTTGTGCGCTGGATAGATCGAGATCAGCAGGGCCTGGGTGATCGGGTACATCGGGCCGGCGACGAAGCCCTGGATCGCGCGCGCGGTGACCAGCAGGCCCATGCTGCTGGCCAGGCCGCACAGCAGGGATGCGATCACGAACAGGAAGGTCGCCCACACGAACAGCTTGCGTTCGCCGAAGTGGCGGGTCAGCCAGCCGGTCAGCGGCAGCGCGATGGCGTTGCTGACCGCGAACGAGGTGATCACCCAGGTCGCCTGGTTGGCGCTGCCGCCGAGGTTGCCGGAGATGGTCGGCAGCGAGACGTTGGCGATGGTCAGGTCGAGCACCTGCATGAACGACGCCAGCGCGAGGCCGAGCGTGGTCAGCGGAATGTTCGGTGGCCGGAAGCCGGCTTGCGGGGCGGGCGCGGCTGCGGTGGCGGTGGCGGACATGGAACGGCCTTGAGAAGGAGTGGCGCGGCGTTCGTCGCTATCGGGTCGACGTCGTCGTGGCGACGACGTCGGGTTGCGGTTGGGCGAGGTCGCTCGGCGCGGTCGCGCCGGGCGGCGGACGCGAGCGCGAACCCGCGCTCGCTACGCTCAGCCGTGACGGTTCGGCAGGTTGTCGTTGACGATCTTCTCGATCAGCGCGTCGGCGTCGGCGAGCTGCTTGGCGTAGGCATCGGTGCTCAGCACCGGCTTGGCCGGCGTCGAGCTGGCCAGCATTGCGCCGTCCTGGCCGCGGATGTTGACGTCGACGTGCATGCTCAGGCCCAGGCGCAGCGGATGCTCGACGACCTGCTTGCGGTCGACTTCGATGCGCACCGGGACGCGCTGCACGATCTTGATCCAGTTGCCGCTGGCGTTCTGCGCCGGCAACAGGGCGAAGGCGCTGCCGGTGCCCATGCCGATCGCGGCGACCTTGCCGTCGTAGGCCACGTCGGAGCCGTACAGATCGGAATGCAGTTCGACCGGCTGGCCGATGCGCATGTCGTTGAGCTGGGTTTCCTTGAAGTTGGCGTCGATCCAGACCTGTTCCAGCGGCACGATGGTCATCAGCGTCGAGCCCGGCTGCACGCGCTGGCCCAACTGCACGTTGCGCTTGGCGACGTAGCCGGACACCGGCGCGACGATCGCGGCGCGCTGCAGGTTGAGGTAAGCCTGGCGCAGCTGCGCGGCGGCCGCGGCGACCTGCGGCTGCTTGCCCAGGGTGGTGGCGTCGACCAGCGCACGGTTGCGCGACAGCGAGCCGCGCGAAGACGACAGCGTGGCTTCGGCGGCGGCGAGTTCGTCGCGGGCGTGGGCCAGTTCCTCGGCCGAGACCGCACCGCTGGCGACCAGGCCCTGGCGACGCTTCACGTCGGCGCGCGCTTTCTGCACCGCGACTTCGCGGGCGTTGAGGTCGGCCTGGCCGGCGTCGACCGCGCTGTACAGGCCGCGCACCTGGCGCACCGTGTTGGCGAGGTTGGCGACCGCCTGCTCGTAGGCGACCTGGGCGTCGTTGGGATCGAGCTGGACCAGCACCTGGCCGGCCGTCACCTTCATGCCGTCGTCGGCGCCGATGCTGACCACGGTGCCGATCGACTGCGGGGTGATGCTGACGATGTTGCCCTGGACGTAGGCGTCGTCGGTGTCTTCATGCCAGCGCGCGACCAGCAGGTACCACGCGGTCCAGGCGATCGCGGCGATCACCACCACGGCCAGCAGGAGGAGCAGGAACTTGCGGCGCTTGCCGTTGCCGGGCGCGGCGGCGGCCGCGGCTTGCGGATTGATCTCGGTGGTCATGGCGTGGAGGCCTTGGCGGTGTCGGAATTGGAGACAGTGGTGGAGTCGGCGATGGAAGCGACGGTGGCGGGAGCGGTCAGTACGAGTCCGCCGCCGAGCGCGCGGTCGAGTTCGATCGACGCGCTCAGTCGCTGCGCGCGCAGCGCGGTGATCTGCTGGTCGAGCTGCAGCAGCGGACGCTGCGCGGCGAGCACGTCGAGCTGGGTGCCCAGGCCGCCGCGGTAGCGCGCCGTGGCCAACTGCCAGGCCGACTGCGCGGCGTCGCGCGCCTGCTGCGCCGAGACCAGCTGCGCGTCCAGCGAACGCGCGGCCTGCAGCGCATCGGCGACTTCGCGCAGGGCGCCGACCAGGCTCTGGTTGTAGTCGGCGACGGCCAGGTCGTAGTCGGCGTCGCTCTTGGCCAGCTGATTGCGCAAACGGCCGCCGTCGAAGATCGGCATGCTGATCGCGGGGCCGCCCTGCAGCAGCAGCGCGTCGCTGCTGAACAGATCCGACAGGCCGCCGGAGGCCAGGCCGATCATGGCGCTGAGGTTCACGGTCGGATAGAAGTCGGCCTTGCTCGCGTCGATGCCGTGCGCGGCCGCTTCCACGCGCCAGCGCGCGGCGACCACGTCGGGACGGTGGCCGAGCAGTTCGCTGGACGCGACCGCCGGGATCGCCGGCGCGGACGCGCTCAGCAGCGCCGGCTTGGCGATGCTCAGGCCGCGGTCCGGACCCTTGCCCAGCAGCGCGGCGATCGCGTTGCGGGTGGCGTCGATCTGCTGCTGCGCGGCCTGCGCCTGCTGCTCGGCGGCGGCGACCGTGCTTTCGGCGTTGCGGATCTGCAGCTGATTGTCGAGGCCGGCCTTGACCCGCTGACGGCCGAGGCCGAGCAGGCGGCTGGCGCGTTCCTTCTCGGCGACCGCGACGTCCTGCGCCGCATGCGCCTGCGCCAGCGACACGTAGGCGCGGGCGATGTTGGACGACAGCGTCAGGCGCGCGGCCTGGCCTTCGACTTCGGCGGCGCGAGCCTGGCCCAATGCCGATTCCCAGCGCGCGCGGTGGCCGCCCCACAGGTCGGGGCTGTACTTGAAGCTCAGCGACAGCAGCTCGACGCCGCTGTAGTGGCCGCCCAGCGGTTCCGGGGCGACGGTTTCGGGGATGCGCACACCGGCGTACTGGGCGCTGGCGCCGACCGTGGCCTTGCGCGCGGCGTCGGCCAGACCGGCCTGGGCGATCGCCTGGCGCACGCGCGCGTCGGCCGCGTCCAGGCCGGGTGTGCCGGCCAGGGCTTCGGCGATCAGGGCGTCGAGCTGCGGGTCGCCGAGCGTGGTCCACCAATCCTGTTTCGGGAAGGCAGCGTCCGATACCGCGTACGCGCCCAGGCTGCGCTGGCTTTCGAGCGCATCGGCGTCGAGGGCGCGGCCTTCGGGGGACAGGCCGTGGGTGCTGGCGCAGCCGGCCAGGATCAGCGCGGCGGCCAGGGCGGTGAGCAGGGGACGCAGGATGTGCCGCGGCGCGGCTGCGTTCGCTGTCGAGGCAGGAATGTTCATGGCTCAGGAACCGGAGGGAGTGAGGTTGTCGCGCACCTGTTCGAGCAGGCGCATCAGGGTGTTGCGTTCGTCGTCGCTCATGCCGCTCAGGGCCTGCTCGCGCACGCGCTGGCCGCATTTGTTGATGTCTTGCCAGATCGTTACGCCGGCGTCGGTCAGCAGGATGTTGAGGGCGCGGCGATCGGAGGGGTCGGCGACGCGGGTGACGTAGCCGCGGGCTTCGAGCCGGTCGAGCAAGCGGGTCATCGCCCCCGGGTTGAGCTCGGCCGCGCGAGCCAGATCGGTCACGCCGGCGCTGCCGTCGGAGAGCTTCTTGAGGGTGATGTACTGGCTGAACGTGAGCTCGTGGCCGGCGGCGGCCAACTCGCGCTCCATCTGCGCCCACATCGCGTCGCGGACTTGGCGGAACAGCAGGCCGAGGGTGGATCCGCTGCAGGCGGCGGGGGCAGGGGAGGTTTTCATGGGGCGGCATATTGCTACTCCATGCAATAGTTGTCAATGCAAATATTGTTACGTCAATGTAATGCTGCGTCCTGGCGATCGAACGGGCGCGCGCCGCCACCCTCGGGACCTGACGACCCGAGGTTTAACTCAGCAAAATCAATTAGATATGTGGGGCTTCGTGCTCAGGCCAGCGCCGCCAGGCCGATCACATCGAGGGCGAAATGGGCCAATACCAACGGCCACAGGCGGCCGGTACGGGCGTACCAGCCGGCGAAAATCAGCCCCATCGGCACGATCCCCAGCACCCCGGTCGAGCCCTGGTAGAGGTGGTAGGCGACCCGGATCGCGGTGCTGGCGTGGATCGCCGGCCACAGGCCCCAGCGTTCGCGCAGGACCACGATCACGTAGGCGCAGACGAAGATTTCCTCGTAGAAGCCGTTCACCGCCGAGGTCGCCAGGATCGCGGTCCAGCCCACGCCCGGCGACATCGCCGCCGGCTTGAGTTCGGCCCCGCCCGACAGCGCCAGCATCGCCAGCACCTGGTAGGCGGCGATGGACGCGGCCATCAGCACCAGCCCGGGCAGGACATCGTGCGTTTGCGGCGGCGGTCCGAAATGCGACAGCGCCCAGCCGCGTGCGCGCAGGAACCAGCCCAGCATCGCCAGCACCATCAGTTCGATGATCAGCACGCTCCACAGCTCGGCCGCGCTGAAGGTGAACGCCGCATCGGTCTGCGCCGACGCGCCCGACAGCACGCTCTGCAGGCTCGACAGCAGGGCCCAGCCGAACGCCAGCCCGATCACCACCACGAACTCGCTGCGCGGCGACAGCGACCGGATCCATTGCAGCATGGGGCGTTCCGACGGGGTGGCGGGGTGTCAGGTGCGTTGCAGGACCAGTTCGAGCACGAACTTGCTGCCGAAGAACGCCAGCACCAGCAGCGCCATCGCCGCCAGGGTCCAGCGCACCGCGGTGCCGCCGCGCCAGCCGTAGCGCCAGCGGCCGATCAGCAGGCCGCCGAAGGCCAGCCACGACATCACGCTGAACACGGTCTTGTGCAGCAGGTGCTGGACCAGCAGGTCCTCGACGAACAGCAGGCCGGTCAGCAGGGTCGCGGTCAGCAATACGAAGCCGACCGCGATGGTGCGGAACAACAGCGTTTCCAGTTCCACCAGCGGCGGCAGCGCGCGCAGCCAACCGTGGAACTCGCGCCGGCGCAGGGCGCGTTCCTGCAGCCACAGCATCATCGCCAGCAGCGCCGCGATCGCCAGGGTCGCGTAGGCGAGCAGGGCCATCCAGGCGTGCAGTTGCAGGCGCCAGTCCAGCGGCTCGGCGACCACGTGGCCGTAGGCGTGGTAGCCGATCAGGGTCAGCGCGGCCAGCGGGAATACCACCACGCCCAGCGCGGCCATGCGCCCGGACGCCCCGACCACCGCGGTCAGCGCCGCCATGCCCAGCCCGACCAGCGACAGCGCGGCGAAGAAATGCATATCGGCGCCGCCGGCCAACTTCCAGGCCATCAGGTGCGCGGCGCCGTGCAGCAGCACCGCCAGGTTGGCCGGCAGCAGCCACAAGCGGGCGCTGCGCCCGCCGTCCTGGCGCACGGCCGCGACCAGCAGCCCGGTGGCGACCAGATAGAGTGCGACGGCGATGAGAACGATTGTCATCGCCGCAGTGTGGCATAGCGCGGTGCCGATCCGCAGCGGCCACCGTCCACGCGGCCGCGCCGCGCCGGCCCGGCTATACTTCGCGGCCCCATCGTTCCCCAAGGCGCGCCGCGCTCCGGCCCGCCGCGTCCAGCCCGCAGGTGCCTCACGCATGTTCGAATCCCTGACCCAACGCCTGTCCGGCACCATCGAGCGCCTGCGCGGC
>CAMLID010000136.1 GCA_946480055.1 uncultured Lysobacter sp. | reverse complement strand
CGCAGGTGCTTCTTCACCGTCATCGGGAAGTAGGTGCCGCCCTTGACCGTGGCGTCGTTGGCGACGATCACCACTTCCTGTCCCTGGACCCGGCCGATGCCGGCGACCATGCCTGCGGCCGGCGCGGCGCCGTCGTACATGCCTTCGGCGGCGAGCGGGGCGATCTCCAGGAACGGCGAGCCCGGGTCCAGCAGCGCGGCGATGCGGTCGCGCGCCAGCAGCTTGCCGCGCTCGGTGTGCTTGTCGCGGGCCTTGTCGCCGCCGCCGTGGGCGGCGCGGGCGAGGCGGGCGTCGAGCTCCTCGACCAGGGCCTGGTGATAGGCGGCGTTGTCGCGGAAATCCTGCGAGCGCGGGTCGAGCTGGGAGGTGATCGCGGGCATCGATGCGGGCTGTTCGAAAGACGCGGCATCAAACCACAAAGCGTCGGCGCCGGCCAATTACGCTTTCGCGCATTCGCTGGCGGGCGCGGGGCGCGGGCTCGTGCGCGGCGCATGCAGGGCGCAAAAAGAAAGGCCCGCTTGCGCGGGCCTCTCCGTGTTTCCCAGGTACGAAGCGAATTACTTCTTCGCTTCTTCCTTCTTGGCTTCGGTCGCAGCAGCGTCGGCCTTGTCGGCGACCTTCTGAGCGGCGTCGGCGGTCGCCTGGGCGGCGTCGGCGGTCGCGGCAGCGGCGCCGGCAGCGGCGTCGGTAGCAGCGGCGGCGGTCGCGTCGGCGGCCTTCGTGGCAGCGGCGCCGGCTTCGGCAGCGGCTTCGCCGGTGGCGGCAGCGGCGGCGTCGGCGCCTTCGGCGACGGCGGTGCCGGCAGCGTCAGCGGCCTGGGCGGCGGCGTCGCCAGCCTGCTCGGCGGCGGTCGCAGCCTGAGCGGCCTCGTCCTTCGCGGTGTCGGTGTTGTTGGTGCAAGCCGACAGAGCCAGGACGGCGGCGGCGAGGAGGACGGGGAGCTTGGTGTTCATGGTTGTCTCCGGAGGAGTTGTCTGAAAAATCGGATGTACATCAGGCAACGCCAGTGCGCGCAGCGACCCGGGCGATGCCGGTTCTATCGTTCACTGACCACTACATCAGCTACGGAAAAGCCGCCGGTAAACCGGCGGCTCTTCCAGTCTTGCATACCCGTAAAGGGTATTACTTCTTCGGCTCTTCCTTAGCAGCGTCGGTCGCCTGGGTGGCGGCCGAAGCGGCGTCGGCGGCAGCGTCAGCAGCCTTGCCAGCAGCGTCGGCAGCGGCGTCAGCAGCGGCCGGGGTGGCGGCAGCGGCAGCGGCGTCGGCCGAGGTGGCAGCGGCGTCGGCAGCGGTAGCGGCCGTGTCGGCAGCAGCCTGAGCAGCGTCGGTAGCAGCGCTGTCGCCGGTGGCGGCAGCGGCGTCGGCGGTGGCCTGGGCTTCGGTCGAAGCAGCGGCGGCATCAGCAGCAGCGTCATCAGCCTGCTTCTGGTTCGAGCAAGCGGCCAGGGCCAGGCCCAGAGCCAGGGCGAGCAGCGCCTTGTTGAAAGTCATGATTCGGTTTCCTCGTCGATTAGTTAGGCAACGCGCAGTTGCGCGCCGATAACATGATGACAAGCCAGTGACGCGTGTCAAGCGGCTGGCCGGTTTTTTTTGCACAACGCGTTTTTAACCTTTCACAGGATCTCGACCGCGATCGCGGTCGCTTCGCCGCCGCCGATGCACAGCGAGGCGACCCCGCGCTTGCCGCCACGGGCGCGCAGGGCGTTCAGCAGGGTGACCACCAGGCGCGCGCCGCTGGCGCCGATCGGGTGGCCCAGGGCGACCGCGCCGCCGTTGACGTTGAGCTTCTCGTGGGGGATGCCCAGGTCCTTCATCGGCGCCATGGCGACCACCGAGAACGCCTCGTTGATCTCGAAAAGATCGACGTCGGCGACCGTCCAGCCGGCCTTGTCGAGCACGTTTGAAATCGCTTTCACCGGTGCAGTGGTGAACCACTCCGGGGCCTGGGCGTGGCCGGCGTGGGCGACGATCCGGGCCAGCGGCTTGAGCCCGCGGGCGGCGGCGTCGTCGGCCGACATCAGCACCGCGGCGGCGGCGCCGTCGGAAATCTTCGAGGACGCGGCGGCGGTGAGCACGCCGTCCTTGCCGAACGCCGGGCGCAGGCCCGGGATCTTGCTGACGTCGATCTTGCCCGGCTCTTCGTCGCTGTCCACCACGACATCGCCCTTGCGGCCCTTGACCGTGACCGCGACGATCTCGTCCTTGAACGCACCGTTGGCGATCGCGGCCTGGGCGCGCTTGACGCTCTCCTCGGAGTAGGCGTCGATCGCGGCGCGGTCGTAGCCGTACTGGGCGCAGGTGGCGTCGCCGAACACGCCCATGGCCTTGCCGTCGTAGGGGTTGGTCAGGCCGTCCCAGGCCATGTGGTCGAGCATCTCGGTGCTGCCGTAGCGGATACCGGTGCGCGAATTGTTGAGCAGGTGCGGGGCATTGGTCATCGACTCCATGCCGCCGGCGACCACGACCTTGGCCGAGCCGGCCTTGATCAGGTCGTGGCCCAGCATGATCGCCTTCATGCCCGAGCCGCAGACCTTGTTGATGGTGGTGCAGCCGGCCGAGGTCGGCAGGCCCGCGCCCAGCGCGGCCTGGCGCGCCGGCGCCTGGCCGAGGCCGGCGGGCAGCACGCAGCCCATGATGACTTCGTCGACCTGGTCGGCCTGGAGGCCGGCATGCTCGAGCGCGGCGGCGATCGCGGCCGTGCCCAGGGTCGGGGTGGGGACGCCGGTGAATTGGCCGAGGAAGGAACCGATGGCGGTGCGCTTGGCACCGACGATGACGACATCGCTCATGGGTGGACTCCGAATAGTGCGGCCGGCGCCAGGGCCGGAACCGGCCGATTATGCGACCCGATGCTGCACTGCCGCAAATGCCGGTCGGGGCGGTTCTGAAGCGGCGGCGCGGGGCCTGTGAGACCCCATGCGAGAGGGACTCCGGCCGCTGCCGCCGCGACCCGGAAACGCGAGCGGCGTCGCGTTCGCCGCTGCGACGGGAGAACGAAATCTTCACCTGAACCGCTCAGCTTGGTGTACCGCGCCGCAATGACCGGTCGCCAAAAGTGCCGTCGCAGAGGCGTCGGAGGGCGTAGAGAGAGGCGCCGACGGGTGCGGCGGCGCAGTGATCGCCCCTGCGGGAGCGGCGTAAACCGCGAGTCGCCGATCCGATTCGCGGTGCTGATTTCCGACATCGCAAGCCCGTGAGCCGGGCACGGAGCGTGCAGGCCATGGCGCGACCGGCGAGAACATGAGCGCGATTACCAAAGCATCGACGCGCTTGTCGGGAGCATCGGTACCGGTGACGGCGTCGGCGTCGGCGTCGGCCTTCGCGACGGCGCGGTCGCGGCTTGCGCCGCTCCTACCTAAAGCCGCGCGATGTTGGCCGTCGGCATTGTTGCTTCCTGTAGGAGCGGCGCAAGCCGCGATGAGGCCACGAGCGGCTGCGCCGCTCACAACCAGGCGACGGCCGAAGCAGCGACGAGCGATGCCGCCAATCTCATGCCGGGTTCGGCGCGAGAGCGCGAAAGGCCGACGAATTCGCCGCCGTTCGCGATGACGCGATCGCGGCTTACGCCGCTCCCGCAGGAAGCAACAGCAAGCAGCAATCAGGTAACGGGATAAGCACCGCGCGGCTTTAGGTAGGAGCGGCGTAAGCCGCGACCGTGTCGCCGCGGATCGCCGCGCGGGCAGGTCCGAGCAATCCAGCCCAGCTTCCTGTAGGAGCGGCGCAAGCCGCGATGAGGCCACGAGTGGCTGCGCCGCTCGCACACAGCCAACGGTCGAAGCAGCGACGAACGATGTCGCCGATCGCATCCCGGGCCCGACGCAGGAACGCAAAAGCCGGCGAATTCGCCGGCTTTTGCGGTGACGCGATCGCGGCTCACGCCGTTCCCACAGAGAGCAGTGGCCCGCTAGCCCAGGCGTCGCACCAATGCGTGGGCAGTAGCGGCCTGCGCAGCTCTACGAACGAGAACCCACCGATCTGCCGGCTCAGCTGTTGCCCTCGAACAACTCGCGCCCGATCAGCATGCGCCGGATTTCGTTGGTGCCGGCGCCGATCGCGTAAAGCTTGGCGTCGCGCAGGATACGTCCGGTCGGGTACTCGTTGATGTAGCCGTTGCCGCCCAGCGACTGGATCGCTTCCAGCGCCACCTGCACCGCGCTGTCGGACGCGTGCAGCAGGCAGGATGCGGCGTCGACGCGGCTCTTGTGGCCGGCGTCGTAGTCGCGCGCGACCTGATAGGCGAAGGCGCGGCTGGACTGCAGCGCGGTGTACATGTCGGCGATCTTGCCCTGCATCAGACCGAAGGTGCCGATCGCGACATCGAACTGCTTGCGCTCGCGCACGTAGGGCAAGGCGCTGTCCAGCGCGGCCTGCATCAGGCCCAGCGGGCCGCCGCTGAGCACCAGGCGCTCGGTGTTCAAGCCGCTCATCAGCACCTTGACGCCCTGGTTGACCTCGCCCAGCACGTTCTCGGCCGGGATCTGGCAGTTCTCGAACACCAGCTCGCAGGTGTTCGAGCCGCGCATGCCCAGCTTGTCCAGCTTCTGCGCGGTGCTGAAGCCCGGCATGCCCTTCTCGACGATGAAGGCGGTCATGCAGCGGCTGCCCGATTCCTTGCCGGCGGTGCGCATGTAGACGATCAGCACGTCGGCCTCGGGGCCGTTGGTGATCCACATCTTGTTGCCGTTGGCGACCCAGACATCGCCCTTGAGTTCGGCCCGGCAGCTCATCGAACCGACCACGTCGGATCCGGCGCCGGGTTCGCTCATGGCCAGCGCGCCCTTCCACTCGCCGCTGCACAACTTGGGCAGGTACTTCCGGCGCTGGGCTTCGTTGGCGTTGGCGTACAGGTTGGACACGCACAGATTGGAGTGGGCGCCGTAGGACAGGCCGACCGAACCGGAGGCGCGCGAAATCTCCTCCATCGCCACCAGGTGGGCCAGGTAACCCATCTCGCTGCCGCCGTACTCGCCCGGCACGGTCATGCCGAGCAGGCCCATTTCGCCCAGCTTGGGCCACAGGTCCTGCGGGAACGCGTTGTCGTGGTCGATCTGCGCGGCGCGCGGTGCGATTTCGGCTTCGGCGAAGCGGCGCACGGCCTCGCGCAGCGCATCGATCTCTTCACCCAGGGGGAACGGACGCATCGGAACTCCTGTCGATCTGATCTGGTTGCACAAAAATAGTGAGTGACGCCCAAACAGCGACGGGGCCTTGCGGCCCCGTCGTCGTCGAATCGCTTAGTGGCCGCCGCGGATTCGACCCCGGAAGCTCGGGGCCGTGCGACCCATCGGCAACTTGAGCTTGCCGATCGCGTCGATGCGCTCTTCGGCGAGGCGGTCGGCGGCCTTGTAGGTCGGGATCGCGTCGCGCTCGGCGATTTCGAAGATGCGGCCGAGGTTGTGGTAGATCGTACGCATCATGCGCATGGCGCGCTCGCGGTTGTAGCCGTCGAGTTCCAGCGCCACGTTCATCACGCCGCCGGCGTTCACCGCGTAATCGGGCGCGTACAGGATGCCGCGCTTGGACACCTCGTCGCCGATCGCGTTGTTGGCCAGCTGGTTGTTGGCCGCACCGCAGATGATCTTGGCCTTCAGGCGCGGCAGGGTCTGCTCGTTGATCGTGCCGCCCAGGGCGCAGGGCGAATAGACGTCGGCGTTGACGTCGTAGATCTCGTCCAGGCTCACCGCTTCGGCGCCGTACTCGCTCACGGCCTTGTCGACCAGGCCCTTGTTGATGTCGGTGACGAAGATCTTGGCGCCGCGCTCCTTCAGCAGCTTCACGAACTCCATGCCGACATGGCCCAGGCCCTGCACGGCGTAGCTGTACTTGCCGACTTCCTCGTCGCCGAAGCGCTTGTTCAGCGCCGCCATCAGGCCCTGCAGGGTGCCGTAGGCGGTGAACGGCGACGGGTCGCCCGAA
>CAMLID010000135.1 GCA_946480055.1 uncultured Lysobacter sp. | reverse complement strand
CGACAAGATCGAGAAGCTGATCCGCAAGCACTTCGACCTGCGCCCGTACGGCATCGTCAAGATGCTCGACCTGATCCACCCGGTCTACCAGCTGACCGCGGCCTACGGCCACTTCGGCCGCAAGCCCAAAGAAGTCAGCTACGTCGACGCCGCCGGCAAGAAGCACACCGCGACCGCGTTTTCGTGGGAAAAGACCGACCGGGCCGACGATCTGCGCAAGGACGCCGGCATCAAGAAGTAAGCGACGCCGCCAGGCATCGCCGAACCGGAAAACGGAGCGCCTCGGCGCTCCGTTTTTATATGTACGTCTTATTTGCACATCTTATTTTCACGCTTCGTTTGCGCGCCGCGAACCGACCGCACCCCACCTCCGCTTCACAGACGCCTCATCCTGCGCGCACCCGCACGGCCCAGCCTGTCGCTATCGCAGAGCAGGAGCCCGCCGTCGTGTCCAGCCCGTCCCTCACCTCGCAAGTCGCCGTCTCGCTGCTGTTCCTGGGCAGCCTGTGCCTGATCGCCTTCCACCTGATCGGTTCCAGCATCGACAGCGACGGCATGCTGCACGAACCCTTCGCGCTCATTTCTATCGGCCTGTGGCTGATCGTGGCCGGTGCGCTGGTCGGCGCGGTCGGCCTGGCCCGGGCCGCGGTGCGCGCCCTCGCCCGCCGTCGCCGCTGATTCCAGCCAGGAGCGGCCGGCATGACCCCCTCCGACTTCCGCATCCTGCTGCTGAACCCGCCGCACACCGCGATCGGCAGCCGCATCCCGCGCGAGCAGCTGCCGCCGCTGGGCCTGCTCAGCATCGGCGGGCCGCTGATCGACGCCGGTTTCACGGTCGAACTGCTGGACGCCGAGTTCGGGCCGTTGTCGATCGACGAAATCCTGTGCCGGGTGCTCGCCGCCGCGCCCGACCTGGTGCTGATCGGCCACTCCGGCTCGACCTCGGCGCACCCGACCGTGGCCTGCATCGCCGCCGAGCTCAAGCGCGCGCGGCCGCAGTTGCGCATCGTCTACGGCGGCGTGTTCCCGACCTATCACTGGCAGGACGTGCTGGAACGCGAGGCGGCGATCGACTGCATCGTGCGCGGCGAAGGCGAGCGCACCGCGCTGCGCCTGGTGCAGGCGCTGGCGCGCGGCGACGACCTCGCCGGCGTGCCCGGCATCGCCTACCGTCGCAACGGCATGGTGGTGGAGACCGGTCAGGCCGAGATGATCCTGGATCTGGACGAATGCCGGGTCGGCTGGGAGCTGATCGACCACGACCGCTATTCCTACTGGGGCGGGATGAAGGCGGTGGTGGTGCAGTTCTCGCGCGGCTGCCCCTACCTGTGCAGCTATTGCGGGCAGCGCGGCTTCTGGTCGCGTTGGCGCCATCGCGATCCGGTGAAGTTCGCCAAGGAACTGGCGCGCCTGCATCGCGAGCACGGCGTGCGCCTGATCAACTTCGCCGACGAGCTGCCGACCGGCTCGCGCAAGGCCTGGAAGGCGTTCCTGGAGGCGCTGATCGCCGAGGACGTCGACCTGACCCTGGTCGGTTCGACCCGCGCCGGCGACATCGTGCGCGACGCCGACATCCTGCATCTGTACAAACGCGCCGGCGTGATCCGCTTCCTGCTTGGCATCGAGAGCTACTCCGAGGCCACGCTGCAGAAGATCCGCAAGGGCGCCAGCGTCAGCGAGGACCGCGAAGCGATCCGTCTGCTGCGCGCGCACGGCATCATTTCGATGGCGACCTACGTGGTCGGCTTCGACGAGGAAAGCGATCGCGACTACTGGAACTCGCTGCGCCACCTGCTGCGTTACGACCCGGACCAGATCCAGTTGCTGTACGTGACCCCGCACCGCTGGACGCCGTACTACGACAGCGTCGCCGACCGTCGCGTGATCCAGACCGACGCGCGCAAGTGGGACTACAAGCACCAGGTGCTGGCGACGAGCCGCGTGCCGCCGTGGCGGGTGCTGCTGTGGGTGAAGGCGATCGAGGCGATCGTGCAGCTGCGTCCGCGCGCGCTCTACCGCAGCCTGCTGCATCCCGATCGCGCGGTACTCGAAGGCATGCGCTGGTACGTACGCATGGGCCGGCGGGTGTGGCTGCGCGAGCTGTTCGAATTCTTCTTCGCCGGCGGCCGCACGCGGCGCGGGCCAAGCGTCGAGGAGTTCTGGGGCGCATCGCTGTCGGAACACGAGAATGCGCTGGCCAAGCCGCAACGGCGGCGGATTCCGATCCGCACCCTGACCCCGTCGGCATAAAAACGGGGCGCCGCAGCGCCCCGTTTTCCATCCTTAGGTTTCGCGACCGCCGCTTACTTGCCGGTCTTGGCCTTGCCGCCCTTGGCGCCGGTGTCGGCCGCCTTGGTCTCGGGCTTGGCGCCTTTCACGTAACGCTCCAGCCAGTCGTTGGACTCGGCCAGCATGTGCAGGATCGATTCGCGCGCGCGGTAGCCGTGCGCTTCGTTCGGCAGCATCACCAGGCGCGCGTTGCCGCCCAGGCCCTTGATCGCGGCGTACATGCGTTCGCTCTGGATCGGGTAGGTGCCGGAGTTGTTGTCCTGTTCGCCGTGGATCAGCAGGATCGGATCCTTGATCTTGTCGGCGAAGTTGAACGGCGACATGGTGTCGTAGGTGCTCTGCGCCTGCCAGTAGTTGCGCTCCTCGGCCTGGAAGCCGAACGGCGTCAGGGTGCGGTTGTAGGCGCCGCTGCGGGCGATGCCGGCCTTGAACAGTCGGGTATGCGCGAGCAGGTTGGCGGTCATGAAGGCGCCGTAGGAATGGCCGCCGATCGCTATCCGCTCGCGGTCGGCGACGCCGCGCCGCACCACTTCGTCCACCGCGGCCTGGGCGCTGGCGGTGAGCTGCTGCAGGTAGGTGTCGTTGGGCTCCTTGTCGCCTTCGCCGACGATCGGCATCGAGGGGTCGTCGAGCACGGCGTAGCCCATCGCCAGGAACGCCTGCGGGCCCCAGTAGCCGACCGCGTTGAAGCGGTACGGCGAGTCGGTGACCTGGCTGGCGGCGCTGGCGGATTTGAACTCCTGTGGGTAGGCCCACATCAACAGCGGCAGCGGGCCGTCGCGCTTGGGTTCGTACTTGGGCGGCAGGTAGAGCGTGCCGGTAAGTTCGACGCCGTCGGCGCGCTTGTAGCGGATCTGCTCCTTCTTGACGTCCTTCAACTGCGGCGTCGGATGCGGGAAGCGGGTCAGCGCGGTCGGCGCGGCATCGGCCTGGACCAGATCGCGGATGTAGTAGTTGGTCGGCTCGGTCGGCGATTCGCGCGTGGTCACGGCGCGCGTGCCGGTGTTGTCGAGCAACGCGCGCGGGTACTCGTAGTACGGCGCCTGCGAGTGGAACAGCCGGGTCTTCTTGCCGTCGGCCAGGTTCAACTTGTCCACGAACGGGCGGTCGCCTTCGGACGAGGCACCGTCGCCGATCAGGAACACGCTGTCGCCGTCCAGGATCAGGCGCGGATTGCCGGCCACGTCGCTCTGCGTGGCCGGCGTACCGGGGTCGTTGTAGCGGTCCTCGTAGGAACCTTCGAACACCAGCTGCGGTTCGCGGCCGACGTCGTCCGGCGCCACGCGCCACTGCTTGGTCTGGCGGGTCTTCCACCAGGACTCGCTGATCAGCGCCAGGTCGCCGCGGCCCCATTCGATGTCGGACACGCGCATGCCCAGCTGCGCCAGGGTCACCGGCGGCTTCTCGAACGGCGCGGCCTGCATCAGCACCGCGTCGCGGATCGCGACCTGCTTGGCCGGATCGCCGCCGTCCTGGGCCTCGGCCCAGGCCAGGGTCGCCGGCGCGTCGGCGCGCCAGCCGATGTAACGCACGCCGGTGGGCACCGCGTCGTTGCCGGTGGGCAGGCCCTCGAACAGCGGCAGCTTGGCGATTTCGTGGACCAGCTTGCCGTCCAGCGCCAGCACTTCGATCCGGCGCGGGAAGTAGAACGACGGCACCACGTAGGAGAACGGCCGCTCGATCCGCTGCGCGAGCAGCAGCTTGCCGTCCGGCGACGGCGTCAGCGATTGGTAGAGATCGGGCAGCCCGACCTTGGCGAGCTTGCCGGTCAGGTCGATCAGGGCCGGCTGCGAGCGCAGGTAATGCGCGAACAGGCGCGCGTCGTTCTCGTTCTTGAGCAGATCCTGGAAGGTGCGCAGCTGGCGCACCGTGCCACCGCCGAGGGTCTGCTGCGTGGCCGGGCCGGTCGGGATGCTGTCGGACGCCGGCGGCGCGCCTTGGTTTTCGGGTTGCAATTGCACCAGCAGGCGGCGACTGTCGGGCATCCAGGTGTAGCCGCGGCCGCTGACGGTGTTGAGCGGCTGCGCGATCAGACGCCGCGCGCTGCGCGCGGCCACATCGACCAGCCACAGTTCGTTGGCGCCGGTTTTGGCGTCGACGTGGTTGAACGCGATCTGGCTCTGGTCCGGCGACCAGCTGACGCTGGCCAGGGCCAGCGGCTGCGGCAGGCCCTGCAGACGGATGTCCTTGCGCGTCGCGATGTCCAGCAGCCACAAGTCGGTGCCGAAGCTGAATCGGCTTTGGGCATAGGTGCGCGGATTGATGCGCAGGCCGGCGAGCTTGAGTTCGGGCTGCGCGACCACGTCGATGCCGGGCAGGCTGGGCACCTGCATCATCGCCGCCAGGTCGCGGCGCGGGCTCAGCATCAGCTGCGGCGGGCGCGGGGCGTCGACCAGGGCCTGCAGCGCGGCAGGCGGCAGGCGGTAGCCGCTGTCGACGCCGGCGGCGGGCTTGGCAGGCGCGGCCGCGAACGCGACGGCAGGCGCGAGCAACGCGCCGGCGATCAGGGTGGCGATCAGGGCCAGGGAAACACAACGAGGCCGTAAGGGCTTCTTCATGGGCGATCCGCTTGCGTAGTGATGGCGGAAACGGCCGCGGCCACGGCGTGGATCCCCTGCCGGCGGACGGTCCGTCGATGAACGGGGCCGGGCCGGAGCCCTCCCCGGGGGTCGAGGATAGCGGCTTCCGGCGGCGACTACCGGTACAATTCTGCCGGTTCGCCGAGGGGCGCTGCGACCGCGACGCAAGAGCGCGGCCAGGCTTGGCGGATTCCAAACGTAACGGCGCCCGATGTCCGCGGTCACCGCGCATTCCGGCCCACGCCGGTCTCGACACGGCAGACCCCAAAAATCGGAGCTAACAAATGAACGCAGTAGCCAAGACCTTCTCTACCGACGGCGATTACAAGGTCGCCGACATCTCGCTGGCCGATTGGGGCCGCAAGGAACTCGACATCGCCGAGCATGAAATGCCGGGCCTGATGTCGATCCGCAAGAAGTACGCCGCCTCGCAGTCGCTCAAGGGCGTGCGCGTGACCGGTTCGCTGCACATGACCATCCAGACCGCGGTCCTGATCGAGACCCTGAAGGATCTCGGCGCCGACGTGCGCTGGGCCTCGTGCAACATCTTCTCGACCCAGGACCACGCCGCCGCCGCGATCGCGGCCACCGGCACCCCGGTATTCGCCTGGAAGGGCGAAACCCTGGAGGAGTACTGGGACTGCACCCTCGACGCGCTGACCTTCCCGGGCGGCAAGGGCCCGGAGCTGGTCGTCGACGACGGCGGCGACGTGACCCTGCTGATCCACAAGGGCTACGAGCTCGAGAACGGCTCCAAGTGGGTCGACGAGCCGGCGTCCTCGCATGAAGAGCAGATCATCAAGAACCTGCTCAAGCGCGTCGCCAAGGAGCGTCCGGGCTTCTGGCACACCGTGGTCAAGGACTGGAAGGGCGTCTCGGAAGAAACCACCACCGGCGTGCACCGCCTGTACCAGCTGGCCGAAGCCGGCACCCTGCTGGTCCCGGCGATCAACGTCAACGACTCGGTCACCAAGTCCAAGTTCGACAACCTGTACGGCTGCCGCGAGTCGCTGGCCGACGGCCTCAAGCGCGCGATGGACGTGATGCTGGCCGGCAAGGTCGCGGTGGTGTGCGGCTACG
>CAMLID010000134.1 GCA_946480055.1 uncultured Lysobacter sp. | reverse complement strand
GCCGGCGTGCCCTGCGTGCCCGGCAGCGGCGGCCCGCTCGGCGACGACAACGCCGCCAACATCAAAATCGCTCGCGAGATCGGCTACCCGATCATCGTCAAGGCCGCCGGCGGCGGCGGCGGTCGCGGCATGCGCGTGGTCCACACCGAAGCGCACCTCAACGCCGCGATCCAGACCACCAAGTCCGAGGCCAAGGCCGCGTTCGGCAACGACATGGTCTACATGGAGAAGTTCCTCGAGAACCCGCGCCATGTCGAGATCCAGGTCCTCGCCGACGGCCAGGGCAACGCGATCCACCTGGGCGAACGCGACTGCTCGATGCAGCGCCGCCATCAGAAGGTGGTCGAGGAAGCGCCGGCGCCGGGCATCAGCCTCGAGCAGCGCGCCGAGATCGGCAAGGTCTGCGTCGAGGCCTGCATCCGCATCGGCTACCGCGGCGCGGGCACGTTCGAATTCCTGTACGAGAACGGCCGCTTCTACTTCATCGAGATGAACACCCGCATCCAGGTCGAGCATCCGGTCACCGAACTGGTCACCGGCATCGACCTGGTGCGCGAGCAGCTGATGATCGCCGCCGGCCACAAGCTGTCGATCAAGCAGAGCGACGTGGTCCTGTCCGGCCACGCGATCGAATGCCGCATCAACGCCGAGGACCCGGACAGCTTCCTGCCCAGCCCCGGCCTGATCCAGCACTTCCACGCCCCGGGCGGCCCGGGCGTGCGCGTGGACAGCCACATCTACGAGGGCTACCGCGTCCCGGCCAACTACGACTCGATGATCGGCAAGCTGATCGTGCACGGTCCCGACCGCGAGACCGCGATCGCGCGCATGCGCGTGGCCCTGAGCGAGATGGTCGTGGACGGCATCAAGACCAATATCCCGCTGCAGCAGCGGATCTTGTCCGACGCCGGTTTCCAACAGGGTGGGATGAACATCCACTACCTGGAAAAGCGGCTCAAGGAACAGAAGGAAAAGTCGATCTCGATCGTCTGATCGCGACGGCGGCATTCGCGAGGGCGGCGTCGGGCAACCGGTGCCGCCTTTTTCGTGGGCGCGGCGAGGTGCGCAGCGCTTGAGAGGTGCCGCCTGATCGGCCCAGCGTCGCGCCCGTCGCAGGCGGTGCCCCCGGCATCACGTTTTTGCGTAATCTTTGCCGCGCCCAGCCGAACGGCCCCCGCCCGTATCCGGCAGCGATCCCCAACCCCAATCAGGTAATCCCCCGTATGAAACACGGAATTTTCGTACTGACCGCCGCAGCGATCCTGTCGTTGAGCGCCTGCAAGAAAGCCGAAGAGGCCGCCCCCGCGGTCGAGCCCGACGCAGCAGCGGCCACCAGCGCCGCCGCCACGCCCGCCCCCGAAGCTGCGCCCGCTCCTGCCGCCGCCCCGGCCGAGCCCAGCGCCGAAGACGCCGAGCGCGCCAAGGCCCAGGCCAAGCTCGACTTCGCGACCATGGAAGACGGCTACCTCAACGACCCCAAGGGCCAGTGGGCGACCGCGGCCAAGGCCAGCACGTCCTACGGCTCGGCCAACGGCAAGGACTCGACCGTGAAGGAGTCCTACACCCCCTACCAGGCCACCGGCCCGGCCAACGACGACTCCTGGAGCAACAACAACCAGAGCGTCGGCTTCGACTGGATCGAACTGAGCTACGACAAGCCGGTCAGCGCCAGCGAAGTGCGTGTCGCGCTGGAAGGCGGCAACGGCGCCAAGGGCATCACCAAGATCGAACTGATCGACACCGCCGGCCAGGCGCACACGGTCTGGAGCGGCCTGAGCGACAGCAAGCGCGACGAGCGCGGCGGCCGCACCTGGATCGTGCGCAAGTTCGAACCGACGACCTACCAGGCCAAGAGCGTCAAGCTGACCTTCGCCAACAACGTCGAAAACGGCTACAGCTACGTCGACGCGGTACAGCTGGTCGGCGGCTGATCGTCAGGTCGCACGCCCGTTCCCGAGCGCGGGGCGGGCGAGACCGCGTCGCAGGGTGCGTTGAGCCGAAGGCGAAGCGCACCTTCCCGTCACATCGAATGCCCGCGCCGGTGCAGTTATCACCCCACCCTACGGCTGCCGGCGAGACCGGGCGACACCCAGGGTATGGGAGTGCGCCGCGGCGATCGTAGTGAATCCTTCGATCCCTACGCGCTCAATCCAGGTTGCGCGGCACCGACATGTCGCCGACATCCACCTCGCCGATGCCGTCCAGATCGGGCGTCGGCCGGGCTGTGCCGGTCGGCACGCGCGACTGCGTACCCGGGATCGGTTGCGCGCCGGTACTGGACGCCGGGCTCACGATCATCACGTACTCGCTGGAACCGTCGGGCCAGACCACCTTGAAGGTGCTGCCGGGCGGCAACGACGAGAACGGTGCGCCGCTCTGCGCCCGGTACATCGCCGCGACCTGGGCCGAGCTGGCGCGCCGGCTCTGTTCGGGCGAGTGCACCGTGGTCACCGCGACCTGCGACAGCTCGCTGTAGTCGTCGGCGAGCACGTCGATCACGACTCCGGCCGCGCCCACCGAATAAGCGGCGAACAGCAGGATCCAGAAACCGAGTTTGGCCTTGTTTACAAAGCGCTTGTCTTTCATTTGGTTGTCCTCGCTCCGCCGACAAGACCGTTGACCAGGTCGTTCATCACTTCCGTTCCCTGACGCGGCACCGCCGCATCGAAAACGAAACCGTTGAAGTCCTGGGTCGGGTCCTGCGAGCAGATGCCTCCGTTGGCGCAATACGTCGTCATCAGCACGCTGTCGGGGCTGCAATCCAGCCCCAGTCTGCAAGCGGCCAGCTGCCAAGCCAGTTCCGAGAACTGGGTACCGGCGACCGGTCCGTAAAAGTTGCGGCGACCGCTGGAAGCGATGCCCATCTTCGGCGAGATCGCGAAGAAGGCTTCCGGGTCCAGCGAATTGCGTACCCGATCGACCAGATCGCGTACGTAGTCCTCGTCGTGGCTCAGCGGCTCATCCATTCCCAGCAGCGCCGCTTCCGCGGGCAGGCTGCCGGCCTTGGCCGCGCGCACGCGGTTGGCCAGGATGGTCGCGTACGACAGATCGTCGTCGGGCGTGAAACGCGCGCAGCGCTGGCCGACGCGGTTGCGCGCCGCGACCATCGCGGCCGAGGTGCGCAGGTTCATGCCGGCGATCGCCTGGGTGTCGCGGCCGTAATCGGCGGGCGATGCGGCGTAGCCCGAGCAGTAGTCGAGCACGCGGCTGTACATCCAGGTCTCCGCGGGCTGGCCCGCGCGCACCGCCGGGCCCAGTTCCCGGGCATAGCCGTACAGGTCGTCGCTGTGTTCGAAACGCTCGCGCAGCCGCGCCGCGGGCGACAAGGCGCGGCTGACCGCGGGTGCGCCGCCCTGGGCGTCCGCCACGCCGACGGTCGCGCCCGCGACCGAGCCGGTGCCGGCCGCGACCGGCGCCGCGATCGGCTTAGGCGCGTCCTGGGTCTCGACCGGGCTGCGTCGCGCGTACAACACGCCACCGGCGAGCATGGCCAAGGCGGCGACCAGCAATACCGGGCGGCCCGACGCGAACACGCCGGCCCGAGCCGCGGGCGGCGCCTGCTTGTCGAGCTCGGATGTCAGCAAGTCGGGCATTCGGTCCTGGTCTGGGCCGGGTGCAGAAGAACGGGCCGGACCCGCCCGCCGCGTAAGCGCACGCGGAGCCGGGGCCACACTGATGGCACAAATAGTAAAGCAAGCCGCCAGCCGCCGCCGGAACGCCCGGCCAACGGCGGCGCGGGCCGTACCGACGGCGGTCCGGGGCCGGAATCCCCGCCGAGGGTGGGATAATGCCGGCCCGTAATCCGCCGCGACCGCAATGCCCTTCCTCGAACTGACCCTGCGTTGCCGCGAATCCGAGCAGCCCCGCTACGAAACCGCGCTGGACGACGTCGGCGCGCTGGCCGTGACCATGCTCGACGCCGACGCCGATACCGACGACGAGCACGCCATCCTCGAGCCCGGTGTCGGCGAAACCCCGCTGTGGCAGGAGATCGTGCTCAGCGCCTTGTTCCCGCACGACACCGACGCACTGGTGCTGCTGGCCGCGCTGGAGTCCTTCGACGCCGACCTGGACTGGAGCCAGGCGCGCTTCCGCGCGGTCGAGGACCAGGACTGGGAACGCGCCTGGATGGACCAGTACGTGCCGCTGCATTTCGGCGCGCGGACCTGGATCGTGCCCTGGAACCACGATCTGCCCGAAGGCGCCGACGCGGCCGATGCCGCCGTGATCCGGCTGGACCCAGGCCTGGCCTTCGGTTCGGGCACCCACCCGACCACCGCGCTGTGCCTGCAGTGGCTGGACGGCCTGGCCGCCGACGGCGCCCTGGTCGACGCGTGCGTGCTCGATTTCGGCTGCGGCTCGGGCATCCTCGCCTTGGCCGCGCTCAAGCTCGGCGCCGCCCACGCGGTCGGCGTCGACAACGACCCGCAGGCCCTGCTCGCCAGCGCCGACAACGCCGAACGCAACGGCGTCGCCGCGCGCCTGGACGTGCATCTGCCGCAGGACGAACCGCCCGCGACTTACCCGGTTGTGGTCGCCAATATTCTGGCTTCTGCCCTGATCGCGCTGGCAGACACTCTGGCCGCGCGCGTCGCGCCGGGCGGCCGCATCGCGCTGTCGGGCATCCTCCACGGCCAGGAAGAAGAAGTGCTGGCGCGCTACGCCGACGCCTTCGAAGACCTGCGCGCCGATCGCCTCGAAGACTGGATGCGCGTCACGGGCACGCGTCGCCGTTGAGCCCGGGGGGCGGACAGCGGCGAAGCCGGCGTGCTTGAATACGCCGATGTTCGTCGCCTGCCCTCATTGCGGATTCCTGGTCGCGCTTATCCTGCCGCCGGCCGGCACCGGTGCGCGCGTAGCGCCGCAACGCTGCCCGCGTTGCGAGCGGCCGTTGCAAGCCGATGCCGCCGCCGACACGGTCGATGCGACCGCCGAGCCTGACGTCGTCCGGCCCGAAGTCGCCCGGCATGAAGTCGCCGAGCCCGAGGTCGCCCCGCCCGAGCGGGACGAACCCGAGCCACCCGCGGCGGACGCCGACAGCCCCTCCGAACTCTCGGCCGACGACGCCGACGACGAAGCGGCCGTTGTCGAATCCACCACCGAAGCAGACACCGGCGCCGAGTCGGTGGCCTACGCGACCGCCGCCGCCGTGCCTTCGCTGGAAGAATCGATCGCCGCGTCCTCCCTGCCCAACGCACGCACGCGCCCCGCCCGCCCTGCGCGCGCCGGCCGTGCCAAGCGCGATGCGCCCAGTTTCGTACGCGGCACCGCCGCCGCAACCGCACCCCGTCGCGACTGGCGCGCATTCGCCGCCATCGGCGCACTGCTGCTCGCATTGGCGCTGCAACTGGTCCTGGCCCAACGTCAGGAACTCGCCGCCGACGCGCGCTGGCGACCGCTGGTCGGCGCGCTGTGCGGCGTGCTGCGCTGCAGCCTGCCGCCCTGGCACGAGCCCACTGCCTACACCATGCTCGGCCGCAATGTACGGCCCAGCCCCGGCGCGGCCGGTGTACTGCGCGTCAACGCCAGCTTCCGCAACGACGCGCGCTGGCCGCAACGCTGGCCGACGCTGCTGCTGACCTTGTCCGACGTCGATGGCCGGGAAGTCGGTCAGCGCGCGTTCGCTCCTTCCGACTACCGGCGCGACCACAAGCCCACCGACGAGCTCGCTCCCGGGCAGAGCGCTTCGGTGCAACTGGACGTGGTCGAACCGGCGCCCCGCATCGTCGCATTCACCTTCGATTTCCAATAAAACTGCGACGGTCGCGTTGTCCGCCGCGACCGTCGCGCGCTAGACTCCCCCTCTCGCCCGTCCGCCGCGCCCTGCGCCAGGCACTCGCCCGGCGGAACGACACTGCACCAGGGGATACGCTTGAACGCCGCAACCGATCGCAACGAAGCCACCCGCAGCGGACCGCGCGTCCCGCTGCGCGACCACGTGGCCACCTCGATCCGGCGCTACCTGGGCGACCTCAACGGAAGCGGTACCGAGAACCTCTACGAGATCGCCCTGCGCGAACTCGAAATCCCGCTGTTCGCCGAAGTCCTGCAGCACTGCGACGGCAACCAGAGCCGCGCCGC
>CAMLID010000133.1 GCA_946480055.1 uncultured Lysobacter sp. | reverse complement strand
TGAGCAGGTCGGTCGGCACCTGGGCGTGGTCGGGGTAGAGGCTGATGCCGATCGAGGGCGAGATCGAAACGTCGTGGCGCTCATCGAAGTCCAGCGGGGTCTCGAACGCGCGCAGCAGGCGGCGCGCGATCGCTTCGGCATCCTCCGGCGTGTCGATGTTCTCCAGCACTACGGTGAACTCGTCGCCGCCCAGGCGGGCGACGGTGTGCTCGGCTCCGACGGTTTCCTGCAGGCGCGTGGCGGCGGCGCGCAGGATGCGGTCGCCGGCGGCGTGGCCGAGCGAGTCGTTGATGTCCTTGAAGCGGTCCAGGTCCAGGAACAGCACCGCGATGCGGTGGCCCTGACGGCGCGCCCGCACGATCGCGCGCGACAGCCGCTCCGAGAGCAGGGTGCGGTTGGGCAGACTGGTGAGGGTGTCGTAGTTGGCGAGATAGCGCAGTTCCTGCTCGGCGCGCTTCTGGTCGGTGATGTCGCCGAGCACGGCGACGTAGTGGCTGCGCTGGCCGCCGGCGTCGAGTACGGCGCTGCTCTGCAGCCAGCACAGGAACTCGGCGCCGTCCTTGCGCGACTGCCAGATCTCGCCCGACCAGCGTCCGCTGCGCTCCAGTTCGGCGCGCATCTCCCGGTAGAACTCGGGGTCGTGCTGGCGGCTGTCGAGCAGGCTGGCGGAACGCCCGATCACCTCGGCGTCGCCGTAGCCGGTCATGTGGGTGAAGGCGGGGTTGATCGAGATGAAGTTGAAGTCGCGGTCGATCACCGCGACCGCCTCGGCCATGCTGCGCAGCACTTCGCTGGAGATGCGGCGGTCGCGCTCGGCGCTGCGGCTGGCGGTGATGTCGCGGGCGGTGCCGGCCACGCGCAGGGCGCGGCCCTTGGCGTCGCGTTCGACCACGCGGCCGCGCGCGCGTACCCAGCTCCAGCCGCCGCCGGGATTGCGGATGCGGTGTTCGGACAGGAACAGCGCCGCGTCGCCGCGCAGGTGTTGTTTGAGCAGGTCGAGCACGCGCTGCTGGTCGTCGGCGTGGATCTCGTGGTCGTCGACCACGTGGGTCTGGACGCCGATGTCGGGGGTTTGCGCGTGCTGTTCGTCGACACGCATGCGGTGCATCTCGCGGCGCGCCAGGTCGTAGTCCCAGAACTGTTCGCCCGAGGCCCACAGCGCCAGCTTCAGGCGCTCCTCGCGCTCGCGGATCTGCTGGAAGTAGCCGCGTTCGCGCTGGCGAGCGCGGTGCCAACGCCAGCCCGCGCTGGCGAGCAGGGCGATCAGCGCCAGCGCCGCGGCCAGGATCACCATCGGGTGCCGCCACAACGGCGGGGCGACGTGGATCGGGATCACCAGCTCGCGCGAGGTCCAGACCCCGTCGCGGTTGGTGGCCTGGGCGCGGAAGGTGTAGCGGCCGGCCGGCAGGCGGGTGTAGGTGATGTCCCGGCGCATGCCGTTTTCGATCCAGCCGCGATCGAAGCCATCCATCCGGTAGCGGTAACGAATGCTGGAATCCGGGGCGAAGTCGAGGGCGCCCACGCGCAGGCGCAGGATCCCGGCCGCGGCCGGTACGTCCAGCTGTGCCGGCTGCCACAGCGCGCCGCTGTCGACCGTGGCCTCGGCGCCGATCCAGGCCCCGAGCAGGCGCACCGGCGGGGTGTAGCGCGAGTCGAGCATGCGGGTCGGCGAGAACAGGTTCAGGCCGCGCACGCCGCCGAATACGAAGCGGCCGTCGTGCAGACGGGTGAGCGCGCCGCCGTTGAATTCCAGGTCCTGCAGGCCGTCGGCCAGGCCGTAGCGTCGCACCCAGCCGGGCATCACGTCGAAGCGCAGGATGCCGGCGTCGGTGCCCAGCCATAGTCGTCCGTTCGGCGCTTCGGCGATGGTGAACACCACCGGCACCGGGCGTTCGTTCAGGGCCGCGCCCAGCGGGTGGGCGAAGCGGATCTCGCCGCCGCGTTCGACCGTGCGACTGAGCCCGGCGTGGCCGCCGATCCAGACCGTGCCGTCGGCGGACTCGTGCAGCGCGCGCACCAGATTGCCGGGCAGACTGTCGGGGTTGTTGGCGCGATGGCGGTAATGGCGCATGCGCCCGCTGGCGGGTTCCAGCAGGTCCAGGCCGTCGCCGGTGCCGAACCAGATGCGGCCGCGGCGGTCTTCCAGCAAGGCATGCACCACCGGGTGGCTGAGGCCCCTGGCATCGCCCTCGCGGTAGCCGTAGTGGGCGATCGCGCCGCTGGCGGGGTCGTAGCGCAGCGCGCCTTTGCCGCTGCAGCCGAGCCAGAGCGTGCCGTCGCGGGCGACGATCATGCTGCGCAGGGGCGCCGCGCTGTACGGCCCCAGGTCGATGCGTTCGAGCTTGCGGGTGGCCGGATCGAGCCGCTGCAGGCCCTGGCTGGTCGCGACCCATAGCCGGCCGCGATCGCTGCGGCCGAAAGCCATCACCCGCACGCCGACGCCGACCTGCGCGGTGTAGTCGTCGAAGCGGTCCTGGGCCAGGTCGTAGCGCAGCAGACGCGCGTTGTCGGTGCCCAGCCACAGCCCGCCGGAGTCGTCCTCGATCAGGGCGCGCATGCTGTCGTCGGCGGCGGCGTTGCGCGGACGGCCGCTGTCGAGGTCGAGCACGTAGCTGAAACGGGTGCCGCGCGGGTCGGCCAGGGCGACGCCGCGGAAGGTGCCGCCGACCCACAGCAAACCGCCGTGGTCGATCATCAGGCTGGCGATGGTGTCTTCCGGCAGTCCGGCGTCGATGCCGGCGTCTTCGCGCACCGGCTCGACCCGGCCGGTGTCGGGGTCGTAGCGGCGCAGACCGTCGCCGAACATCGACAGCCACAGGCGGTGGTCGGGCGCTTCGACTATCGCGCGCACGTCGGTGGACGGCGCCGGCAGGTTCGCTTCGGCGGGCAGGGCACGGATCAGGCTGCGGCCATTGCTGTGCAGGCGGTACAGGCCGTCGTTACGGCCGATCCAGACCTGGCCGCGGTGGTCGCGCAGCAGGCTGGCGACCGGTTGCGGGTCGATCAATTCGACCCGGTCGTCCATGCCGATCCGGTACAGGCCGGTGCCGTTGCCGTACCAGACGTTGCCGTCCATATCCGACACCAGCTTCTGCCAGGGACGGTCGCGCACGGTGTCGGGCAGCTTCAGCAGGGTCTGACGGCGGCCGCTGGCCGGGTCCAGGCGCTCCAGGCCGGCGAGGCTGCCGATCCAGACCCGGCCGGCGCGGTACAGCAGGGTCATCACCTGGCGCGAGGCCTGACTGCCGGCCGGGGCCGGGTAGCGTTGGATACGGCCGGTGCCCAGGTCCAGCCGCGCCACGTACTCGGAATAGGTGCCGACCCAGAGCGCGCGGTCGCTCTCCAGGGTCAGCGCGGTGATGTAACTGTCGGGCAGGCTGGCGGGGTCGCGCGGGTCGTGGCGGTAGGGCACGAAGCGCTGGCCGTCGTAGCGGTGCAGGCCGCCCTGGGTGCCCACCCAGACGAAGCCCTGGGTGTCCTGGGCCAGCGCGGTGACCGAGTTCTGGGCCAGGCCGACATCGCTGCCCAGGCGGGTGAAGTAGTAGTCCCGGGTCGCGGCCGCCGCCGGCAGCACCGTGCCCGCCAGCGCCAGCAATGCGCTGAGCAGACCGGCGAGACGGATAACGGCTGGGCAGGGTAGACGCACGGACACCGGGGCGCAGGGCGTGGCAGCACGCAGTGTAGGCAGGCGCAGTCCGTCGCAACAAGCCGCGGCGCGGCGTTGCTAAACTGGCGCAACCCCCACACAGCCATACCCGTGCCCGCCATCGAACTGCCCGACCTCTCCGCCGTCGACGCCCAGAGCCGCCTGCTGGCGCTCGCAGCTTCGGCTTCCGAACTCCACGGCGCGCTGTGCGGCTGGCTCGCCGGCGGCGGCGCTTCGCTGCGCGAATGGCCGGGCAAGGTGCTGGCCGACGACACCGTTGCCGCCCCGGAAACCGGCAGCGCGCTCGACCAGTTGCGCCTGGCGAGCGCTGCGCAGCTGTCCGACCGCAGTTTCGACTTCACCCTGTTGCTGCCGGACGCCGACGCCTCGCTGTCCGAGCGCAGCGGCGCGCTGTTCGACTGGTGCCGCGGCTTCCTCGGCGGGTTCGGCCTGGCCGGTGTGTCGGCGAATGCCTTGTCGGTGGAAGGCCGCGAGGCGCTGGGCGATCTGGCCAAGCTCGCCGTCGCCCAACCGCAGGACGACGGCGACGAAGAGGACGAGGAAGCGCTGGTCGAGATCGAGGAGTTCGTGCGTGTCGCCGCGCTGCTGTTGCACGGCGACTGCGTGCTGGCCGCGCAGCATCGGCAGCGCCTGAACTGACCCGGGCGCCGCGACGATGAGCAACGCATCGGGCATCGCCAGCCACATCCCCGCCAAGGTCTACGCGCGCCGCCGCAAGCAGCTCATGCGCATGGCCGGCGACGAAGCCATCCTGGTGCTGCCGGCCGCGAACGAGCTGATCCGTAGCCGCGACACCCACTACCCGTACCGGCAAGATTCCGACCTGTGGTATCTCACCGGTTTTCCTGAGCCCGAAGCGGTGCTGGTGCTGGTGCCGGGCCGCAAGCACGGCGAAACCCTGCTGTTCTGCCGCGAGCGCGATCTCGAACGAGAAGGCTGGGACGGCCCGCGCTTCGGTCCCGAGGGCGCGGTCGAGGCCTTCGGTCTCGACGACGCTTATCCGATCGCCGACCTCGACGACATCCTGCCGGGCCTGCTCGAAGGCCGTTCGCGCGTCTACTACCACTTCGGCCGCGACCAGGAATTCGATCTCAAGCTGATCGGCTGGCTCAACCGCGTGCGCGCCATGGTGCGCCAGGGCGCGCAGCCGCCGCACGAGTTCCTCGAGCTCGGCCATCTGCTCGACGAGATGCGCCTGTTCAAGGACCGCGACGAACTCAAGCTGATGCAGCGCGCCGCGGACATCAGCGTGCAGGCGCACGAAGTCGCGATGCGCGCCGCGCGTCCGGGCGTGCGCGAATACGAACTGCAGGCCGAACTGGAACGCGTGTTCCGCATGCACGACGCCGAACCGGCCTACGGCAGCATCGTCGGTGCCGGCGCCAACGGCTGCGTACTGCACTACCGCGCCAACAACGGCCAGGCGCGCGACGGCGATCTGGTCCTCATCGACGCCGGCGCCGAGTTTCGAGGCTACGCCGCCGACATCACCCGCACCTTCCCGGTCAACGGCCGCTTCAGCGCGCCGCAGCGCGCGCTGCACGATCTGGTAGGCGCCGCCCAGGCCGCCGCATTGGCGCAGGCGCGCCCCGGCGTGGCCTACGAGGCGGGTCACAACGCCGCGGTCGAAACCCTGACCGAAGGCCTGCTCAAGCTCGGTCTGCTCAAGGGCAAGCTGGAGAAGAGCATCGCCGATGGCAGCTACCGCCGTTTCTATCGCCACAAGACCGGACATTGGCTGGGCCTGGACGTGCACGACGTCGGCGAATACCGGATCGAGGGCGAGTCGCGCCTGCTCGAACCGGGCATGGTGTTCACGATCGAGCCGGGCCTGTACGTGTCGCCCGACGACGCCACCGTGGATCCGAAGTGGCGTGGGATCGGGATACGCACCGAAGACGATGTGCTGGTCACCAAGGACGGCTACCAGGTGCTGACCGACAAGCTGGCGCGCAGCGCCGACGAGATCGAAGCCTTGATGGCGAAGTAGGGCGGCGTGTGCTGCCCGATGTCGCTGTGAGGTAGGAGCGGCGTAAGCCGCGACCGCGAACTCCGCCGACCGGTGGCGGTTTCGCTTCCGGTCTCGTTCTGCTTTCTGCTGCTTTCTGTGGGAGCGGTGTAAGCCGCGATTGCCAACCCCTCGGCCGCGCCGCTTCGGTCGCTTTAGGGTAGGAGCGGCGCGAGCCACGACCGCGAACTTCGCCTGCCGGCGGGGTTTCGCTTCGGGTCCGCCTTCCGCTATCTGTGGGAGCGGCGTGAGCCGCGATCACAAGCCCTCGGCCGCGTTCGCACCGCTCTTGCTTTTGGGTAGGAGCGGCGTGAGCCGCGACCGCGAAATGCGGTTTCGACGTTGGTTTCGTTACCAAAGGTCAACGGCTTCCGCCCGCTGCGCGTGCGGGTCACTTTCTCTTGCTGGCCCAA
>CAMLID010000132.1 GCA_946480055.1 uncultured Lysobacter sp. | reverse complement strand
CGCTGGTCGCGCCGATGTTCACCGGCCTGTTCATGGACAAGATGGTCGGCTTCCTCAAGCTGTACTTCCCGGTGTTCCTGCTCGGCGCGATCTTCGGCAAGCTGATCGAGTTGTCCGGCTTCTCCAAGGCGATCGTGGCCGCGACCATCCGCCTGCTCGGCCGCGAGCGGGCGATGCTGTCGATCGTGGTGGTGTGCGCGCTGCTGACCTACGGCGGCGTGTCGCTGTTCGTGGTGGTGTTCGCGGTGTATCCGTTCGCGGCCGAGCTGTTCCGCCAGAGCGACATCCCCAAGCGCCTGATTCCCGGCACCATCGCGCTGGGCGCGTTCACCTTCACCATGGACGCGTTGCCGGGCACGCCGCAGATCCAGAACATCATCCCGGCCTCGTTTTTCGGCACCAACGCCTGGGCCGCGCCCTGGCTGGGCACGCTGGGCGGCGTGTTCATCCTGATCGTCGGCCTGACTTATCTGAATTGGCGCCGGCGCGGCGCGCTCAAGGCCGGCGAAGGCTACGGCGATCAACTGCTCAACGAACCGGCGCCGTTCGTGGGCGGCAAGCTGGCCAATCCGGCGCTGGCGATCCTGCCGCTGCTGCTGGTCGGCATCGCCAACAAGCTGCTGACCTCGTGGATACCGAGCTACTACGGCGCCAGCCACAGCTTCGATCCGGCGGTGATCGGCAACACCGCGCCGGTGGTACAGGAAGTGGCCAAGGTCTCGGCGATCTGGGCGGTGGAAGGCGCGTTGCTGATCGGCATCCTCAGTGTGCTCGCCTTCGCCTGGAAACCGGTGATGGCCGGTTTCGCCGAAGGCACCAAGTCGGCGATCGGCGGCGCCCTGCTGGCGGCGATGAACACCGCCTCCGAGTATGGTTTCGGCGCGGTGATCGCGGCGCTGCCGGGCTTCCTGATCGTCGCCAACGCGCTGAGCTCGATCCCGAACCCGCTGGTCAACGAAGCCGTCACCGTGACCGCGCTGGCCGGCATCACCGGCTCGGCCTCCGGCGGCATGAGCATCGCCCTGGCGGCGATGTCGGAGACCTTCATCGCCAACGCCAACGCCGCCGGCATCCCGATGGAGGTGCTGCACCGGGTCGCGGCCATGGCCTCCGGCGGCATGGACACCCTGCCCCACAACGGCGCAGTGATCACCCTGCTGGCGGTGACCGGGCTCAGCCATCGTCAGGCCTACAAGGACATCTTCGCGATCACCCTGGTCAAGACCCTGGCGGTGTTCGTGGTGATCGGGCTGTATTACTCCACCGGGCTGGTCTGAACATGTCTGTCTGAACATGTCTGGCTGAACCGGCTGCTGGCGACGCCGCCCGCGTGCTATACGCTGGATCGTATCCACACCGCACGCAGGCCCCCATGCCGAGTTCCCCATCCGCGTCCGGCCGCAGCCGGGCGCGCAACGGCAACGACCTGCGCGGCGTCAACCGCCTGACCATCGACGCGATCACTGGCGTCACCGACCTGGTCGAGGCGATGCACGCCAACATCAGCCGGCTGCCGGGCGTGCTCGGCGACTCCGCCGCCGGCCCGGCCCCCGGCATCGCCGGCCTGGTCTACCGCAGCGTGCGCGGGGTCACCCGTTTCGTCGGCGACGGACTCGATCTGGCCTTCGCCAAGCTCGCGCCGCTGCTCGACGTGGTACGCCCGCCGCCGCAACGCGAAGCCGTGGTTGCTGCCGTCAACGGCGTGCTCGGCGACCACCTCGACGCGACCCGCAATCCGCTCGCGATCGAAATGCGCCTGCGCCACGACGGCGTGGCGCTGAAGCTGCGCCGCCGCGAGCTGGCGGCGGCCTTGCCCGACGCCGGCGGCAAGCTGCTGGTGCTGGTCCACGGCCTGTGCATGAACGACCTGCAATGGGACTACGCCGGCCACGACCACGGCGTCGCGCTCGCGCGCGAGCTGGGCTACACGCCGGTGTATCTACACTACAACAGCGGCCGGCATATCTCGGTCAACGGGCGCGAGTTCGCCGCGCTGATGGAGCAGTTGCTACAGCACTGGCCAGTGCCGGTCGAGCACGTGGCGATCCTGTGCCACAGCATGGGCGGCCTGGTCGCACGCAGCGCCTGCCTGGTCGCGCAGCAAGAGCGGTTGGACTGGCTGACGCGACTGGATCGGCTAGTGTTCCTCGGCACCCCGCACCAGGGCGCGCCGCTGGAACGCGCCGGCAGTTGGGTCGACAAGCTGATCGGCCTGAGCCCCTACACCGCGCCGTTCGCGCGCCTGGGCAAGGTTCGCAGCGCTGGGATCCAGGACCTGCGCCATGGCAACGTGCGCGACCAAGATTGGCTGGACGCGGACGGCGACGGCCGCGAGGACGGCCGCCTGCCCTCGCCATTGCCCAAGGGCGTGCGCTGCTATGCGATCGCGGCGAGCACCGCCGTCAAACCCAACGACGAGGACGCGCTGCCCAAGGGCGACGGCCTGGTTCCGGTCGCCAGTGCGCTGGGCCGGCACCCGGATCGCGCCTACGACCTGCGCATCGCCAAGACCCGCCAGCACATCGCCTACGGCGTGCATCATCTGGAGCTGCTCGGCGACGCCGGCGTCTATCGCCAGCTGCTGCGCTGGTTGGCCTGAGCTCCGCGGCTCAGTCGGCGCGCGGCACGGCGTCCCAGGCCAGGCCTATGGTGAAGCCGCGGCCGGCGCCGGGCTCGAAGTAACGCGCATTGCCTTCGTTGACGATCACCGAACCCACGTAGTCGCGGTCGAACAGATTGTCGACACGCGCGAAGCCGCGCCAGCCGCGCGCGTTGCGCGGGCGCCAGTCCAGGCGCAGCGCGTAGCGCGCGTTGCCGGCGACGGCGTCGGTGTTGCGATCGTCGACCGCGATGCGGTCGCTGAAACGCCCTTCCAGCGCCGCCCCCAAGGCACCGTCGCGCGAACGCCAGGCGATTTCGGCGTAGCCGTCGGCGCGCGGCACGCCGGGCACGCGGTTGCCGGCTGCGACCGTGCGCGTCGCGCCCTGCACGCGGTAAGCGAAGCTCTGTTCGAAGCGCGCATCGATCCAGTTCGCCGCCACCGCATAGCGCCACTGCTCGCCCCAGGCGCCGTCCAGGCCCAATTCGAGACCGTCGCGGCGGGTGCGGCCGGCGTTGGCGAAACTGGCGCGGCCGCCGCGGCTGTCGGCGGGCACGATCTCATGCTCGCCTTCGACCCGGTACGCCGCCACGCTGACGCGCCCACCGCCGTAGCGCCAGCGCAGGCCGAGCTCGGCGGTGTCGAAGCGCGCCGGCCGCAGTTCGCGGTTGAAGCCGGCGCTGCCGTCGGCGCGATAGGCCAGTTCGGTCGCGGTCGGCGTCTCGAAGCCGCGGCCGATGCTGGCAAAGGCTTCGCCGTGCGCGAACGCGCGCGCCACGCCGACCGCCGCCGAAGTTTCGCGGTAATCGGCGCCGCCGCCGTCATCGCCGTTGCCCGGCGCGAAGTAGCGGTCGTCGGAGCGGAAGTCCAAGCGCGCATGCCGCACCGCGCCGAGTACGGTCCAGCCCGGCGCTGGGGCGTAGTCGCCGATGGCGTACAACTCACGGTCGGAAATGCGGTTGCGCTCGTCGCGCCGCAGCCGGCCGCGCACGCCGAGCCGGTCGCCGACGAAGTTCTCGTAGCCGCGGCGGTCCTCGTCCAGGCGCGCGAGTTCGATGCCGAGCGCGAACGCGCCGCGTGCGCCGCGCCAGCGGTGCCCGGCGTCGAAGCCGGTCGACTGCCGGCCCAGATCGATCACGCCGCCGGCGCTGCCCGGCGCGGTCTGCGCCGCTATCGGCAAGGCCAGGTACTGCAGCACGTCGCGCTCGATGCGGTAGCCGCCGATCCAGTACTCGCGCCCCGGTGCGTAGTCGCGCTGCCAGCGCAGACCGGCCTGGTGGTTCTCGATCCGCTTGCGGGTGTCGAAACGCAGCGCGACCGCGTCGGTGCCGTGCGCATCGGCGCGCAGGCCGGCACGGTCCAGGCCCAGCGGGTCCTGGGTGTCGGGCTGCGACAGGGAATTCAGCACCAGGCGTAGGCGCTCGCCCTCGCGCGGCGCCCACTCGGCCACCGCGTCGAACTGCGAACGCTGCGCGGCGGAATGCTCGCGTTCGCCGTCGGTATGGAAACGGCTGGCGCCGACCCGGCCGCGCCAGCGTCCGTCGTCGCTGGCCGCGTCGGCCACCGCGCTCAGACGGAAACTGCCGTGATCGCCGCCCCAGGCCTGCAGGCTGGCGCCGCGCAGGCGTTCCAGATCGGTCGCGGCGACGATCGCGCCGCCGGCGGCGTTGCCGTACTGCAGCGCCAGCGGACCGCGCAGCACCTCGATCCGATCCAGCGCATCCAGCGGAAAGGTCGCCGCCTGTCCCTGCCCGTCCGCGGCCGAGGCCGGAATGCCGTCGACCACCAAGCGGATGCCGCGGATGCCGAAGGTCGAACGCGCGCCGAAGCCGCGGCTCTGCACCTGCAGATCCTGGGCGTAATTCTGGCGGTCGAGCACGCTGATGCCGGGCACCCGCGCGAGAGCCTCGGACAGATTCACCTGGCGCTGGCCGGCGCGTAGCGTCTCGCCGTCGATCACGGTGACTGCGCCCGGGAAACTCGCCAGGGGGCGTCGCGGCGCGACCACCTCGACCGTGTCCAGGGTGCGCGCGTCGGTGTCGGCTTGCTGCGCTGAAACCGGGGTCGCCGCGCTCAAGGCCAGGGCACATGCGATCGCCAGACGCAGCCGCTGCGGTTGCGCGTTTCGATGTGACGAGGCCAAGGCGGATGCGGGGAGCGGCATACGATTGCGATCCGAACGGGTGCGGGCATGATGCCATCCCGTTCGGATCGCGCCTGCCGACGACGTCACGTCATCGTCGGCGCACGTAGAAGCCGCCCGCGACCACGGCGGGATTACGGCTTGTCGCCATTCAGATCGAAGCAGTGCTTGCCGGCCGGATGCGGCCACTCCCGCCCGTACCAATTGTCGTTGCCGTCGACACCGGTGTCCGTATCGAAGCTGGCGCACAAGCGATAGGCATGGCCCGCGCCCGGCTCGTAGACATAAGGTGCGCCGCTGACTGGATCGGCATACTCCAGGCTCACACCGGGCTGCTCGGCCAGCGTCTTCAGATCCGGCGGCAGACGATCGTGCTTGGTGACGTAGCCGACCACCGCGGTGCTGATGCGGTCGAAATCCTGCAGGCGGCGTTGATCCAGACGGATCAGCCGCTGCGCACCGGGCCCGCCGGTGATCCACAGCGCCGTCGCCACCGCCGCCACCATCACGGCGCCGGTCAGAATCAGCAACCCGCGCCCAACCGCGCGCCCACCGGGACCCTCGGTCTCCTCGCGCCGCAGGTCGCGCAGGTAGTAGCCGAACACCGTGCCGGCGATCGCGGCGACCACCAGCACCTTGAGCACGAAGCGCAAGCTGAGCTCGCCGCCGAGCAGGTTGTAGACCAGCGCCGTCATGTCGCCGATCAGCACAGCCGCGGCCACGAACAGAGTCAGGTAGGTCAGCCAGCGCCGCACCGGCGACAACCGCTTGATCGGATAGCGCGCGACCTCGCGCGCCAGATAGGCGCTCACGAACGCGAACACCGGGAAAGAGATGATGACGGCCGCCACCGACCAGTGGAGCTCCGGCCCCAGTCGGAAATGCAGTTGGTGGATCGGGTCCACCGGATCCGCCAGCCAGGTGTCGATCAGATCGAACAGCAGGCTGCCCAGATTGAAGGCGACGAAATACAGCGTCGCGAACAGCACCAGATAGAGGAAGGCCTCGCGCGCGGACAACGAAGCGCGCGGCTTCGGCACCGGCACCACGAAGCCCACGTCGGCATAGGCATCGAGCACGCCGCGCGTCTGCTCGGAGGTCCAACCGGCCTGGCCCAAGGCCTGCGCTATCGCCTCCTTGGATTGGCCGCGCAACAGCGCTTCGCGTACGAACAGCTCCAGTTCCTGGGTTCCCGCCGCCATGCCCCGCTCTCCCTATATGGACGAGGCGAATCTAGCAGCTTCGCCGCGAAAGCTCCCGACGATCGCCGGGGTCCAGCATTACGCTACCGGCGGGTGTGGGCGGAGCTACGTCCCGCTCCGCGTGCGGGGCCTGATGCGTAGGCTCGTATCGACCCAAGGCCGTTGGCGTTGCGAAAGAGGTCGGTACTCGAAGCCGCAAGCATGCCAAGCCGCGTTCGCGCGCTATCCCGAGCATTCGCTCGTTCGCAGGATCCGCCGTTCGTGGGAGACGCACAAAAGAAAAGCGGGCCGAAGCCCGCTTTCCTGGAGTGCAGCGTTGCGCGTCGGCTTACTCGGCCGAGACGCCCTCGCCTTCCTCGACGGCCTTCATCGACAGGCGGATGCGGCCCTGCTTGTCGACTTCCAGCACCTTGACCTTGACCACGTCGCCTTCCTTGA
>CAMLID010000131.1 GCA_946480055.1 uncultured Lysobacter sp. | reverse complement strand
GGCGATCGCCAATGCCGATGCGGATCCCAAGCGCGTATGTATATGGGGCGCCAGCTACGGCGGTTACGCGGCGGTGATGGCAAGCGTGCGCGAGCCCGACCTTTATCGCTGCGCGATCGGCACCGCCGGTCCCTACGATCTGCCGACCATGCATCGCTGGGGTGACATCCAGCGTTCGCGCTGGGGCAAGGCCTACCTCGCGCGTTCGCTCGGCGACGACCTTGGTCAGTTGCACGAGCAGTCGCCGACCGCGCATGCCGGGAAGATCAAGGCGGAATTGATGCTGGTCCAGGGCATGCGCGACGAGCGAGTGTCCCCGGAGCACCTGCGGGCGATGAAGCGCGCGTTGGAAGAGGCCGGAAAGTCCTACGAGGGCTACTTCCCGCCCGAGGAAACTCACGGTTTCTTTGGCGAGAAATCGCGGCGGCAGTATTACGAGCGGGTGCTGGCCTTCCTCGATCGCAATCTTCGCTGACGTGCTCCGACCGGTGTCAAGGCGTAGTGGCTTGCTCGCAGCTTCGGCCTAACCCGTGCGCAAATGCGGCCGAGAAGCCGCTGCTTGCACGATCCAAGGCCCGTTGCGGAACGATCGGCACATAACCATCGCTTATGAACTCATGGAGCATCGGTTCGGTCGGGTGGTCTGCGCCGCTCGGCCGCGACGGCGTCATTGGATTCGTGGCGAGTGACTCCGCGTGTCCCGATCTTCGCGCCCCACGCGGTGCGCGGTTGCCTCGTTGGCGGACGGCTGGACGATAGTCCGCAACGGCATGGGCATCGTGGTTCCGCAGGGATTCGCCGCCCCGAAAACCCTTGAACGTACTGGCTTTCAGCGATGCGCAGCCGCGCTCGGATGCGGCTTGGCGAACGCTCATCGAGCATCCTTCGTTGCTCCGCTTCGGTGTCGGTGAACGCTGCGCTGATCCTGCTGCCGGCACTGGCCTTTCGCCCGCTCGACCGCGGCCGCATTCACGGCCGCGCCATCCACTCGCGCAGACCACGCATTCAGGTTTCGTTTGGATAATGGTTCTTCATTCGCGCAGACACGTTGCGAACCCCAAAAACACGGCTTGACGCTCGCGTGCCGTGATGCAACAAATTCTCCACCGCCGCCGCACGCGGCATCGAGCAAGACCTGCGAACCGTGATCGTTACAGGACACCTCAACCCGCGTTTCCGCCGCATGCTGGTGGGCGCGATGCGCTGTACGGAGCGTTGTCGTCGCTGAGCGCGACTCACGCCATCCGTTCCGCCGCTGTCCTTGCACGAGTTCCGCATGACCCCGCAATCCGATTCCCGCGCGCAGCGTTCGTGCCGTCCCCGCATCGATACGCCGCGCGTTCGCATCGCCCGGCCCGACTGTAGATCGCAGGCCATGCCCGCCACGGGCTGAGCCTGCCACCGCTCATCCGTCCGGAGCGGCACGCGAGCGCATTCGACTCGCGGCTCTCTCTCCCTCTCCCAGGTCTGCCGCACGCGTGGTGGCGCGGGTGCGCCGCGGCGTGCCGCTACGGACGGACCTTTTCGTATCTGCCTTTCCCTTGTCCGCCTATTGGAGTGCTTGCATGTCTTTTTCCGTTCCGCCGCGCCCACGTTACCGACCCGCGATCCTGGCGCTGGCGATCGCCCTGGCCGCACCGTTGGCGCGGGCCGATGAAGCCGCCGCCGACGACGACGGCGTCACCCTGGACACGGTCCAGGTCACCGGCACCAACCTGCGTCGCAGCGACGAGGCCGGCGTCAATCCGGTGCTGGTGCTGGACCGCGCCCAGATCGAACGCAGCGGCAAGGTCACCGTGTCCGACCTGCTGCGCAGTCTCACCGCCAACAGCGGCAACAGCTTCAACGAGCAATACACCGGCAGCTTCGCCAACGGCTCGGCCGGTGTCTCGCTGCGCGGCCTGAGCCAGAAGAACACCCTGGTCCTGGTCAACGGATATCGCGTCGCCGCCTACGGTTTCGCCCAGAACACCCAGGACAATTTCGTCGACCTCAATGCGCTGCCGCTGGGCGCGGTCGAACGCATCGAGGTACTGAAGGACGGCGCCTCGGCGCTGTACGGTTCCGACGCGATCGCCGGCGTCGTCAACATCATCCTGCGCCGCAAGATCGAGGGCATTGAACTCGACGCTGCCTACGGCGCGGCCACCGAAGGCGGCATCGACCAGCGCAGCCTGGGGCTGCGCGCCGGCGTCGGCGATCCGGACAAGGACGGCTACAGCCTGCGTTTCAGCCTGGACGTACTCGACCGCGGCCGCCTCGACGCCGACGAACGCGATCTGACCCGCGACGGCGACTACCGCGACCAACCCGGCGGCCGGCTCGCCGGTTGGTCGACCCAGGGTGGCGCCCACCTGAGCAACCCGCGCGCGCCGCAGCGTTTCCCGAACTGCCAGCCCGGCACTCAGGCGCGGCCCTACGCCGATTTCGGCAGCCCGCTGCCGGGCGAAGCCTGCGCGTTCAACACCCAGTCCTACCGCACCCTGCTGCCCGACGCCGAGCGCTATCAGGCGTCGCTGGCGGGCGACTACTGGTTCAACGATTCGGTGCAGGGTTTCGCCGAGCTGCTCTACAGCACCGGCCACAACGGCACCTACTTCGGTGCGCCGCTGTCGGTGGGTGCGGGCCTGCGTGCCTACGACCGCAACACCGGGCGACTGGTCGATGTTCCGGTGGTGCTGCCGGTCGGGCATCCGAACAATCCGTTCGCTGTGCCGACGCCGTTCGAAACCACCTTCCTCGGCCTCGGTCCGCGCTACAAGATCAACAAGTCGCAGTTCCAGCGCACCCTGGTCGGCCTGCGCGGCCGCGGCGAGGTCTGGGACTGGGAACTGGCGGCCAACTATTCCGAAAGCCGCCAGCGCGAATACGTGCGCAACTTCGTCGACCGCTACGTGTTCGAGCGCGTGCTCGCCGACGGCAGCTACGACTTCTTGAATCCGGGCAATACGCCCGGCGCGCTGGACGCGCTGCGCCTGTCGACGCGCCGACCGGGCACCTATCGCCTGGCCACGGTCAACGCCAAGGTCTCCGGCTTCCCCTGGCAGTGGCGCGCGGGCGATGTCGGCGTCGCCGCCGGCGTGGAGTTCCGCGACGAGGCCCAGGACGCGCGCACCAGTCCGCAGGTCTTGTCCGGCACCGAGCTGCGTCCGGCGATCAACCTGATCGACGGCCAGCGTCGGGTCTCGGCGGCGTTCGTCGAATTCAGCCTCAAGCCCTTCGATACGGTCGAGGTGCAGCTGGCCGGTCGCGGCGACCACTACAGCGACTTCGGCAGCGCCTTCTCGCCCAAGCTCGGTGTGCGCTGGCAGCCGAACGAAGACTGGCTGCTGCGGCTCAATGCCTCGCGCGGCTTCCGCGCGCCGTCGCTGCCGGAAATCGCGCAGAGCACCACGATCAGCTACGGCAGCGTGATCGATCCCTTCGATCCGGTGCAGCCGGGCGGTTCGCGCGGCGTGACCATCCTGCGCGCCGGCAATCCGGACCTCGACGCCGAGCGTTCCAGCAACGTCAATCTCGGCGCGCTGTGGTCGCCCAGCGCCGACACCAGCCTGGGCATCGACCTGTACCGCATCCGCCAGCGCGACCTGATCGGTCCCGACAGCCTGCAGGCGATCGTGTCGAACCCGTCCGCGTATCCGGGCCGCGTGACCCGCGACGCCCAGGGCCGTCTGCAACTGATCGAGAACCGCTACGCCAACCAGGGCACGCTGACCACGACCGGCTTCGACATCGAAGGCCGCCAGGTCTGGCATGCCGGCGCCGCCGACTGGACCTTGGACGGCAGTTGGACGCGTTTGCTGAGCTACGAGCAGCCGCAGGTCGCCGGCGAGCAGGCGCTGGAAGGCGCGGGCGGCAACCGCTTCGGCGCGCTGCCGAAGTGGCGCGGCATCACCTCGCTGGGGGTGAAGCGCGGCGACTGGAACGGCCAGTTGTCGTGGCGCTACATCGGCGGCTACGCGCAGCAGGTGGTCGATGCGCGCAGCAATCCGGGGCTGCGCAGCAAGGTCGACGACAGCCATACCTTCGATCTCTACGTCGCCTACGAAGGCGTGCGCGACACCACGTTGTACTTGTCGGTGCAGAACCTGACCGACCGCGATCCGCCGTTCGATCCGGCCGGCGGTGCGCTGCCCTACGACATCACCCAGTACGACGGTCTGGGCCGGTTCGTGACGGCCGGCTTCAAGCATAGGTTCTGAGCCTGCCGGCGCGGGCCTGCGCTTGCGGTGCGGGCTCGCAACGGATGCGACGGCAGAGGCGAGTCGGTCCCGTCGCGGGACCGGCTTGCGCCGGACTGAATGCCGCGTGCCGCCCCGCTGGTGGCGGCCGTCGCGGCGGTGTCATAGTCCGCCCAGCCCACAGGGGGCTCGGGGAGAGTCGCGATGCGCAGCGTTTGGACCACGGCCGCGTTGGCCTTGACCTTGGTGGCCGCGGCCGCCTGCAGCAAGCAGACCGCGCCCGAGGAAGCGGCTGCCGCACCGGCCCAAAGCACGGCCGGCGCGCCCGGGCGCGCGCAGGGCGACGCCGATCTGGGCGTGAAGCTGGCCTACGAACACGAGATCGATCTCAAGATCGAGGCGGCCGAGATTCCCAAGCGCCTGCGCGCGGCTCAGGACGCCTGCAACGGCGGCAAGTTCGGTCCCTGCGCGGTGCTGGGTTTGCAGCAGCAGGGCGGCGACTTCCCCAGCGCCAGGTTGCAGGTACGGGTAGTGCCCGCCGGCATCGATCCGCTGATCGCGCTGGCCGGCAAGGGCGACGAGATCGCCAGCCGCAACACCCACGCGGAGGATCTGGCGGTGGTGATGCGCGACAACAGCCTGCTGCAGGACCGGTTGCGGCGGGAGCACGAGCGGCTGCTGGAATTCCAGGCCCGTCGCGATCTGAAGATCCAGGACATGATGATCCTGTCGACCCAGATCGCCCAGGTCGAGGCGCAGTTGCAGGGCGCGCAGCAGGAAGGCGCGCAGCACCAGCGCCGGGTCGACACCCAATTGCTGACCCTGAGCTTCAACGCGCCGCAGTCGCAGGCCAACCGCAGCGAGATCGGTCAGGCCCTGGGCGATTTCGGCAGCATCGTCACCGGCGTGATCGCCTGGCTGATCCGCGCGTTCGCGGTGCTGCTGCCGCTGGGTGCGGTGGTGTTGGCCGGCCTGTGGTTCGTGCGCCTGCTGCGCCGGCGCCGTAAGGCCGGCTGATGCGCGCCGCGCCGATGCCCCCGGCGACGCGCGTACGCGCGCGCTGCTGCCGGGCACGGCCGCGGCACTGAAGTCGATACCCTGAATGAATGCGGGCGCCTGAACGCGAGGCCCCGAACCGGGCCGCGTGTCAGCGCTCTTCTTCGTTCTCGAATTCGACCAGCACATCCAGATCGAAGGCCAGCGCTTCCACTGCCTCGCGCACCTTCTCCGCGCTGGCGCGGTTGGGCGCGTCGATCTCGATTTCGTGGGTGCCCGGACCGCGATCGTCGGGCAGGCCGGCCGAGCTGGAATCGTCATCGTCCATGCGCGGCATCAGGTCGGCGACTTCCTCGACGTGTTCGATGCCGTCCAGGCTCACCAGGAGGTTGCCGATGGCGCGGGCATCGTCTTCGCTACCGGTCACGCGCAGTCGCAGCAGGGGCATGGGTTCAGGCCTATCGCGGGGGAACGCAGCGAGGCTAGGCGGGCCGGAGCTAAGGCGATGTGACGGCGCCGGGCTACGTCATCCGGCGTCCACGACCATGGAGTAGGGTGCGCGCATGAACGCGAAAGAATCCGCCGCCGCGCCGACCGTGACCCTGCGTCCGTTGGAACGCAGCGACCTGCATTTCGTTCATCAGCTCAACAACAACCGCAGTGTGATGGGCTATTGGTTCGAGGAGCCGTACGAGTCCTTCGTCGAACTGGAAGAGCTGTTCCGAAAGCACATCCACGACCAGTCCGAACGCCGCTTCATCGTCGAGGACATGCACGGCGAACGGGTCGGCCTGGTCGAGCTGGTCGAGATCGACCACATGCACCGGCGCGCCGAATTCCTGATCATGATTTCGCCCGAAAAGCAGCGCCGCGGCTACGCGCGCGCGGCGACGCGGCTGGCGATCAACTACGCGTTCCGGGTGTTGAATCTGTACAAACTTTATCTGCTGGTCGACGTCGACAACGACCGCGCGATCGCGATCTACGAAGGCGCGGGCTTCGAGCGCGAGGGCGTGCTGCGGGACGAGTTCTTCAGCGACGGCCGTTACCACAGCGTGGTGCGGATGTGCCTGTTCCAGCATCAGGTGCTGGCTCAGCGCCGCGACGCCTGAGCGTCGCGGCGGCAGGCGTGTCGCTTACTTGGACTTGGGTTTGCCGGGCTTGCTCGGCTTGGCCGGCGCCTTCTCGCTGACCTCGCGCGTGGGCAGCGGCACGTTGCACAGGTCGATATGGCCGGCCGGCTGCTTGTACCACTCGTCGCGGCGGTTGCGGCGCGA
>CAMLID010000130.1 GCA_946480055.1 uncultured Lysobacter sp. | reverse complement strand
CCGGCAGAACTGGTGGATGCCGGCGAAGCCGCTGAGGATGACGTGGTCGCCGACCGCGACGTGTCCGGCCAGGGTCGCGTTGTTGGAGAACACGCACTGGTTGCCGACCGCGCAGTCGTGGGCGACGTGGACATAGGCCAGCAGCCAGTTGTCGTCGCCGATCCGGGTGGTGCCGCCGCCGTTGCCGGTGCCGCGGTTGACGGTGACGAATTCGCGGAAGGTGTTGCGGTCGCCGATCACCAGTTCGGTGCGTTCGCCGGCGAACTTCTTGTCCTGCGGGTCGCCGCCGATCGCGCACTGGGCGACGAAGTTGTTGTCGCGGCCGATCCGGGTCGGGCCGCGGATCACGCAATGCGGACCGACCACGGTGCCGTCGCCGATCTCGACCTCGTCGCCGATGTAGCTGAAGGCGCCCACGCGCACGCCGGCGCCGAGCTTGGCGCCCGGCTCGATCACTGCGCTGGAATGGATCAGCTCGCTCATACGATCTTGCCCACGCGGTTCAGGCCTTGGCCTCGGCGCAGACGATCTCGGCGCAGGCGACCTGTTCGCCGTCGACGCGGGCGATGCCGGTGTAGATGGCGACGTTGCGGATCACGCGCTTGACCGTCACGTCCAGCTCCAGGCGGTCGCCGGGGACGACCATCTTGACGAACTTGGCGCCGTCGATCTTGACCAGGTAGAACAGGCGGCCGTCGGCGCTGGACTGGGTCGACAGCTGGGTCAGGATACCGCCGGCCTGGGCCAGGGCCTCGACCACCAGCACGCCCGGCATCACCGGGTGACCGGGGAAGTGGCCGTTGAAGAAGGGTTCGTTGGCGGTCACGTTCTTGTACGCAAGCACGCGCTTGAAGGGCTCGAACTCGACCACGCGGTCGACCAGCAGGAACGGGTAGCGGTGCGGCAGCAGGTTCTGGATCGCGGGTACGTCGATCGGGAGTTGCACGGTAGGGCTCATTTCGGTTCCTTGTCGGCAGCCGCCACTCGCCTTGCGAGCGCGTCGAGCTGCTTGAAGCGGGCGGCGTTCTTACGCCAACTGCGATTGTCCATCAACGGGGTGCCCGAGGAATACTCGCCGGGCTCGCGAATCGAGCTGGTCACCAGGCTCATGGCGGTGACCGTGACCCGATCGCAGATTTCCAGGTGGCCGAGCACGCCGGCGGCGCCGCCGATCATGCAGTAGCGGCCGATCCGAGCGCTGCCGGCGGCCGCCGAGCAGCCGGCCATGGCGCTGTGGGCGCCGATGTGGACGTTGTGACCGATCTGGATCTGGTTATCGAGGCGGACGTCGTCTTCGAGCACGGTGTCTTCGATTGCGCCGCGGTCGATGGTGGTGTTGGCGCCGATCTCGCAATCGTCGCCGACCGACACCCCGCCCAGCTGCGGCACCTTGATCCAGTGCGGCTCGCTGTCGGGCAGGCGTTCGAAGGCCAGACCGAAGCCGTCGGCGCCGAGCACCGCGCCGGGGTGCACCAGCACGCGCCGGCCCAGGCGCACGCGCGTGACCAGGGTGACGCGCGCGACCAGCTCGCTGCCGGCGCCGACCACGCAGTCGTCGCCGATCACGCAGCCGGGGCCGATGCTGGCGCCGGATTCGACTCGGCTGCGCGCGCCGATGCTGACGAAGGCGCCGATGTGGGCGTCGTCGGCGACCTGGGCGCTGGGGTCGATCGCGGCGGAAGGGTGGATGCCGGGCTCGCGCAGCGGGCGCGGCTCGAACAGGGCGGCCAGATGGGCGAAGGCGACGTAGGGGTCGCGCGCGATCAGGGCGGTGCCGGCGTAACCGTCGGCATCGTCCTCGCGCATCACCACCACGCCGGCGCCGCTGTCGGCGAGCTGGCCGCGGTACTTGGGATTGGCCAGGAACGCGAGCTGGTCGCCGCCGGCGCGCGCGAGCGTGCCGACGCCGCGCACGCGCGCATCGCCGTCGCCGCGCAGGCCGAGCGCGAAACGCTCGGCCAGTTCGCGGGCGGTGTAGTCAGGCGTCAACACGGGGCGCCCGGCGCGACCGCCGCCGTCAGAACGTGCCGCCGAAGGTGAACTGAAGGCGCTCGAGCTCGTCGCCTTCCTTGATCTTCTGGCCGGAGGCGTTGAACACGGCGTCCTCCTTCTTCAGCGGGAACGCGTAGCTGATCGAGATCGGGCCCATCGGCGAGCGCCACATCAGCGCGATACCGGTGGACGCGCGCAATTCGCCGGCGTCGAAGGCGTCGTAGTTCTTGTAGACGTTGCCGACGTCGATGAAGGCCGAAACGCGCGCCTGCGGGGTGTCCAGCAGGGTCGGGAAGTACATTTCCAGCGAACCGATGGTCTTGAACGAGCCGCCGATCGGCTGGGTGAAGGTGCTGGTCGGCGACGCGCCTTCGCGCGGACCCAGGGTGTTGTCGGTGAAGCCGCGCACCGAGCGCACACCGCCGGCGTAGAAGTTCTCGAAGAACGGCAGGCCGTCGGCGGTGACCGTGCGGCCGGTCAGCGGACCGGCGCCGTCCGGATCCGGGATCACGCGGGTGACTGCGTCTCCGTAGCTGTCGCCGTAGCCGAGTTCGGCGCGGGTGTTGAGCACGAAGTGGCGCGAGATCGGCCAGAACTTGGAGATGTTGTAGTTGAGCTTGTAGTACTCGACGGTCGAGCCGGGCAGGGTCATTTCCAGCCAGACGCGCTGCTGCATGCCGCGGGTCGGGGTCAGCAGGTTGTCGAGCGAATTGCGCGACCAGCCGAACTCCGCGCGCCAGGCGTGGAAGGTGCGCGTGCCGAGGGCGTCGATGTAGTCGACCAGACTGAACGGCGTGCCGCCGCGGGTGGTCAGGATCTCGTTGCTGTCGATGCCGAACATGGCCGAGACGGTATCGGTCTCGGTGATCGGCAGGCCGAGTACGACCTGGGCCGCGCCGCTGGTGGTCGAGTACTGGGCGGTGTTGTAGTCGGAGTTGTCGAACTCGCGCCACCACACGTTGTAGCCCAGCGACATGCCGTCGTCGGTGAAGTACGGGTTGGTGTACGAGAAGTCGTAACGCTGCAGGTAGTCGTTGCGGCTGGCCTGCACGGACACGCGGTTGCCGCTGCCGAGGAAGTTGTTCTGCGACAGCTGGATCTGCGTGGTCAGGCCGGTCAGCTGGGAGAAGCCCAGGCCGAACACGAAGCTGCCCGAGGTGGTTTCCTTGACGTTGTAGACCACGTCGACTTCGTCGTTGCTGCCCGGCACCGGCTGGGTCTCGACGTCGACGGTCTCGAAGTAGCCCAGGCCCTGCAGACGGATCTTGGAGCGGTCGATCGCGGCCTGCGAGTACCAGCTGCCCTCGAACTGGCGCATCTCGCGGCGCATGACCTCGTCGCCGGTGCGGGTGTTGCCCTTGAACACCACACGGCGCACGTTGACGCGCGGGCCCGGCACGACCTGCATGTTGATGGCCACGGTCTTGCCTTCGCGGTCCACGTCCGGGATCGGGTTGACCTGCGCGAACGCGTAACCGACGTTGCCCAGGGTCGCGACGATCGCGTCGGAGCTGATCTCGAGCAGGCGGCGCGAGAAGATCTGGTCCGGCTTGACGATCACCAGGCGCTCGATCTGGTCCTTCGGCAGCACGGTGTCGCCGGTGACCTCGACCTTGGAGACCTTGTACTGATCGCCTTCGCTGATGCCGGCGGTGATGAACATGTCCTGGCGGTCGGGGCTGATCGAGACCTGGGTCGATTCGATGTTGAAATCGACGTAGCCGCGATCGAGGTAATAGTTGTTGAGCTTTTCCAGGTCGCCGGACAGCTTCTCGCGCGAGTACTGGTCGTCGCGGCGGTACCAGCTGAGCCAGTTGTGCTCGCGCGATTCCCAGCTGTCGACGATGTTTTCCTGCTCGAACTTCTCGTTGCCGATCAGGTTGATGTGGCGGATCTTGGCGGCCTTGCCTTCCTTGACCGTGATGGTCAGGTCGACGCGGTTGCGGTCCAGGCGCGCGACGGTCGGGGTGATCTCGACGTTGTACTTGCCGCGGTTGTTGTACTGCTTGGTGAGCTCCTGGGTGACCTTGTCCAGGGCCAGGCGATCGAAGGTGTCGCCTTCGGCCAGGCCGGCTTCCTTGAGGCCGCGCAGCAGGTCTTCGCTCTTGATGTCCTTGTTGCCGGTGAGGGTCAGCTTGTTGATCGCCGGACGCTCGGTCACGGTGACCACGACGATGCTGCCCTGGCGGCCGATCTGGACGTCTTCGAAGAAGCCGGTCTTGTAAAGCGCGCGGATCGCGTCGCCGGCCTTGGCACCGTCCATGGTGTCGCCGCGTTCGATCGGCAGGTAGGTGAACACCGTACCGGCGGAGATGCGCTGCAGGCCGTCGACGCGGATGTCGCTGACGGTGAACGAACCCGGCACCGGGGCCGGCGCGCCGGGTAGCGCGAACGGGTCGGCCGACTGCGCCAACGCAGGAGCTGCCGCGGCCGAGGTCAACGCCGTGGCGAGGGCGAGGGCGAGCATGCGGCGAGGAGGGGTTCGCGTCATCATTACGTCCGGTTGGGGTTCGTTGACGCCCGCAACGGGGCGCCGGTTCGAGGCTTCGAGCGATCGAGGCATCGGGTCGATAGGCAGTGCCGGCATCAGCGCACCAGGTTGTTCACGATGTCGTTGTAGAACGCCAAGCCCATCAGGCTGACGATCAGCGCCAGACCTACAAATTGGCCGGCGGCCATCACGCGCTCGCTGACCGGGCTGCCCTTGACCAGCTCGATAAGGTAATACAGCAGGTGACCGCCGTCCAAGATCGGGATGGGGAGGAGGTTCAGAATCCCCAGGCTCAGCGACAGCAGCGCGAGCATCTGCAGGTACCAGGCCGGACCGTGCTGGGCGTTGTCGTTGGCGGCTCGGGCGATGGTGATCGGGCCGGCGACGGTGTTCTCGACCGAGAGCCGGCCGCTGAACGCACGCCCCAGCATCGCCACCATGTCCTGGGTCTGACGGCCCATTTCGCGGAAGGCGGCGGGGATCGCGTCGATCGGGCCGTAGCGCAGCACGGCGTCGCGCGGGGGGTCGCCCTTGGCGACTTCCAGGCCCAGGCCCCAGTAGGGCTGGCCGGTTTCCGGATTCTTGGTGCGCTTGGGCGTCAGCGGCAGCGCCAGGCGGTCGCCGTTGCGCTGCACTTCGACCATGGCTTCGCCGCCGCGCTTGCCGAGCGCATCGACCAAGGGGCCGATATCGCGCCAGGACGCGACCGGATCGCCGTCGATCGCGGTGACGCGGTCGCCTTCGGCCAGCACGCCCCAGGCCGGCATGTCCGGGAACACGCGGCCGATCACCGCCGGCGTCAGTTGGTGGCGCCAGGTCAGCCCGGTGTTGCCGAGCAGCTTGCGTTCGTCGATGCCGGCCGGCAGCTGCGACAGGCGCAGGGTGCGGACGGCTTCGCGACCGTCTTCGCCGCGCACGCGCACGGCGACGTCGCTGCGGTCCAGCGCGGCGGAGAGCAGGGCGAAGCTGGCTTCGGTGGTGGTCGGGGTGGCGCGCTCGCCGATCGAGACGATGACGTCGCCGCGGACCAGGCCCGACTGCGCGGCCAGGCCCTGGACTTGGCCGACCGCGGGCGCGTAGTCCGGCCGGCCGATCACGAACATCAGCCAGAACAGCGCCACGCACAGGATCAGGTTGGCGATCGGGCCGGCGGCGACGATCGCGATGCGCTTGAGCACGTGCTGGCGGTTGAACGCGTGCGGCGCGTCGGCCGGATCGACGTCGCCCTCGCGCTCGTCTAGCATCTTGACGTAGCCGCCGAGCGGGATCGCGGCGATCGCGAATTCGGTGCCGTTGCGGTCGCGGCGCATCCACAGCGGCTTGCCGAAGCCGACCGAGAAGCGCAGCACCTTGACCCCGCTGCGGCGCGCGACCCAGTAGTGGCCGAACTCGTGGAAGGTCACGAGCACGCCCAGGCTGACCAGCAGCCACCAGACCGAGCCGATGAATTCGCTCATGGGAGTTCCACTCGTCGGGTCGGGCCCATGCGCTATGCCTTGTGGTCGATAGCCTGCCCGGCGTACCGGCGAGCCTGCGCATCGGCATCGCGCAGAACCGCCAGCGAGGTCGCCGGGGTGGAGGGGAGCGCTGCGAGGGTGTCCTCGACCAGCGCCGGTATCGCTAGGAAACCGATACGCCGCTGAAGAAACGCTGAAACGGCGACTTCGTTGGCGGCATTCAACACCGCTGGGGCGGTGCCGCCCGCGGCCAGGGCCTCGAAGGCCAGGCGCAGGCAGGGGAAGGCGCCCTGATCCGGCGGCTCGAAATCGAGGCGGCCGTGGGCCAGCATATCCAGTCCGGCCACGCCGGAGGCGATCCGCTCGGGCCAGCCGAAACCCACCGCCAGCGCGGTGCGCATGTCGGGCAGGCCGAGCTGGGCCAGGGTCGAGCCGTCGACGAATTCGACCAGCGAATGGACCAGGCTCTGCGGGTGCACCAGCACCTGGATGCGTTCGCCCGGTACGCCGAACAGGTGGTGGGCCTCGATCACTTCCAGGCCCTTGTTCATCAGGGTCGCCGAATCGACCGAGATCTTCGGGCCCATCG
>CAMLID010000129.1 GCA_946480055.1 uncultured Lysobacter sp. | reverse complement strand
GGGGCAATACCCTTTTGGCCCAGGCGCGGTGGCCCCGCGCTTGGGCCTTTGTTTGCCCGGTACGGCCCGTCATGAACGAGTGAGAAGCGCATAGCGCGGGCTCTGGCAGAATCACGGGCTACGCCGCCTCGTCTTCACTACGGCCGCCGCGGGTCGCCGCCACAGAGTCAGGAACCTTGCAGCGACCGCAGGGTCGAAGGCACAAACAGGAAGGTCCAATGCGCATACTCGTAATCGAAGACAACCAAGACATCGCCGCCAACCTGGGCGACTTTCTCGAAGACCGCGGCCATACCGTGGACTTCGCCGCCGATGGCATCACCGGATTGCACCTGGCGGTGGTGCACGACTTCGACGCGATCGTGCTCGATCTGAACCTGCCCGGCCTCGACGGCCTGGAGGTCTGCCGCAAGCTGCGCAACGAAGCGCGCAAGCAGACCCCGGTGCTGATGCTGACCGCGCGCGACAGCCTCGACAACAAGCTCGCCGGCTTCGATTCCGGCGCCGACGATTACCTGATCAAGCCGTTCGCGCTGCAGGAAGTCGAGGTGCGCCTGAACGCGCTCTCGCGCCGCGGCCGCGGCGTGCAGACCCGCGTGCTCAACGCCGCCGATCTGGAATACAACCTGGACACGCTGGAAGTGCGTCGCCAGGGCAAGCTGCTGCAGCTCAACCCGACCGCGCTGAAGATCCTGCAGGCGCTGATGGAAGCCTCGCCGGCCGTGGTCACGCGCCAGGAACTGGAAACTCGGGTCTGGGGCGAGGAACTGCCGGACTCCGACAGCCTGCGCGTGCACATCCATGGCCTGCGCGCGGTGGTCGACAAGCCCTTCGAAACGCCGCTGATCCAGACCCGTCATGGCATCGGTTACCGCATCGCAGCCCCCGAGAACGGTTGATCGCGTGGCGACAGGGGAATCGCCCGCGCCGCAGCGGCGCAAGAAACGGGTTCGCTATCGGCGGCGCTTGCGCAGCCGCATCATTCTGTCCTTCGTCCTGCTCGGCTTCGGGCTGACGACGCTGTTCGCGTTCGCGACCAACTGGACCCGCACCCGGGTCGAGAACGCGCTGGTCGAAGACGTGATGAACCGCAACATCACCCAGTTCGCGTTGCAGTTCGAGAAGGATCCGAAGAACCCGGAGTTCGCGGTCGATCAGATCCGTGCCTTCGTCTACACCCCGGACAAGTTCGATTCGGTGCGCATCAACCGGCCGGAGTGGTTCGAACTCAAGGACGGCATCCACGGCCTGCGCGGCCAGGACGAGAACGGCGAGTCGTTCGCCTACAAGCTCGCGGTACGCAAGACCCCCAAGGCCTGGTTCTTCCTCGCCTACGACATGAGCTCGACCACGCGCGGCGAGATGCAGTTCAACCGCGCGATCTACGGCTCCGTGCTGGTCTTCACCCTGCTGTCGCTGCTGGTCGGCTGGTGGGCGGCTTCGCGCGTGATGAGCCCGGTGTCGGAACTGGCGCGGCGTCTGCGCCTGTCCGGCCGCGCCTCGCAGCCCGAAGGCCTGGCCACGCATTTCCCCGACGACGAGGTCGGCGAGCTGGCCAAGGCGCTGGACGACTACGCCGAACGCCTGACCGACGTGGTCCAGCGCGATCGCGAGTTCAACGCCGACGTCAGCCACGAGCTGCGCACACCGCTGGCGGTGATCAAGGGCGCGGTCGAGCTGCTGCTGACGCGCTCGGACCTGGACGAGAAGACCCGCATCCGCCTGGCCCGTATCCAGCGTGCCGAGCAGCAGTGCACCGATCTGATCAGCGCGCTGCTGCTGCTGTCGCGCAACGAACGCGGCCACGGCGCGACCGACATCGCACGCCTGTCCGAGCAATTGCTGGAAGCGCACCGCGCCCAGCTCGCGGGCAAGCCCCTGGAGCTGCGCGTGGAAGGCGAGCGCGGCCTGATCGTCGATGCGCCGGAAGCGGCGGTCGCGGTCGCGCTGGGCAACCTGATCGGCAACGCGGTCAAGTACACGACCCAGGGCGAGGTGATCGTGCGCCTGCACCCGACCTCGGTGGAAGTGATCGATTCCGGTCCCGGCCTCAGCGCCGAGGACGCGGCCAAGCTGTTCGAGCGCGGTTACCGCGGCACCCACGCCGGCCATTCGCAGGGCGGCGGCATCGGTCTGTCGATCGTGCGCCGGCTGTGCGAACTCTACGGCTGGGACGTGCGGGTCAAGCCGGGCGAGCAGAAGGGCGTGGTGGCGACGCTGCGGTTCGACGGCTCGATGACCCGGTTGGGCTGACTGCCGGCGTACCGGCGTCGGCTGCGTGCCGGCGCCACGGGTAGGTTCTTCATCGCGCTTCCATTTCCCCGCCTCGCGCGAGGCGGGGAAACCTGCGGCACGATCAATCGACGCGTTCGAGCCAGCCGTACTTGTCCGGCGTCTTGCCGTTGAACAGGCCGAAGAACAGTTCCTGCATGTGCTGGGTCACCGGGCCGGGCTTGCCGGCGCCGACCTGGCGGCCGTCGACCGAACGAATTGGGGTGATCTCGGCGGCGGTGCCGCACATGAACAGCTCGTCGCACAGGTACAGGTATTCGCGCGGCAGGTCGCGCTCGACCACCGTGTAGCCGGCGTCGCGGGCCAGGGTGATGATGGTGTTGCGGGTGATGCCGTTGAGCAGGGCGGCGCTGACCGGGGTGGTGTGCAGGGCGCCGTCGAAGACCAGGAACAGGTTCTCGCCCGCGCCTTCGGACAGCAGGCCGGTCGAGGCCAGCGCGATGCCTTCGCCGAAGCCCAGACGGCGCGCTTCGCGCGCGACCAGCTGGCCCGACAGGTAGTTGCCGCCGGCCTTGGCGCCGGCCGGGATGGTGTTCGGCGCGAAGCGCTGCCAGCTCGACACGCAGGCGTCGATGCCTTGCTCGAGCACGCTCGCGCCCAGGTACTGGCCCATCTTCCAGGTCGCCACCGCCATGTCGGTGGGGGTGTCGGCGGACAGGCCGAAACCGCCGAGGCCGCGATAAGCGACCGGACGCAGATAGTCGGTGGTGTAGTCGTTGGCCTTGAGCACTTCGCGGCAGGCCTGGTTGACCTGGTCCAGCGTGTACGGCATCGGCATGTCGTAGATCTTGGCCGAGGCGAACAAACGCGTGTTGTGCTCGCTCAGGCGGAAGATCATCGGCCCGTTCGGGGTGTCGTAGCTGCGGATGCCTTCGAACACCGACGAACCGTAATGCAGCGCATGCGACATCACGTGGGTGGTGGCTTCGGCCCAGCGCTTGATCGCGCCGTTGTGCCAGATCCATTCGGGGTAGTTCATGCCGGCTTCCGTGGGGGGAGAAACCGCTATTGTGCCCTGAAGGCGCGACCGGACCCATCCGCACGTTCCGGCACGCCCGCGCCGCCGCGGTTCAGCCCTTGATCCACCAGCAACCGAAATGCCGGATCAGGCCGAACACCGTGTGCGAGGGCGTGCTGCCGTTGGACAGGGTCTGCTCGACGCGCAGCGCCACCGGTATCCGGCGGACGCTGGTCTGCGGGTAGTAGTCGGGGTCGGGCGGGACGGGCGTGAGCTCCGAGCCGGGCTCGGCGTCGGCCGGCGCTGCATCGTCGCTGACGACCCACGCGGGCTCCGGTATCGGGACAGGCGGCGCGGCCGGTGTCGACATCACCGGCACGATGTCGACCAGGGGCCGTCGGGCGATCGCGTCCAGCCGCTCCAGCACCGAGTAGCCGGTGCTGCCGGACATGCCGGTCCAGTGGTAGACACCGGCCAGGCGGTTGGCGTCGTGGCTGTCGATCGCACTGGTCATCTGGAACACCAGGTCCTGCAGGCTGCGCGCGCAGCCGCCGCGGTAGCCGCCCTTGGCGCCGGCCGCCGCGGCCGGGGTGCGCGGCAGGCTGTCGGCGCTGCCGATGTCCTCGCAACGGCGGTCGGTGAACACCGCCGCGCCGTCCGATCCGACGCAGCGCCGGATCTGCGCCTGCGCCGGCCGCGGCCACAGCGACGCCGCGATCAGCAGCAGGACTAGGGCGCAGAAACGGACGTACCAAGGCATCGCCGCAGCGTAGCGCCGGTGCCGGGTTGGCGACAGTGCGAAGGTCGCAGTCCGTTCATCGGGCGTACGCGCAGCGCGCACGGGCGGCGCATCAACCCAGGCGCGAGACCACGCTCAGCGTCGGCTTGGACAGGTTCAGGGTGTAGAAGTGCAGGCCCGGCGCGCCGCCTTCGATCAGGCGCCGGCACAACTGCGCGACCACGTCGGCGCCGAACTCGCGCAGGCTGTCGACGTCGTCGCCGTAGGCCATCATGCGCTGCTGGATCCAGCGCGGGATTTCGGCGCCGCACAGGTCGGAGAAACGGCGCAGCTGACTGAAATTGGCGATCGGCATGATGCCCGGCACGATCGGAATGTCGATCCCGGCCGCGCGCACGTCGTCGACGAAACGGAAGTAGGCGTCGGCGTTGTAGAAGTACTGGGTGATCGCGCCGTTGGCGCCGGCGCGGACCTTGCGCTTGAAGTTTTCCAGGTCGCTGTGGGCGTCGCGCGCCTGCGGGTGCATTTCCGGATACGCGGCGACTTCGATATGGAAGTGGTCGCCGGTTTCGGCGCGGATGAACTCGACCAGCTCGTTGGCGTAGCGCAGGTCGCCGGCGCTGGCCATGCCCGAGGGCAGATCGCCGCGCAGGGTGACGAGGCGGCGGCAGCCGATCTCGCGGTACTGGCTCAGCAACTGGCGGATTTCGGCGCGGGTGCCGCCGACGCAGGACAGGTGCGGCGCGGCGTCCAAACGGTGGCTTTCGCGCAGGTGGCGCACGGTGTCCGGGGTGTAGCTCAGGGTCGAGCCGCCGGCGCCGAAGGTGCAGGACACGTATTGCGGCTTGCGCGCCTTGAGCTTGGTCGCGGTCTTGTCCAGCTGCGCGCGCTGCTCGTCGGTCTTGGGCGGGTAGAACTCGAAACTGATCGGCAGCATGGGCGGGGGCGTGCGACGGAGTGGCGTCCATGGTATCGCTTCATCGCGATGAAATAAAACGCTATCCGTTCCGCCCTTGATCGCCGCGCCCGCCGGCCCAAACCTGCCCCTTAGACTCGGCTCAGCGCACACGGTGACCCCGCATGTCCGAACACGTGCTCGACAACCCGATCTGGGAATCCCTGGCCAGCCGGCACCGGCCGCTGGCCTTGCGCGAGGGCGAGGCCGCGCGTTATCCGGCGCAGGTGGCGCCGTTCCTGGGCGTGCCGCAGGCCGGCCTGGAGGCGCAGGCCGCGCTGCAGGCGCTGGTGCCGGCCGGCGATACCGTGCTGGTGCTGGGGCGCGCACCGACGGTGTCCGCGGCCTGGCAGCTCGCTCATCTGGCCGATCTGGCGCAGATGATCTGCGACCGCCCGGTCGATGCGGTCGCAGGCCCGGAGATCGTGCCCTTGGACGAGAGCCGGCGCGAGGACGTGCTGGCGCTGACCGCCGTGGTGTATCCGCATTATTTCCGCCCGCGCACCATGGACCTGGGCCGCTACTTCGGCATCTATCAGGACGGCAGGCTCGCGGCGATGATCGGCGAGCGCATGGGCATGGACGCCTACACCGAGATCAGCGCGGTCTGCACGCATCCGGATTTCAACGGCCGCGGTTACGCGCGCCGGCTGCTGGTGTTCCTGTCCAACGACAACCATGCGCGCGGGCGGATCCCGTTCCTGCACGTGAGCCAGGAGAATCCGCGCGCGATCGGCCTGTACGAGCAGAACGGCTACCGGCTGCGGCGCGAGATACCGTTCTGGTCGCTGCGGCGCGCGGAGGCGTAGCTGCGGAGCTTGCGCAATCTCGGCTTACGCCGCTCCCACAGAGAGCCAGGCTTCTGCAGGCAGCTAGAGCGTCATCCTCGAAGCTGCGGCTTTGGGGTAGGAGCGGCGTGAGCCGCGACCACGTCGCTTCGGCCGCTTGCGCGGTCGCGGCTCGCGCCGCTCCTGCAAGGGCTAGCGCGTAGCGTGCGGTGACAACTGCACGACCTCGCGATGCCATGACACGCGCGCGTTCTCGCGATCGCGCGACAACATCGCCCAAAAGAAAACGGGCGCCGTAGCGCCCGTTCTCGTCTTGCATCGCAGCGGCTTGGCGGCCGGCGTCGATCAGTAGCGGTAGTGATCCGGCTTGTACGGACCGTCGGCCGAGACGCCGAGGTAGGCGGCCTGCTCGTCGGTCAGACGGGTCAGCTTCACGCCGATCTTTTCCAGGTGCAGACGCGCGACTTCCTCGTCCAGCTTCTTCGGCAGGATGTAGACCTTCGGCTCGTAGCTGTCCTTGTTCGCCCACAGGTCGATCTGGGCCAGGGTCTGGTTCGAGAACGAGTTCGACATCACGAAGCTCGGGTGGCCGGTGGCGCAGCCCAGGTTGACCAGGCGGCCTTCGGCCAGCAGGAAGATCGCGTTGCCATTGTCGAAGGTGTACTTGTCGACCTGCGGCTTGATGTTCAGACGCTTGGCGCCCGAGGCGTTCAGCGCATCGACCTGGATCTCGTTGTCGAAGTGGCCGATGTTGCAGACGATGGCCTGATCCTTCATCTGCGACATGTGCGCCAGGGTCAGCACGTCCTTGTTGCCGGTGGTGGTGACGTAGATGTCGCCGCGGCCGAGGGTGCTCTCGACGGTGTTGACCTCGAAGCCTTCCATCGCCGCCTGCAGGGCGTTGATCGGGTCGATTTCGGTGACCACCACGCGCGCGCCGTAGGCACGCAAGCTATGCGCGCAGCCCTTGCCGACGTCGCCGTAGCCGCACACCACCGCGACCTTGCCGGCCAGCATCACGTCCATCGCGCGCTT
>CAMLID010000128.1 GCA_946480055.1 uncultured Lysobacter sp. | reverse complement strand
GATGCGATCAAGCGCAAGCACGCCGCCGGCGAGGCCGCGGTGATCGCCGAGGTCAAGAAGGCCAGTCCGTCCAAGGGCTTGATCCGCGCCGATTTCCAGCCCGCGCAGATCGCGCGCAGCTACGAGGCCGGCGGCGCGGCCTGCTTGTCGGTGCTGACCGACGTCGACTTCTTCCAGGGCAGCAACCTGTACCTGGGCGAGGCGCGCTCGGCCTGCTCGCTGCCGGTGCTGCGCAAGGACTTCACCATCGACCCCTACCAGGTCTATGAGGCCCGGGTGATCGGCGCCGACGCGATCCTGTTGATCGTGGCCGCGCTCGAGGACGGACCGATGATCGAAATGGCCGGTCTGGCGATGGAGCTGGGCATGGACGTGCTGGTCGAGGTCCACGACATCGACGAGCTCGAGCGCGCGTTGCAGACCGATTGCGAGCTGATCGGCGTCAACAACCGCAACCTGCGCACCTTCGAGGTCTCGCTGGACACCAGCATCGCCCTGCGCGACGCCGTGCCGCGCGACCGCACCCTGGTCACCGAGAGCGGCATCGCCACCGGCGCCGACGTGGCCAAGATGCGCGCCGCCGGCATCGAGACCTTCCTGATCGGCGAAAGCTTCATGCGCGAACGCGACCCGGGCGCGGCCCTGCAGCGGCTGTTCGCGGCATGAGCGCGGCGGGCCGCTTCCCGCCCGCGCGCGAGGACGCGCCGCTGGTGGTGTTCGACTTCGACCACACCCTCTACGACGGCGATTCCGGTAGCCATCTGTTCGCCTGGCTGATCCGGCGCTCGTGGTGGCGGCAGGTGCTGGCGCTGCTGATCGCGCCGGTGTTCGGGCCGATGATCGCCTTCCTGCCGACCCGGCGGGTCGGTATTTCCGGCTTCGTCTGGGTCGGTTCGGTCGGCATGGGCGGGCGCCGCGAGTTCGACGCCGCCATCGACCGCTACGTCGCTGCGCATACCGACGAGATCCGGCGCCGGCTGCTGCCGGTGGCGCTGGACGTGCTGCATCATCACCGCGAGCGCGGCGACCGAGTGGTGATCGCCACCGGCGCGCCGCCGGAGCTGGCGCGCGCGATCCTGGCCTTCGTCGCCCACGAGGACGTGCCTGTGGTCGGCACCCTGGTCGGTCCGCGCCTGGGCGCGGTCGGCGCGCTGCGCCATTGCCACTCCGAAATGAAGATGACCATGCTGCGCGAGGCCGGTTATACCGCGCCGGTCGAGGTCGCCTATTCCGACAGCAGCGCCGACCTGCCGCTGCTCAAGGCCGCGCGCCGGCCGGTCGTGGTCAACCCGAAACCGCGCCGGATCGAGATGTTCCGGCAGGTGCTGCCTCCGGGCACGCCGATCCTCAATTGGGGTTGTCCCGGGCGCGGCGGCGACGCGGTCGCCTCGGCGGCGGCTTAGGCAAGGCCAGCGCAGACCGTCGGGGTTGCGCAATCGCGGCTTACGCCGCTCCCAAAGCGGGTCGTACTTGCCTTCTGTGAGAGCGGCATAAGCCGCGATTCGCGCGCCAGCGCAGTGCCGAGGGGCGACGCTCGCCACACTCGCGACCGCTCTGGGGTAGGAGCGGCGTAAGCCGCGACCGCGCAAACCCAGCGGCCGCAAACCTTACGGCGCCGCCCGGCGTCTCAATCGAATAAGCGCGCGCCGTAGGATGCGGTGAGCGCAGCGAACCGCATCGTCGCGGGACTCGAAGGCGGCGAACGGTGCGGTTCGCTGCGCTCACCACACCTTACGAAGCTGTCTGGAGGCGTCGGGCCGCGCCGGCCCAGGCTCTCAGTCGCCCAGCGCCTTAACAAACCGCAGCGAACCGTCGCTGTACCCGCAGTCGCGGTAGAACGCGTGCGCCTCGCTGCGGCGCAGGTTGCTGGTGACCTCGATCCGCGACACGCCGGTGCGGCGCGAGATCAGCTCGACCTCGCGCAGCAGGCGCCGGCCGATGCCCTGGCGCTGGCAGGCCGGCGACACCACCAGCGCGGTGATCCGCGCCAGCTCGTTGCCGTGGACGACCGAATAGAGGGTGTAGAGCGCGACCAGACCGCAGGCCTCGCCGTCGATCTCGGCCAGCAGCAGGTGCTGGCGCGGGTCGTGACGGACCACCGCGATGCGTTCGGCGGCCTCGTCGCGGTTACAGGGGTAGCCGAGGTCGCCGAGCAGGCGGGCGACGTCGTGGGCATCGCCCAATTCCGCCGGACGCACCCGGGGTGCGGTCTCGGCGGAGGTGGCGGCGCGGCCCATCGTCGGCGGCTCAGCGCGTCCCGTACAGGACGACGGTCTTGCCGCGAGCGTGCAGCTTGTTGTCGGCCTGCAGCTTCTTGAGTACGCGGCCGGCCATTTCGCGCGAGCAGCCGACCAGGCGCGACAGCTCCTGGCGCGACACCCGCAGCTGGGTGCCCTGCGGATGGCTCATGGCCTCGGGTTCCTTGGCCAGGTCGTGCAGGGCGCGCACGATGCGGTCGGTGACGTCGAGGAAGGCCAGGCGGCCGGCCTTGCGGCTGGTATCGAGCAGACGCCGCGAAATCTGGGCGCCGATCGCATACAGCAGCTTGGGCGCGTCCAGCGACAGCCGGGTCAGCAGCAGGTCGTAGAGGCGCTCGTGGCCGATCTCGGCGAGCTCGCAGGTGCTGCGCGTGCGCAGGATCACCTCGCGATGGTCGCTTTCGATGAACAGGCCGAGCTCACCGACGAATTCGCCGGGGCCGAAGTAGCCGAGCACCAGTTCGCGGCCGTCTTCTTCCTCGGTGATGATGCTCACCGAGCCGGAAACGACGTAGTAAAGGGTGCTGGCGGGGTCCCCCGGGCGGAACACGTCGGTCCGCGACGGATAGCGTCGGCGGTGGCAGTGCGCCAGGAAGCGTTCGATCGTTGCGCCGTCGGGCAACAACGGGCTATTGGTTCGACGCAGGGCAGTCAAGGGGGCTACCGGGTTGGCTGACATGGGATTGGGCTTAGGTTATCGAGTGAGCTTAGGGCGAACCAGGGGATTGGGCAAATAGCGTCAACCTACGGCACTCTACGTCACCCCAGCCCGATATGTGCAGTCCCCCGAGCCGACAGCCGCCGTCCGGTGTATGACTCCGGGGTGACAGGGCGCGTTTCCCCCCGCCTCCGTTTGCCGCATAATCCGCGTCTTCGCCGTCCGACCGGGAATCCCCCTACCGTGGTCAAGCCGTTGCCGCGCCTGAGGTTGCAGGGTTTCAACAACCTCACCAAGGCCCTCTCGTTCAACATCTACGACGTCTGCTACGCGGTCTCCGAAGAGCAGCGCCAGCGGTACATCGAGTACATCGACGAGGCCTACAACGCCGACCGCCTGACCCAGATCCTCACGGATGTGGCGGACATCATCGGCGCCAACATCCTCAACATCGCGCGCCAGGACTACGATCCGCAGGGCGCGTCGGTGACGATCCTGATCTCGGAAGAGCCGGTGATCGACAAGTCGGCCGCCAAGGGCGTGATCTCCGACGCCGTGGTCGCGCACATGGACAAGTCGCACATCACCGTGCACACCTATCCGGAGACCCACCCGGACAACGGCATCGCCACCTTCCGCGCCGACATCGACGTCGCCACCTGCGGCGTGATCTCGCCGCTGAAGGCCCTGAACTACCTGATCGAGAGCCTCGAGTCCGACATCGTGGTGATGGACTACCGCGTGCGCGGCTTCACCCGCGACGTGAAGGGCCGCAAGCACTACATCGATCACAAGATCAACTCGATCCAGGACTACCTGGCCAAGAACGTGAAGTCGCGCTACGAGATGCTCGACGTCAACGTTTATCAGGAAAACATCTTCCACACGAAGATGCACCTGAAGGAATTCGACCTCGACAATTACCTGTTCGAGGAGAAGGCCAAGAACCTGTCGTTCAAGGAACGCATGAAGATCGAAGCGCGGCTCAAGCGCGAGATCGAAGAGCTGTTCCACGGCCGCAACCTGGTCGACTGACCGGGTTCGCGCGCAACAAAAAGGCCGGCGAAAGCCGGCCTTTTTCGTTTCCAGCCGTGGCTTCGGGGTAGGAGCGGCGCAAGCCGCGACCACGAAACTTCGATCGGCGACGCGGTCGCGGCTTGCGCCGCTCCTACACGCGGGTCGCGAAACCGCGCGGCGCGCCGGCTACAGCCGGTACGCCACCGTCTTCATCAGCTTCGACGCGGCCGCCATCAGGCTCGGCACCGGCGGCGGCAGCAGGCGCGCGCCCGCGGCTTCGGCGTTGGCGGCGTGGCGGGCCTCGTCTTCCTTCATGGTGCGCAGGATCGCGCGGCTGCGCGCATCGGCTTGCGGCAGCGATTCCAGGTGTTCGTCGATGTGGGCTTCGACCTGGTGCTCGGTTTCGACCACGAAGCCCAGGTTCCAGCCGTCGCCGCGCAGCCCGGCCAGGGCGCCGATCGCGTAGCTGCCGGCGTACCACAGCGGGTTGAGCAGGCTGGGGCGGCTGTCCAGTTCGTCCAGGCGCTGCGCGCACCAGGCCAGATGGTCGGTTTCTTCCTGCGCGGCTTCGAGCAGGTGCTCGCGCGTAGCCGCGTCGCGCGCGACCGCGGCCTGGCCGCAGTACAGCGCCTGCGCGCAGACCTCGCCGACGTGATTGATGCGCATCAGGCCGGCGGCGTGGCGGCGCTCGGCGTCGTCGAGTTCGATCTGTGCAGTGTCGGCGGCCGGGTTGGGCCGCTCGGCGTGGGGTGCGCCGAAGACGGTATCGAGGGCGCGCTGCGCATCGCTGAGCAGGCGGTCCAGGGGAGTCAGCTCGCGGATCGTGTTCATGCGGCGAGTTTACGGTGCGGCGGCGTTCGCCGGCAGTGAATCGGGCGTGCCCGATGCGGCGTCCGCGCCGACCTCGGCCAGCCCGGCCAGGAATTCCAGCGGATGCGCGACCGGTGCGGCGAGCGCCGCGCCCAGGTGCAGGCGGCAGCCGATGTTGGCGCTGAGCAGGCGGGTGGCGCCGCTGTCGGCGAACTGGCGCAGCAGCGGCGCGCGGTAGTCGGCCGCGCGCTCGGGCTCGGTCAGCATCTGAGTGCCGGCGGCGCCGCAACAGCCGTAGCCGGCGTTGAGTTCGATCACCTCCAGCCCCGGCACCCGCGCCAGCAGGCGCCGCAGGGCCGGCGCCGAACCGACCACGTTGCGCTGGGTGCAGGGCAGGTGCAGGGCGACGCGTTCGCGCTGCGGACGCAGGCGCAGGGCGTCGGCGTGGCGGTCGAGGAAGGCGATCGCATCGAGCGTGCGTGGGCCGCCGTGCAGGGACTGGGCGAGCGCTTCGTGGCAGCCGCTGGCCAGGGTCAGCACGGTGTCGACGCCGGCGAATGCGGCGCGGTTGCGGGCGCCCAGGGCCTGCGCGCGGGCCGGATCGCCGGCGTGCGCGTGCAGGCTGCCGCAGCAGGTCTGGTCTTGGACCGCGAGGACGCGGTAGCCGAGGCTGCGGCAGAGCCGGGTCAGTGCGTCGCGCAATCCTGTCTCATAAGGTCCGGCGACACAGCCCACGAACAGCGCCAGTTCGCCGCGCTGGCCGTCATCGATGGGCTCGACAGCGGCGGCGCGCCAGCCCGGAGGGCGCGGCAGGGGCCGCCAGGTCGTGGGCAGGACCGGGTAGGCGAGGCGATACAGCCCCAGCAGGGTCGCCAAGGCGCGCGGTCGAGCCGCCAAGGCTTCGATCCAGCGTTGCCGGCGCGCGGGTGGGCGGCGCTCGCGCTGACGGTTGCGCGCCAGGCTCAGCAATTCCCCATACTGCACGCCCGCCGGGCACACGGCTTCGCAGCTGCGGCAGCCCAGGCAGTGATCCAGATGGGTGTCGGCGACCGCGGTCGGCTCGATGGTGTCCAGGGCCCAGGCCCGCGCCACGGCGATGCGCCCACGCGGGGATTCGGCTTCGGATCGGTCGTGGCCGTAGGTCGGGCAGGCCGGCAGGCATAGCCCGCACTGGACGCAGCGGTCGGCCAGCGCCACCAGCGGGTCGGCGGAGGGCGGGCGGGCGGCGGACATGAAGGACGATGCTAGCACGCAGGTCCGGCCGACTTGCAGGGGCTGGCCGACCCCGCTATCATTCCGCCTCTTTCGTTCCACATTCACAACGCGAGGCGAAATTCCGACGCCGCGGCCATTCTGGACGCAAGCGGAATCAGCCCGACCAGGTACCCATAGCAGATCTTTCATGAAGACTTTTACCGCCAAAAACGAGACCGTCCAGCGCGACTGGTACGTCGTTGACGCGTCGGGCAAAACGCTCGGCCGCTTGAGCTCCGAAATCGCGCGCCGTCTGCGCGGCAAGCACAAGCCCGTCTACACCCCTCACGTGGATACCGGCGATTACCTCGTGGTGATCAACGCCGAGAAGATCGCTGTCACGGGCAACAAGCTCCAGGACAAGATCTACTACCGGTTCACCGGCTACGTCGGCAATCTGAAGAGCGAAACCCTGGGCCAGGCGCTGGAGCGCCACCCGGAGCGCGTCATCGAGATCGCCGTCAAGGGCATGCTGCCGAAGAATCCGCTCGGCCGTGCCATGTACCGCAAGCTCAAGGTCTACAAGGGCTCCGAGCATCCGCATGCTGCCCAGCAGCCGCAGCCGTTGGACATCTAAGGTAAAGACACGCACATGGCTATCCAGCAGAACTACGGCACCGGCCGCCGCAAGTCTTCCACCGCTCGCGTGTACCTGCGCAAGGGCGACGGCAAGATCACCATCAACCAGCGTTCGATCGAAGAGTTCTTCGGTCGCGAGACGGCGCGCATGATCGTGCGCCAGCCGCTTGAGCTGACCCAGTCCAGCGACAAGTTCGACGTCAACGTCACGGTAGCCGGCGGCGGCATCACCGGCCAGGCCGGTGCGATCCGCCTCGGCATCGCCCGCGCGCTGGTCGAATACGACGAGACGCTGAAGTCCGAGCTGCGCAAGGCCGGCTTCATGACCCGCGACGCCCGTGAAGTCGAGCGTAAGAAGGTCGGCCTGCACAAGGCACGTCGCGCCACGCAGTTCTCGAAGCGTTAATCGCAGCAGCTTTTCTGCGTTTTTTGCTAAGATTTGTTTCATAGCCCCGTCGCCAAGCGGTAAGGCACCTGACTCTGACTCAGGCATTCGGTGG
>CAMLID010000127.1 GCA_946480055.1 uncultured Lysobacter sp. | reverse complement strand
GGCCCAAGAGTCCGCCTGGATTCCCTTCGGTCAAAAGTAACCAAAGAGAAGGGCTTGCCTAGACAAACCTCCCCTGCGAGTTCGGTGCGTGCGCCGGGATTTTTCGACGGGACATCCCTGTCCCTTCGAAAAACGGCGCGCATCCTGCGCGCCGCCCTTCGGGTCTACGGTTGTTCGTCGTAGTGCGGCTCATTGGATTTCAATGCCACGGCCACGGCCACGGCCACGGCCACGGCAAAAGCAATGCAAGCCAACGACTGAAACCAATCACGGCGCCACTTTCGCAACACTGCGTGTGTCTTGTGGCCTCGCAAACGCGCCCCAGCGCCCCCAGGCTGAGGGGATGCCGCTGAGGGCATGCCATCGCCGCGAGCGCTCATGATTCCGTTTTCCGTCCTCGACCTTGCCCCGGTCACCGAAGGCAGCGATGCCGGGCAGGCCTTCGCTCACAGCCTGGATCTGGCGCGGCATGCCGAACGCCTGGGCTACCGCCGCTACTGGTTGGCCGAACACCACAACATGCCCGGCATCGCCAGCGCCGCGACCGCGGTGCTGATCGGGCATATCGCCGGCGGCACTTCGACGATCCGGGTCGGCGCGGGCGGCATCATGCTGCCCAACCATTCGCCGCTGCAGGTGGCCGAGCAGTTCGGCACCCTGGCGTCGCTGTATCCCGATCGCATCGACCTCGGCCTGGGCCGCGCGCCGGGCACCGATCAGGCCACCGCCCGCGCGCTGCGCCGCTACTTCGACGGCGCCGACAGCTTCCCGCAGGACGTGGCCGAGCTGCTGCATTACTTCGAACCGGCGCAGGCCGGCCAGGCGGTGCGCGCGGTGCCCGGCGCGGGACTGCGGGTGCCGGTGTGGCTGCTGGGTTCGAGCACGTTCGGCGCGCGTCTGGCTGCGCAGCTGGGCCTGCCGTACGCGTTCGCTTCGCACTTCGCGCCCGATGCGATGGACGAAGCGCTGGCGATCTACCGGCGCGAGTTCCGGCCGTCGCCGCGTTGGGCGCAGCCGCATGCGCTGCTGGCCTTGAACGTGGTCGCCGCGGAGACCGACGCCGAAGCGCGGCGCCTGTTCACCACCCAGCAGCAGAGCTTCGTCAACTTGCGTCGCGGCCAGCCTGGCCTGATACCGCCGCCGATCGACGACATCGACAGTTTCTGGACCCCGGCAGAGCGTTCCGGCGTGGAACGTGCGCTGGCCTGCGCGGTGGTCGGCGACCCCGATACAGTGCGCGACGGCATCGCCGCCTTCATCGACCGTCACCGCCCGGACGAGTTGATGCTGACCGCCAACGTCTACGAACACGCGGCGCGGCTGCGTTCGTTCGAATTGGCTGCGCGGGCGCGCGCGCAGCTGGCCGGCTGAGTCGCGCCGGAGAGTAGGTGAGGATGGGCTCGCGTCAGCGCGAGCCGGGCACGTGCTCGCGCACGCCCAGCAATTCGACTTCGAACACCATCGAGCCGTTGGGCGGAATCACCCCGCCGCCGGCGCCGTCGGCGCCGTAGCCGTAGTCCGGCGGCACCATCAGGATGCGCTTGCCGCCCACGCGCATGCCGGCGACGCCTTCGTCCCAGCCGCGAATCACCCGGCCGGCGCCGAGCAGGAACGAGAACGGCTTGGCACGGTCGACCGAGCTGTCGAACTTGCGCCCGTGCTTGTCGGGCGCGTTCTGGTCGTAGAGCCAGCCGGTGTAATGCACGCTCACGTCCTGACCGCTGCGCGCGACTGCGCCGTCGCCGACCTTGACGTCGGTCCATTCGAAACGCTCGACCCGGCCATGGCTCGGCGGCGGCGCCTCGTGGCGGCTGCAGGCGGAGAGCATCACGGCGGCGAGCATCCAGGTGGAGAGCAGGCCGCGGACGGCGAGGGCGTGGCGCATCGGGTTCGTCCCTGAAGAGTCAGGCGACGAGGATAACGCGGATGCGCGCCGTCGCCGTCGGGTAGCGCCCGGACGAGGCGCGCCCGATCGCGCTCAGTCGACCAGCGAGCCGCAGCTGAGGTTGGCGATCGCCCCGGTCATGGCGCCGGCGCGGTCGGAGGCGACGAAGGCCGCGTAGTCGGCGACCTGGGCCAGGGTCGGGAAGCGGCCGAGCAGGGTGCCGCTGTGCGCCCGTTCGGCCAGCATGGCTTCGACCGTGGCACCGCTGCGGCGCGCGTAGCCTTCGAACACTTCGCGCGCGTACGACACCGGCAGCGCCTCCGGGATCGCGTCCGGGCGCAGGCAGACCACGCGGATGCCGGCGCCGCCGAGTTCGGCGGCGAGCAGGCGCGAGAATGCCTCGATCGCCGCGCAGGTCGTGCCATAGCCGAGGAAGCCGACTCCGCTTATGCGCGAGCCGGGCGTGGACAGGGTCAGGATCGCGCCGCCGCGATGCATGTGGCGCGCCGCGGCCTGGGCGGTGATGAAGTTGCTGCGGCTGTAGTCGGCGATGGGCTGCAGGTAGTCCTGCAGCGAGAGTTCGGCGAAGGGCGTGCCCTGCACGTGCGCAATGCCGATCGCGTTGAGCGCGATGTCGATGGCGCCGGCGGCCTCGGCGACGGCGGCGGCATGGGCGTCCACCGCGTTCTGGTCGAGCGCGTCGAGGATTGCGATCTCGGCCTGACCGCCGGCGGCGACGATATCGGCGGCGACGCGTTCGAGCTTGGCGCGGCTGCGCCCGGTCAGGTGCACCTGCGCGCCCTCGCGGGCGAAGGCGCGTGCGACCGCGCCGCCGATGGCGCCGCTACCGCCGTGGATCAGCGCGACTTTGTGTTCGAGCAACATAGTTCGGCTCCGTGGCTAAGGCGCGTGCAGTCGTTGCGGGATCGGACCGGTGCGATCAGTCCTACGGAATCCGACGCTCGTACTCCGCCTCGATCTGGGTGTGCTTGGACCAGAAATGGCTGGGCCTGCGGCCTTCGAGCAGGTCCTGCAGCAGGTCGAGGTGGGTGTGCCAGCCGCCGGCGACGCTGACCATTTCGCCGCGGTCGGGCAGGCGGCGGTGGGTGACCACCAGCAGCACGCGGTCGTTCTTCGGGGTCAGTTCGAACACCACCTCCGAATCGCCGTCCCAGGTGTAGCTGAGCCGATGCGGCGGGTCGCAGTCGATCACCCGGCCTTCGCTGCGGTACTCCTCGTAAGCCGCGTACTTGGCCGGAGTCGGGTCGTCGTTGGTCAGTTCGGCATTACGGAACAGGTGCTCGACGCGGCCGCCGGGCCGCAGTTCGATCTCGCCGGCGGCCATCCAGGTGCGGCGCTTCTCGGATTCGGTGAGATAGCTCCATAGCCGTTCGATCGGGCCGGGCATCAGGCGCTCGATGCGCAGGGTGTCGGCAGCGGTGACTACGCCGTAGTCGCTCATGGTCGGGTCCTCCGGATCAGGTCGGTGGTCGGTCGGGACGGGCGCGAGCAGCTCGGCGAGCGAGGCCAGGATGTGCTGCCATCCCGCTTCGGTGCGTTGCGCATAGGGCGCGTGCTCGGCCGCCATTTCGTGGGTGAGGGTGAGCTCGCAGCCGCCGCCGGCGGGCACGAGCTCCAGGGTGATGCGGTCGCCGGGCTCGGCCGGGTCCAGCGACAGGGTGAACACCAGCCGGCGCGGGCGTTCGATTTCCAGATAGCGGCCGTAGTGGGCGGCATCGCCGTCCGCGCGGGTTTCGATCACGGTGTAGCCGCCGCCGACGCGCGCATCGATCTCGAACCGATTCATGCGGCCGTCCTGCGTCGCGTACAGGAAGCGCGCGGCCATGCGCGGATCCAGCCAGGCGTCGAAGACGCGTTCAGACGAAGCCTGGAAGCGGCGCACCACGCGCACGACGATGGGGGCGTCGGAGTTCATCGCTTGCTCCTGCGCTTGCGGGTCGCGGCGGCGGCGCGGTCTTCGGCTTGCAGCAGGGCGTCGAGAGCGTCGAGGCGTTCGTTCCAGAAACGCTCGTAATGGCGCATCCACTCCATGCCGCCGTGCATCGGCCGCGCGTCGAGGCGGCATAGGTGGGTGCGGCCCTGGACCTCGCGCTGCACCAGGCCGGCGCGCTCCAGCACCTTGATGTGTTTGGAGGCCGCGGCCAGCGACATCTCGAACGGAGCGGCGAGTTCGCCGACGCTGCAGGGCTGGCGCGACAGACTGCGCAGCATCGCGCGCCGGGTCGGGTCGGCGAGGGCGTGGAAGACGGCGTCGAGCCGCTCGGGCTTATAGTCAACCATGGAGTTGAATATCTTCCGGGTCGGAGCGATTGTCAACCATTCGGTGAAATGATTCCCGGGAGCCGCTTCGGGCCGCCGGGTCGCGCGAATTCGCGCGCGTGGCCCATAAATGCACGCGCCGACGTTGCTAGACATGGGACCGGGGGGAACTACATTCGGGACCATCCGTATGCCGCTCCAGACACGGTCGGAGAAGCTACATCCCGGTGCTACGTCGCATCCGTGCCACTACGGCAAATACCGCGCCGTCGTGCTCGACAACGTCGATCCGCTGCGCCTGGGACGGGTCCAGGTGCAGGTCCCGGACGTGCTCGGCGCCGGCGCGAGCCGCTGGGCCATGCCCTGCGTGCCGTTGGCCGGGCGCCAGAGCGGGGTGTTCCTGCTGCCGCAGGTCGGCGCGCCGGTGTGGGTGGAGTTCGAACAGGGCGACGCCGAGCTGCCGATCTGGGTCGGCGGTTACTGGGTCGACGCCTCCGAGCTGCCGCCGCTGGCGCATGCCGGCCTGGCGATCGCGCCCAGCCTGGTGCTGCAGACGCCGAGCCAGAACGCGATCGCGATCTCCGACCTGCCCGGGCCCGACGGCGGCATCCTGCTCAAGACCCAGAGCGGGGCGATGATCGCGATCAACGACGCCGGCATCACCATCAGCAACGGCCGCGGCGCCAGCATCGTGCTGACCGGGCCGATGGTGACGGTCAACGAAGGCGCATTGACGGTGATATGAGCGATGCCTGCCGCGTCCGCCGCCGATCACAGGAGCCGCGCATGCCCGGCACGCTGATGCATCTGGGCGCGGCGGTGACCTGCGCGCACGGCGGGCCGGCCACGCCGACCTCGCCCTACAGCCGCGTGACTTTGTCCGGGCGCGCGGTGATCACGGTCGCCGGGTCCTACACCGTCGCCTACTGCAACCTGCCCAGCGCGGCCGCGGCGCTGCGCTGCGTGGCCGGGCAGTGGCTGTCGGGCACCACCCGGGTCTTCGCCGGCGGGCGGGCGCTCGCGCTCGATACCAGCCCCTCGCTGTGCGTGCCCAACGGCGCGCCGCTGGTGGTGCTGGATTGCCAGACCCGGGTCAGCGCGATCTAGCCGCGCCCAGCACATCCAGCACGCCTAGTTCGCGGCCTCGGCTTCGGCCGCTTGCAGCGCGCGCAAGGCCTGCGCGGTGGCGGCGTCGGCGGGAAAGAAGGCTTCGATCGCCAGTTCCGCCAAGGTCACGTCCAGCGGCGTGCCGAACACGGTGGTGGTGCTGATGTAGGCGTGCTCGCCGCCGTCGGCGCTGCGCAGACGCAGCGGTATCGCGACGCTGAGCGTGCTCGGCAGCTCGACCTCGCCGGCGTCGGCGCAGGGGTAGGCGGCGAGTTCGTCGTGCAGTTCGCTCAACACCGGATCGCCGGTGGCGTCGGCCTGGTGGCGCAGACGGTGCAACAGGTGCGCGCGCCACTGCGCCTGGTTGACGATCAGCGGTGCCAGCCCCTGCGGATGCAGGCTCAGGCGCAGCACATTGACCGGCGGCTGCAGCAGCTCGGCGGGCATGCCCACCAGCATGCGTTCGATCGCGCGATTGGCCGCGAGCAGGTTCCAGTGGCGGTCGATGGCCAGCGCGGGGTAGGGCTCGTGTCCATGCAGCACCAGTTGGATCGCTTCGTTGGCTTCGTGCAGCGCGGGGTCGTCGAGCGAGCGCTGCGCGTACATCGGCGCCAGACCGGCCGCGGTCATCAACTGATTGCGTTCGCGCAGCGGCACGTCGAGGCGATCGGCCAGGCGCAGCAGCATCGCCCGGCTCGGCAGCGAGCGTCCGGTCTCGATGAAGCTGACGTGGCGGGTGGAGATCTCGGCCATGCCGGCCAGATCCAGTTGGGTCAGGCGGCGGCGCTGGCGCCAGTCGCGCAATTGTTCGCCTACGGGTCGGGTCGCGTTCATGGCCGAACCATAGCCCAGCGCGGCGATGCGTGGGATTACCCCACAGGTAATCGACCGGCGGCCGGCCACGCGTTGAGATGGATTCGAATCCAAACCGACCCAGACAGGAGCACGCCATGAACGCCGTAGCCCGTACCGCTTCCTCCAACCTATTGCGCCGTGCGACCCAGCTCGACGCCGTCGCTACCGCGGCCGTGGCCGCGCTGCTGATCGCCGCCGCCGTGCCCCTGTCGCAGTGGCTGCATCTGCCGCAGAACCTGCTGCTCGGCGCCGGCCTGCTGCTGGTGCCCTACGTCGCCTTCCTGGGCTGGCTGCTGAGCCGCGAACGCATCTCGACCGCGCAGGCCTGGGCGGTGATCGCGATCAACGCCTGCTGGGTGATCGACAGCGCGCTGTTGCTGGTCAGCGGCTGGGTCGCGCCGAACGCACTGGGCGTGGCCTTCGTGGTCGCGCAGGCGCTGGCGGTGGCGGTGTTCGCCGAGCTGCAGTACTTCGGCCTGCGCCGGCAGCAGCGCGGCTGAGGGTCGCGTAAAGCGCCGGCTGCGCCGAGACGCCAGCTTGTTTTGCCCTGGGGTAGGAGCGGCGTGAGCCGCGACCGTCATCCGGCCCCCGACCGCGTCATCTCCGCAAGCGAGGTGACGCGGTCGCGGCTTACGCCGCTCCTACCCCGAAGCGGAAGCGCGGCCCTGGCTTTATGCGGGAGCGACGTGAGTCGCGATGCGTGGTCGCCGATCGCGGCGATGTTCGAAATACGGGTGCTCCGATCGCGATTCACGTCGCTCCCACAGGAAGCCAGGTCGCTCCCACAGGAAGCTGCATCGTGGCCATCCCGTGTCGGCTTTGCCTTGGGGTAGGAGCGGCGTGAGCCGCGACCGTCATCCTTCCCCGACCGCGTCATCTCCGCAAGCGAGGTGGCGCGGTCGCGGCTTACGCCGCTCCTACCCCGAAGCGGAAGCGCGGCCCTGGCTTTATGCGGGAGCGACGTGAGTCGCGATGCGTGGTCGCCGATCGCGATGAGGTTCGGTATCGCGGTGCTCCGATCGCGACTCACGTCGCTCCCACAGGAAGCCACGTCGCTCCCACAGGAAGCTGCATCGTGGCCATCCCGTGTCGGCTTTGCCTTGGGG
>CAMLID010000126.1 GCA_946480055.1 uncultured Lysobacter sp. | reverse complement strand
TCGTGGTGGACGCCGCCCTGGACGATGCCGAACAGCGCGGCGTCGTTGCCTTCGTGGGCCTTCTTGGAGCGCTCGGCCCAGCGCAGGCTCAGTTCCATCGATTTGCGCGCGACCTCCTCGGTGGCCGGGTACGGCGTGCACTCGTCGAAGATCATCACGATGTCCGAGTCGAGCACGCGCTGGATGTGCATGCTCTCTTCCGGACCCAGGAACACCTTGCTGCCGTCGACCGGCGAGGCGAAGGTCACGCCCTGCTCGGTGATCTTGCGCCGATGCGCGAGCGAGAACACCTGGAAGCCGCCGGAGTCGGTCAGGATCGGCCCGTTCCAGCGCGCGAAGCCGTGCAGGCCGCCGTGGTCGCCGATCACGTCCAGGCCCGGCCGCAAATACAGATGGAAGGTGTTGCCGAGGATGATTTCCGCGCCCAGCGCGCTGACGTGCTCGGGCATGATGCCCTTGACCGAGCCGTAGGTGCCGACCGGCATGAAGGCCGGGGTTTCGACCGTGCCGCGCGGAAACGTCAGCCGGCCGCGGCGCGCGGCGCCGTCGTTGCCGAGCAGTTCGAACGACATCCGGCTGGTATCGGCCGCGCTCATGCGTCCGCCTCCGGCAGCAGCAGCATCGCGTCGCCGTAGGAGAAGAAGCGGTAGCGCTCGCGGATCGCGTGCTCGTAGGCGGCGAACACGCGGGCGTGGCCGGCGAAGGCGGAAACCAGCATCAGCAAGGTGCTCTCCGGCAGGTGGAAGTTGGTGATCAGGGCGTCGACCGAACGGATCTTGTAGCCGGGCAGGATGAACAAGCGGGTCTCGCCGGCGAAGGGTTGCAGTACGCCGTCTTCGCCGTCGCGCATCGCCCCGCTTTCGCGCCAGGCGCTTTCGAGCGCGCGCACTACCGTGGTCCCGACCGCGACCACGCGGCCGCCGGCGGCGCGGGTGCGGCGGATCTGTTCGATCAGGCCGGCGCCGACGTTGAGCCACTCGCTATGCATCACATGCTGTTCGAGGCTGTCGACCCGCACCGGCTGGAACGTGCCCGCGCCGACGTGCAGGGTGACGTGGCCGAACTCGACTCCGCGTTCGCGCAGGCGCGCCAGCAGCTCCTCGTCGAAATGCAGGCCGGCGGTGGGCGCGGCGACCGCGCCGACTTCGCGCGCGAACACGGTCTGGTAGCGCTCGTCGTCGTCGCTGCCGGGCTCGCGCTGGATGTAGGGCGGCAGCGGCAGGCGCCCGGCGTGCAGCAGCCAGTTCTCCAGCGAATCGCCGTGCGGCTGGCCGTCGAGGTGGAACTGCAGGCGGTAGAACTCGCCCTCGCGGCCCAGCACTTCGGCTTCGCCGCCGGCATCCAGGGCGATGCGTGCGCCGGGCTTGGGCGACTTGCTCACGCCCAGCTGCGCGCGCGCCTGGGCGCCGCCGAGCAGGCGCTCGATCAGGATCTCGACCCGGCCGCCGCTGGCCTTGTGGCCGAACAACCGTGCCGGGATCACCCGGGTGTCGTTGAACACCAGCAGGTCGCCGGGCGCCAGTAGGTCGGGCAGGTCGCGGAAGCTGCGGTCGGCGAATGCTGCCGGTGCCGGCGGCACCAACAGCAGGCGGCTGGCGGAACGTTCCGGCAGCGGGGCCTGGGCGATCAGTTCCGGCGGCAGCTCGTAATGGAAGTCGGATTTTTTCAAGGAAGACGGATTCTGGGCGGGGTGGCGCGCAGGCGCGCACGGGCGCGACGGAAGCCGCGGCAGCGGCCGCAGGCCGGTAGCGGCCGGTCGCTGGGACGGGCACCGGCAGGGTCGCGGGAGGGGCGCATTATCCGCGCCTTCGGGGTCGCGGGGCAAAAAAACGACGCGGCGGCGCACCGAAGCCGGAGTTCGCGACCCTCGCGCGCCTTACAGCCAGCCGTTCTGGCGGGCCTGGCGGTAGGCCTCGATGCGGTTGCCGGCGCCGAGCTTGCCGATCGCCTCGGACAGGTAGTTGCGCACCGTGCCCTGGCTCAGGTGCAGGCGCTGGCCGATTTCGGCGGTGGACACGCCCTCGCCCGCCAGGCGCAGGACCTGGCGCTCGCGTTCGGTCAGCGGGTCTTCCTCGCCCCAGGCCGCGACCGCCAGTTGCGGGTCGATCGCGCGGCCGCCGCGGTGGACCTGGCGCAGAGCCTCGGCGAGCTGTTCGGCCGGAGCATCCTTAAGAAGATAGCCGCGCACGCCGGCATCCAACGCGCGGCGCAGATACCCGCTGCGGCCGAAGGTGGTGACGATCACCACCCGCGTCTCCAGGCCGGATTCGCGCAGGCGCTGAGCCAGCTCGATGCCGGTCATGTGCGGCATTTCGATGTCGGTGACCAGCAGGTCCGGCTGCAGCCGTTGCACCGCCGTCCAGGCCGCTTCGCCGTCGCCGACCGCGGCCACGACTTCCAGGTCGGACTCCAGGTTCAACAGTGCCGCCAGGGCGCCGCGCACCATCGCCTGATCCTCGGCCAGCACCAGTCGGATCATGCCGCCCCCCGTTCGCTGAAAACATGTGCCGACGCCGGAGCTTCGTCGCCTCGGCGCGCGACGACCAGCGCCTCGCGCGGCAGGATCAGGCGCAGGCGGGTGCCGGCGCCGACCGGGCTGTCGATTTCGACGCTGCCGCCGACCTCGCGCAGGCGTTCGCGCATGCCGGTCAGGCCGTGGCCCTCGCGGCCCGCGCCGCCGCGGCCGTCGTCGGCGATCAGCAGGCTCAGGCCGCCGCGGGCCTCGCCGATCAGCTCGACCTCGACCCGGGTGGCGCCGGCATGGCGCAGCACATTGGTCACCGATTCGCGCAAAGCCAGGGTCAACGCGGTTTCCACCTTTTCCGGAATCTCGACCGGTGCCAGACGGTGATCGAGGCTGATCTCGGCACTCAGCAGGGCCAGGCGCGCGGCCGCCAGTTCGGCCTGCAGGCCGTTGGCGCGAATGCCGGCCACCGCTTCGCGGACCTGGGTCAGGGCTTCGCGCGCGACCCGCTCGACCTCGCCGATCTGGGCGCGCGCGCCCTGCGGGTCGCGTTCGAACAGGCGCGCGGCGAGCTGGGTCTTGAGCACCACCAGCGACAGGGTGTGGCCGAGCACGTCGTGCAAGTCGCGGCCGATGCGCTCGCGCTCGGCCAGGCTGGCCAGGCGCCGCACCTCGTCCTGGGTCAGGCGCAGTTCGGCATTGCGCAGCTCGCGGTTGCGGATGCTGACCACGCCGACGAAGACCATCGCCGCCACGATTACGTTGATGACGAAAGTCGACAGCGGCATCGCTGCGGCCGGCACGAAGCGGTAGAAGCACACCGCCTCCATCGCCATCATCGTCACGCACAGCGCCAGCGCACGCCAGGGCGGCAGGCTGGCCGCGGCCAGGCCGACGGCGAAGATCACATAGGCCGCGCCGCTGCCGATCGGCATCGTGACGAAGCCCAGCGCGGCCACCGCCAGGGTCAGGGCCAGGCGCCGGCGCCGCGACACCGCGTAGTGGTGCGCGAAGTACAGCAGCACGAACAGCAGCGCGGCACCGACGAAGACCGCGATCACCCACGGCGGCACTTGCTTCCAGTAGAACAGCGGCATGAACGCGAAGATCAGGTACAGCAAGGACACCCAACGCCAGACCGGCGGGTGTTCGTGGGCTTGGACGAGGGCCTTGATGCGCATGCGGGTGTTTCCTTCGCTGCCGCGACTGTAAGGAATCCGGGGACAAAAGTTCAGGGTCGTTGCGCGCGAACGTGCAAAACCGGTCGCGCGCACCGGGTCTGGGGCCCGATACGCGCGACCGGCGCCACGGCTCAGCGCAGTTCGACCGCTTCGATGGCGAACGCGAACGCGCCCGGCGCGCCGGAAGCCAGCGAGATGCCGCGCAGACGGGTCAGATCGACGTTGGCCATGCTCGCCAGAGGCACCTTGATCTCGCGCCAGTCGCTGCCGGTTTCGACCCGTTGCATGCCCGGACGACCGTTCATGTCGGCGCCGGAGAACACCAGCAGAGTCAGCGGCCGGCCATCGCCGCGCACCCGCAGCACCAACTCGCGCACACCGCTGGCATCGGTCGCGGCCATCGGCTCGACGCCCGGGAACAGGATGGTGCCGGCCCAGGGGCTGGACGCGCCGGCGACGACTTCGCCGGCGACCTCGATCGCCGGACCGCCGTCGCGGCCCTGCCCGACCGCAAGCTTGGACTGCGAGTGCCCGCCGATGATCTGGTCGGTACTCGCGGCCCAGTTCGGCGCCGGCTGACCGCCGCGCAGCAGTTCGACCGCGCCCACGCCGACGCGCGGGGTCGGTTTGTCGGCGACGCGGGCCACCCTGTAGCCGTTCTTCCAGACCGTGCGGATCGCGCGGGTGGCGGTGATGTCGGTGCCGGGATCGCCGTCGACCAGGACCAGGTCGGCGCGCAGGCCGGGGGCGATGCGGCCGCGGTCGCTCAGGCCGAAGCGCTGCGCCGGCGCCGAAGTCGCGGCGCGCAGCGCCTCCACCGGCGTCAGGCCGGCCTGCACCAGCAGGGCCAGTTCGGCGTGTTGGCTGGCGCCGTGGGTGGTGCCGGGATTGCCGGCGTCGGTGCCGGCCAGCAGGGTCACGCCGGCCGCGTGCAGGCGGCGCACGTTCTCCAGCGCGTTGGGCAGGTGCTGATCGATGTCCTTAGGCAGCGGAAAGGTCTGGCCCAGCGCGTCCTTCTGCGCCGGCTGCAGCATCGGCGCGATGTGCGGATCGGCCGCCAGCCTGGCGCCCTCGCCGCTGCGCGACAGGGTCGCCATCACGCTCAGGGTCGGGGTCACGAAGGCGTCGCGGCGCTTGATCGCGGCGACCAGGGTCTCGTCGGCGACGCGGTCGCTGTAGATGTGGATCAGGCCGTCGGCGCCGGCGTCGATGACCTTGCGGGCGTCGCCGACCTGGGCCACATGGACCATCGCCAGCTTCTTCTGCCGATGCGCGGCGTCGATCGCGGCCTGCACCGAGGCGTCCGACAGCGTCGGGATGCGCGGGCGGCCGACGTAGGCGGCGCCGTTGTCGACCACCAGCTTGATGTAGTCCGAGCCCTCGCCGATGCGCTCGCGCACGAAGCCCTCGGCCTGGGCCGGGTCGTCCAGGGTCGGGATCGCCATGCCGTACTCGGTGCCGTGGCCGCCCTTGGCGGTGACCAGGGTGCCGGCCGACCACAGATCGGCGCGGTCGGTGCGGGCATGGCCTTCGCGGTCCTTGCGCGCGTCGCCGATCAGGCGGTGGTCGGTGAACATGTCCAGTTCGGTGGTCACGCCGAAACGCAGGGCGTCGCGGCGGGCCTCGCCCCAGCTGTGGGTGTGGGCGTCGATCAGGCCCGGCAGCAGCGTGCCGCCGCGGCCCTCGACCACCGGCACGCCGGCCGGGATCGCGATCTTCGGGCCGATCTGCGCGATCAGGCCGTCGCGCACCAGCACCGTGGTCGCCGGCAGCATGCGCTGGCCGTCGAATACGCGCACGTCGCGGATGGCGACATCGTCGCCGGACTCGGCACCCGGGTCGGCGGCGACCGCGCCGCCGCTCAGGGCGACCAGCACCAGCACGCTCAGCCAATTGGGTCGGGGAATCGTCATCGTGGAGCTCCATGGGGGCCGGCGCGGCCGGCTTCGGGGTGGCGCCACTGTCGCGATCCGGGCCGCGGGCCGGCAGTGGCCGCCATCACCGGGCCCGGATGACAGCTGTCACCACGGTCGGCCGGATGGGGGTTATCGCCGTGCCCCGGACGTGATAGACTCTCACAAGCTATTGAATTGAAACGAAAAACAGCCAAAGCACCGGCAACAGCGGGGTCCTGCGGCTGGCTTCGTTTCGAACATGTGCGTTTCGAACATGTCCGTTCGAAGCTGCGCGTGCCGATTTGCATGAAGGGCGGCGCTTGGCGACCCGATACCGATCCGGGCCGCTGCAACTGCGAGCGCCAGGCCATGGAGGCCCGGCCTGTTCTTCATCCCACGATGCTTCGGCCGGACCGCCGACGACCCTTGGAGATCCTGTGATGACCCTGCTCAGCCCCCTCGCGCCGCTGCGTGCCCATGCCGGCGCGTGCCGCACCACCGGCCTGGACGACGCCACCGTCGCCCGCTTCGCCGCCACCCATCCGGAGCTGGTCGAAGCCATCGAAGCCGCCGCGGCCGAGTACGACGCCGTGCGCGCCGACATCGCCGACCTGCTGGACCTGGACGAAGACGCGCAGATCCGCGCCGTCCAGGCCGGCTACGTCAATTTCTACACCGACGACGGCGTCAATCCCTACATCGCGCTGGTCGCGCGCGGTCCCTGGGTGATCACCCTCAAGGGCGCGGTCCTGCACGACTCCGGCGGCTACGGCATGCTCGGTTTCGGCCACACGCCGGGCGCGGTGATCGCGGCCATGGCCAAGCCGCAGGCGATGGCCAACATCATGACCCCGTCGCTGTCGCAGCTGCGCTTCGAGCGCGCCCTGCGCGCCGCGATCGGCGGCGAGCGCGGCTGTCCCTACACCCGCTTCCTGTGCCTGAACTCAGGCTCGGAGTCGATGTCGCTGGCCGCGCGCATCGCCGACGTCAACACCAAGCTGATGACCGACCCGGGCGCCAAGTACGCCGGCCGCACCGTCAAGCGCGTGGTCGTCAAAGGCAGCTTCCACGGCCGCACCGAGCGTCCGGCGCTGTACTCGGATTCCTCGCGCAAGGCCTACGTCCAGTACCTGGCCAGCTTCCGCAACGAGGACTCGGTGATCACCGTCGAGCCCTACGACGTCGACGCGCTCAACAAGGTCTTCGCCGACGCCGATGCCAACGGCTGGTTCGTCGAGGCGATGTTCCTGGAACCGGTGATGGGCGAAGGCGACCCGGGCCGCAGCGTACCTCCGGCGTTCTACAGAGCCGCGCGCGAACTCACCCGCAGCCACGGCTCGCTGCTGCTGGTCGACTCGATCCAGGCCGGCCTGCGCGCGCACGGCGTGCTGTCGATCGTCGACTACCCGGGCTTCGAAGGCCTGGATCCGCCGGACATGGAAACCTATTCCAAGGCCCTCAACGCCGGCCAGTACCCGCTGTCGGTGCTCGCGGTCGGCGAACGCGCGGCCTCGCTCTACCGCAAGGGCCTGTACGGCAACACCATGACCACCAACCCGCGCGCGCTGGACGTGGCGGTGACGGTGCTGTCGCAGGTCACTCCCGAGCTGCGCGAGAACATCCGCGCGCGCGGCGCCGAGGCGCTGCAGAAGCTGGAGAAGCTCAAGACCGAGCTCGGCGGCCTGATCACCAAGGTCCAGGGCACCGGCCTGCTGTTCTCGTGCGAACTCGCCCCGCAGTTCAAGTGCTACGGCGCAGGCTCGACCGAGGAGTGGCTGCGCGAGCGCGGCATCGGCGTGATCCACGGCGGCGTCAACTCGCTGCGCTTCAC
>CAMLID010000125.1 GCA_946480055.1 uncultured Lysobacter sp. | reverse complement strand
TGTCCGAACACCTGCTGCCCAACACCCGCGCCTACTACGAGATCTGGCTGGACGAGGAGCGCGTCGCCGGCAGCGGCGGCGAGGAAGAGCCGATCTACGGCAACGTCTACCTGCCGCGCAAGTTCAAGATCGGTTTCGCGATCCCGCCTTACAACGACGTCGACGTGTTCGCCCAGGACCTGGGCTACATCGCGGTGCTCGACGAGGCCGGCGACCTGCTCGGCTACAACGTCAGCGTCGGCGGCGGCATGGGCGCGACCCACGGCGATCCGGAAACCTATCCGCGCCTCGGCAACGTGATCGGCTTCGTCACGCCCGACCAGGTCATCGCGGTCGGCGTAGCGGTGGTCACCGCCCAGCGCGATCACGGCAACCGCGCGGTGCGCAAGCGCGCGCGCCTCAAGTACACCATCGACGACCATGGGCTGGACTGGTTCCAGGCCGAAGTCGAACGCCGCGCCGGGTTCCCTCTCTCCCCGGCGCGGCCGTTCGCCTTCATCCACAACGGCGACCGCTTCGGCTGGGTCGAAGGCGAAGACGGGCGCGCGCACCTGACCCTGCGCATTCCCGCCGGCCGCATCGTCGACGGCGAATCGGCCGACGGCAGCCAGGTGCGCCACCTCAGCGGTCTGCGCGAACTCGCGCAATTGCTGAGCGAACACGAAGACGGCGCGACCGCGGAATTCCGCATGACGCCGAACCAGAACCTGACCGTGGCAGGGATCGCGCCGAACCTGCGCGAGCGCGTCGACGCGCTGATCGCGCAGTACGCGCTCGACGGCTACCGCGAAGCCAGCCCGCTGCGCCGCAACGCCCTGGCCTGCGTCGCCCTGCCGACCTGCGGCCTGGCCATGGCCGAAGCCGAGCGTTATCTGCCGGAGCTGATCGGCAAGGTCGAAGGCCTGCTGCACAACCATGGCATCGGCGACGCGTCGATCCACCTGCGCATCAGCGGCTGCCCCAACGGTTGCTCGCGTCCCTATCTGGGCGAGATCGCCCTGGTCGGCAAGGCGCCCGGCCGCTACAACCTGATGCTGGGCGCCGATCACCGCGGCCAGCGCCTCAACGCCCTGTACCGCGAGAACATCGCCGAGCCCGAGATCCTGGCCGCGCTCGATCCGCTGTTCGCCGGCTACGCCGCGCAACGCCAGCCCGACGAAGGCTTCGGCGACTACCTGCTGCGCAGCGAAACCGTCGCGATTCCGCCCCACGCCATCCGACCGGGCATCCCCGTCACGGTCGTCGCCACCGAGGTCCGCGCATGAGCCCTCCCGATCCGATCACCGCCGCCGAATCGCCGCGCGCGCTGGCCGATCTCAACCGCTGGCTGGAACGCCTGAGCGCGCAGGACCGCGTGGCCTGGGCGCTGGAGAACACCGCCGGCGAACATGCGCTCTCGTCCAGCTTCGGCGCGCAGGCCGCGGTGTCGCTGCACATGGTCACCCGGCAGGCGCCGAAGATTCCGGTGATCCTGGTCGACACCGGCTATCTGTTCCCGGAGACCTACCGCTTCGTCGACGAGATGAGCACCCGTCTCGACCTCAACCTCAAGGTCTACCGTCCGCAGATCGGCGTCGCCTGGATGGAAGCGCGCATGGGCCGGATCTGGGAACAGGGCGTGGACGGAATCGAGCGCTACAACCGCCTGCGCAAGGTCGAACCGATGCAGCGCGCTTTGAACGAACTCGGTGTACGCACCTGGATCGCCGGCCTGCGCCGCAGCCAGTCCAGCACCCGCGCCAACCTCGACATCGTGAGCCTGCGCGACGGCCGCTGGAAACTGCATCCGCTGGCCGACTGGACCGATCGCGACGTCTGGCACTACCTGCAGACGCACGACCTGCCCTATCACCCGCTCTGGCACGACGGCTACGTGTCGATCGGCGACGTCCACACCACCCGCAAGCTGGAAGCCGGCATGCGCGAGGAGGACACGCGTTTCTTCGGGCTCAAACGCGAGTGCGGGCTGCACTTCGACGATGAAGGGACGACGGAGCAGGCGGCTTAGGGGGCGCGGGCTTCAAGAGCACCCCCTCCCTGCCCCAACAAAGCTGCGCAATCCCGCAGCGCCATCTCGCGCAGCACGCGCGCCAGTTCCGGCGCGGCCAGCACCAGATCGCCGATCAGCCAGGCACTGATCGTGCCGAACATCGCCTCGGCCACGTAGACCGCCGCCGCGCGACGTCGCGGCGCCGGCGCCGACGGATGCAGGCGCGCCAAGTGCCGCTCGATCAGTATCGCCAGCACCCGCGCCATCGCACGCCGCGACGACTCGCGCCGGTGCGCGCGCGCGTTGGCGCGATTGCCCCAGAAGTGCTCCAAGGTCGCCAGCACCCGTGCCGGATCCGCATCGGCATCGACCGCCACGGCCAGGCCCTCGAACGGGTAACGCACGGTATCCAGCAGCAGGTCTTCCTTGCCGCGGTAGTGCTCGTACAGGGTCGAGCGGCCGACGCCGGCACGCGCGGCGATGTCGGCCACCGAAATCTCGTCGTAGCCATGCGCGAAGAACAGCGCGACGAAGGCCTGGCGCAGGGCGGTGAGCGTGCGCTCGACGCGCGGGTCGTCGGCGGCGGCGCTCATGCGCTTTCCGGACAATCGCGCGGATGCGTCCGGAAACGCCCGCGACCGCGTCCGCCGCACCCGCGGCCACGGCTAGGCTGCGCAGCAACGCAGACCGGAACCACGACGCCGATGAATCTCCCTACCGACATGCACGCCCCCGTCCGCATCCCGTCCAGCGATCGAGCGATCGGCTCGATCATCGGCATCGCCACCTTGTTGGCGATGTTGATGATGGCACACCACCCGACCGTGTCCGCCCAGAGCATGCCCGAGCTGGTCGCCGAGATCGCGCGCAAAGCCGCGCTCGACCGTTACGTCCACGGCAGCCTGATCGTGCTGCTGGCGGTGCTGCTGCTCGGCTTCGGCGAATACTCGAAGCGCGCGGGCATGGACCGGCCGCTGGTGCGCGCCGCCCTGCTGGCCTACGCCGTCGGCGTGGCCGCCAGCATCGGCGCGGCGCTGATCAACGGCATCGTCGCCACCGAACTGAGTCTGCGCTATGTCGGCGCCGACGCTGCCGCATTGGAGCAACTGCGCCATCTGCTGCGCCTGTGCTGGCGCGGCAACCAGGCCTTGGCCGGCCTGGGCGAGATCGGACGCGGGCTGGGCGTGGTGCTGTGGTCGAGCGCCTTGCTGCGCTTGCGCCGCAATCGCGTGCTCGCCGCGTTCGGCCTGTTGGCCGGCGGTGTGCCGGCACTCGCGATCGCATCGGGCGCGCTGCACCTGGATCTACACGGTGCGATCCTGGCCTTGTCGGCGCCGGCGGTGTGGCATCTCGCGCTGGCGGTGCAATTGCTGCGCGGCAAGGCCTGAGTCGAACGCTTCGCTCAGGCCGCGGTCGCGCGCATCAGTTCTTCCCAGCTCGGCGCGAGCGGCCACTGCGCTTCCAGGTTGCCCTCGAGCACGCGGCGCAGGTCGCGGCGGTCGATGTGCGGGGCCAGGCCGTGCAGCAGTTCCAGCGCGTAGTCGCGCAGCACGCGCGCACGCGGGATCACCGCCCAGGTCACGCATTCGGGCAGCGCGTCGGGCGCGGTCAGCGCCTTGAGGTCTTCGTCGCGGCCGGTCACGGCCATTTCGGCGAGCACGCCGACGCCGAGGCCGGCGCGGACGTAGGTCTTGATCAGGTCGGCATCGCGCGCGGTCATCGCCAGTTGCGGCTCGAATCCGCCGGCCGCGAAGGCGCGCCGCAACGAGGACTCCGGACGGGTCGAGGATTCGTAGCTGATCAGCGGAAGCGCGGCCAGTTCGGCCAGGGTCGGAGCGCGCTTGAGCGAGGCCAGCTCATGCGTGCGCGGCACCAGCACCACGCGCCGCCAACGGAACAGCGGCACCGCCAGGCCGCCCTCGGGCGCGGCGCCGGCGGTGCTGATCACCGCCAGGTCGGCGTTGCCGTGCGACAGATGCTCCAGCACTTCGCCATCGGCGGTCGCCTGCAGATGCACGCTGACCTGCGGGAAGCCGCGCTTCACGTTCGCGATCACCGGCGGCAGCACGTAGCGGGCCTGGGTGTGGGTGGTCGCCAGGACCAGGCGGCCGGCGTGCTGGCCGCGTTCGTTGGCGGCGTAGGCGCGGATGTTGCCGGCCTCGTCGAGGATGCGGCGCGCATGCGCGAGTACGCGGTCGCCGGCCGGGGCGATCGCTTCCAGGCTGCGGCCCTTGCGCACGAACAGCTGGAAGCCCAGCTCGTCCTCCAGCTGCTTGAGCTGCTTGGACAAACCGGGCTGGGTCGCGTGCACGCGCTCGGCGGCCAGGGTGATGTTGAGGCCGGAGTCGGCGATCGCGACGAGGTAGCGGAGTTGGGTCAGGGTCATAACGGCGGTATCCGAAGCATGGAGATCACGGGACGACGGCAGGCGGCGGCGCGGCGGCAACACCCGGGCATCCGGCAGGACATCGCGTTCACGTTTATCTCTCTATTCGGATGAAAGGATCGATAGCCTAAGCCGCCCCATGGCTCATGTCCAGTAGTGTCCCCCCGCAGGAGTCGCGGCGCTCATGCAGTTAGGGCATGGGCACAGGCGGGGGCGTCATTTCCCCCGCCGGGCCGGGATTTGTAGGTTCGATCCATCGTCCCCGGCCTGTCGCGCCCCGACCCAGCCCATGAGCACCCGTCTTTTTCCCCTGTTCGCCGCCCTGCGCGGCCGCGCCGTTCTCGTGGTGGGCGGCGGCGCGGTCGCGCAGCGCAAGGCCGAGGCCTTGCTGGAGGCCGGCGCGCAGGTGCGGGTCGGCGCGCCCGCGTTGCAGCCGGCCCTGGCCGAACTGGCCGCGCAGGGCCGCATCGAGCACCTGCCCGGCGAATTCGCCGAGCACTGGCTGGACGAGGTCTGGCTGGCGATCGCCGCCACCGACGACGTAGCGGTCAACCGCGCCGTCGCCGCGGCCGGCGAAGCGCGCCGGGTCTGGGTCAATGTGGTCGACGACGCCGAGGCTTCGAGCTTCCACGTGCCGGCGCGGGTCGAGCGCGGACCGCTGCAGATCGCGATATCCAGCGGCGGCGGCGCGCCGATGCTGGCGCGGCACCTGCGCGAACGCCTGGAAACCCAGCTCGATCCCTCTCTGGGTGAGCTGGCCGAATTGCTCGGCCGCGAGCGCCTGCGCATCCGCGCGCGCCATCCCGAACTGGGCGCGCGCCGGCGCTTCTTCGATCGTCTGCTCGACGGCCCGCTGCCGGCCCTGCTGCGCCAGCGTCGCGAGCGCGCGGCCGAACGCGCCTTCGCCGCCGCGCTCGCGGAACGCGACCCGGGCGCGCGCAAGGGTTCGGTGGTGCTGGTCGGCGCCGGCCCCGGCGATCCGGGTCTGCTGACCCTGCGCGGCCTGCGCGCGCTCAACGAAGCCGACGTGATCCTGCACGACCGCCTGGTCAGCGCCGAAGTGCTGCGCCTGGCCCGGCGCGACGCCGAACGCATCGAAGTCGGCAAGCAGGCCGGCGACCATCACACCACCCAGGACCGCATCCACGAACTGATGCTGGAACACGCACGCGCCGGCAAGCGCGTGGTGCGACTCAAGGGCGGCGACCCGTTCGTGTTCGGTCGCGGCGGCGAGGAAATCGAAGTGCTGCGCGCACACGGCATCGCCTACGAGGTGGTACCCGGCATCACCGCGGCGCTGGCCTGCGCGGCCTATGCCGGCGTGCCGCTGACCCATCGCGAGCACGCGCAGTCGGTACGTCTGGTCACCGCGCACTGCAAGGATTCCGACGACACGCTCGACTGGGCCGCGTTGGCGCAGGAACGGCAGACGCTCGCGGTCTACATGGGCGTGGCCGGTCTGGACAAGCTGCGCGACCGCCTGATCGCCCACGGTCGCGCGCCCGACACGCCGTTCGCGCTGATCGAGAACGGCTCGCGCGCCAACCAGCGCACCGTCGTCGGCAGCCTGGCCGAACTGCCCGATGCCGCGCTCGCTCACGACGTGCGTTCGCCGGCGCTGCTGATCCTGGGCGAAGTCGCGGCCCTGGCCGAACGCCTGCACTGGCACGGCGCCGCGCCGCTGCGCTACGCGCCGGCGCTGGCCGCGGCGGCCTGAGCCGCGCGGCGCTCCTACCCCTCTTCCCGCTCTTTCCGGATCGCCCACCATGGCCCTGTACGACAGCATCCTCGACACCATCGGCAACACCCCCATCGTCAAACTGCACCGGATCGCTCCGGCGCACGTATCGCTGTACGCCAAGGTCGAATCCTTCAATCCCGGCGGCTCGGTCAAGGACCGCCTGGCGCTGGCGATCGTGCTCGACGCCGAACGTAGCGGCGCGCTCAAGCCCGGCCAGACCATCGTCGAAGCGACTTCGGGCAACACCGGCATCGCCCTGGCGATGGTCGCCGCGGCGCGCGGGTACCCGTTCGTGGCGGTGATGACCGAAACCTTCTCGGTCGAACGCCGCAAGCTGATGCGTGCGTACGGCGCCAAGGTGATCCTGACCCCCGCCGCCGAACGCGGCAGCGGCATGGTGCGCAAGGCCGCGGAACTGGCGGCCAAGCACGGCTGGTTCCTGGCGCGCCAGTTCGAGAACCCCGCCAATCCGGCGTATCACCGCAGCACCACCGGCCCGGAAATCCTGCGCGATTTCGCCGGCAAGCGCCTCGACTACTTCGTCACCGGCTGGGGCACCGGCGGCACGCTCAGCGGTGCCGGCCAGGTGCTCAAGCTGGCGCGTCCCGATCTGAAGATCATCGCTTCCGAACCCGCCGGCGCTTCGCTGCTGAGCGGTAAGGACTGGCAGCCGCACAAGATCCAGGGCTGGACCCCGGATTTCGTACCGGCCGTGCTCGACCGCGGCGTCGCCGACGAGATCCGCCCGGTAGACGACGTGCTCGCACGCGACACTTCGCGCCGCCTCGCCGCCGAGGAAGGCGTGTTCGTCGGCATCTCCGCCGGCGCCACGGTCGCCGCGGCGTTGCAGGTCGCCGAGCAAGCGCCGGCCGGCACGGTGTTGCTGGCGATGCTGCCCGATACCGGCGAGCGCTATCTGTCGACGTTCCTGTTCGAGGGCGTCGCCGACGGCTCGGACGACGAGTGGCTGGCGTCGTTGGAACGGGAAGCCGTGGAGGCCTGAGGCCGGCGCGTTACGTCTGGATGCGTGCCGTCAGCGCGCATTCGCTGCTCCGTGCCTTCGTTCGACTGGCGCGAATCCCGCGCTGAAGTCACTGGATCCCCGCCTTCGCGGGGATGATGGAAACCGGGCATCACTGCAATGCCGCAAGCCCAAACCCGTCGCGGCCTCCCTAGCATTCCTCACCGTCGCACCGCGCAACGATCGCGGCCGCGGCCGCGGCTGCGGCTGCGGCTGCGGCTGCGGCTGCGGCTGCGGCTGCGGCTGCGGCTGCGGCTG
>CAMLID010000124.1 GCA_946480055.1 uncultured Lysobacter sp. | reverse complement strand
CGATGCGGCGCACGCGCAGGATGTAGCGCTGGCGCTCGGTCACGCTGATCGCGCGGCGGGCGTCGAGCAGATTGAAGGAATGGCTGGCCTTGCAGACCTGGTCGTAGGCGGGCAGCGGCAGGCCGAGTTCGATCAGCTTCAGCGCTTCGGCCTCGCAGGCGTCGAAGCGGTGGAACAGTTCGGCCACGTCGGCGTGCTCGAAGTTGTAGGCGCTCTGCTCGACTTCGTTCTGGTGGTAGACGTCGCGGTAGGTCACCGGGGTACCGTCCGGGCCGTAGGTCCAGACCAGATCGAACACGTTGTCGACGTTCTGCAGGTACATGCACAGGCGCTCGAGACCGTAGGTGATCTCGCCGAGCACCGGCCGGCACTCCAGGCCGCCGGCCTGCTGGAAATACGTGAACTGGGTCACTTCCATGCCGTTGAGCCAGACTTCCCAGCCCAGGCCCCAGGCGCCGAGCGTCGGCGATTCCCAGTTGTCCTCGACCAGGCGCAGGTCGTGCACCAGCGGGTCCACGCCGAGCGCCTTGAGCGAATCGAAGTACAGCTCGACGATGTTGTCGGGGCTGGGCTTCATCGCCACCTGGTACTGGTAGTAGCGCTGCAGGCGATTGGGGTTTTCGCCGTAGCGGCCGTCGGTGGGACGGCGGCAGGGCTGCACGTAGGCGGCGTTCCACGGCTCCGGGCCCAGCGCGCGCAAAAAGGTCGCCGGATGGAAGGTGCCGGCGCCGACTTCCAGGTCGAGCGGCTGGATCAGCACGCAGCCCTGATCGGCCCAATAGGCGTTCAGGCGCTGGATGAGCTGCTGGAACGTGGGTGCGTCCGTCACTATCGCTGGCGAATTCGCAGACATGTTCAAAGAGTGCCGTGAACGGGGCGCGCTAGTATAGCGGCCGCCCCCACGGTGTCTGAGCAGGCAGGAGCTGTACCCGGTGGAATATCGGCAAGGTCCCGAATCCACGGCCGCATCCGGTCGCGGCGCGCAGCGTCTGCCACCGGGCCGCCTGACCCTGGACCTCGTGGCCGCGGCCCTGGCCGAGGACGGCCTGATCGGCGCCGAGGACGTCAAGCGCGTGCAGCTGCCCGCCGGCGCCCGTCATTCCAGCGACGTCCACCCGCTGGTGCTGATCGCCAACCTCAAGTTCGCCTCCGGTCAGACCCCCGGCACCGATCTGGGCCTGGAGCGGCTGAGCGAGTGGCTGGCCCAGGTCAGCGGCCTGCGCTACCTGCGCATCGACCCGACCCGCGTCGACGTGCCCGCGGCGACCGCGGTGGTCTCGCACGCTTATGCGCGCCGGCACCGCATCCTGCCGCTGGCGGTGAACGCCGACCGCGTGCTGATTGCGACCAGCGAGCCCAACGACCTGGACTGGCTGCCCGACGTGCGCCACCTGACCCGGCGCGAGATCGAGCTGGCGGTGGTCAATCCGCTCGACCTACACCGCTACACCATGGAGTTCTTCGGCGTGACGCGCTCGGTGCGCGGCGCCCGCGACGGCAATCGCGAGCAGGGCACCGGCATGCCCAGCTTCGAACAGCTGGTCGAACTGGGCCGGGTCGGCGAAGTCGGCGCCGACGACCATCACATCGTCCACATCGTCGACTGGCTGCTGCAGTACGCCAACGAGCAACGCGCGTCCGACATCCACCTGGAGCCGCGCCGCGACATCGGCCGGGTGCGGTTCCGCATCGACGGCGTGATGCACAAGGTGTTCGAGATGCCGCCGCCGGTGATGAACGCGGTGGTCAGCCGGATCAAGGTGCTGGGCCGCATGGACCTGGCCGAGCGCCGGCGCCCGCAGGACGGCCGCATCAAGACCCGCTCGCCGGGCGGGCGCGAGGTCGAGATGCGCCTGTCGACCATGCCGACCGCGTTCGGCGAGAAGTGCGTGGCGCGTCTGTTCGATCCGGACACGGCGCTGAAGACGATCGACCAGCTCGGCTTCAGCGCGCAGGAGTCGGCGGGCTGGAACGATCTGGTGCAGCGTCCGCACGGGATCGTGCTGGTGACCGGTCCGACCGGTTCGGGCAAGACCACCACGCTGTACTCCACGCTCAAGCAGCTGGCGACGCCGGACGTGAACGTCTGCAGCGTCGAGGACCCGATCGAAATGATCGCGCCCGAGTTCAACCAGATGCAGGTGCAGCCCTCGATCGACCTGGATTTCGCCAGCGGCGTGCGCACCCTGCTGCGCCAGGACCCCGACATCATCATGATCGGCGAGATCCGCGACCTGGAAACCGCGCAGATGGCGGTGCAGGCCGCGCTGACCGGCCATTTGGTGCTGTCGACCCTGCACACCAACGACGCCGCTTCGGCGATCACGCGCCTGCTCGACCTGGGCGTGCCGCATTACCTGGTCGCGTCCACGCTCAACGGCGTGCTCGCGCAGCGCCTGGTGCGGACCCTGTGCCCGCACTGCAAGCGGCCCAGCCCGTTGGGCGAGGTCGAGTGGCAGGCCCTGCTCGGCGTCGGCCAGACCCCGCCGTCGGGCGTCGGCGCCCATGCTCCGGTCGGCTGCCTGGAATGCCGCCGCACCGGCTATCTGGGCCGGATCGGCCTGTACGAGCTGCTGCCGATCACCCCGGGCCTGCGCCGGCTGATCCGGCCGGATCTGGACCTGGCCACGTTCAACCGCGCCGCCACTGCCGAGGGCGTGCGTTCGCTGCGGGTGGCCGCGGCCGAAAAGGTGGCGCTGGGATTGACTACAATTCCCGAAGTCGTATCGGTATTGCCCCCGCAGGAATGAACAGCGCTCCCTTCTTGATCCTCGAGACCGGCCAACCGGTCGCCACGATGCGCCGCCACCGCGGCTTTCCGCATTGGATACGCGTCGCCGCGGGCCTGGAGCGCGACGAGGTGGTGACGGTCAACGTCGAGGCCGGCGAGCCGCTGCCGAGCACGCGCGAAGGTTTCGCCGGCACCATCGTCACCGGTTCCGGCGCCATGGTCACCGACCGCGCCGACTGGAGCGAACGCAGCGCGGCCTGGCTGCGCGACGCCGCCCACGCCGGCATGCCGCTGTTTGGCATCTGCTACGGCCACCAACTGCTCGCGCACGCGCTGGGTGGCGAGGTCGGCGATCATCCGCAGGGCCGCGAGATGGGCACCATCGGCCTGGAGCTGCATCCGCAGGCCGGCGACGATCCCTTGTTCGGCGGCCTGCCGGAGCGCTTCGAAGCCCAGGCCACGCATCTACAGACCGTGCTGCGCGCGCCCGACGGCGCGACCGTGCTGGCGCGCTCGCTGCACGACGCCTGCCACGCGTTCCGCTGGGGCGATCGCGCCTGGGGCGTGCAGTTCCACCCCGAATTCAGTGCCACCCACATGCGCGGCTACGTGCAGGCGCGCAAGGTCGCGCTGCAGCGCGAGGGCCATTGCCCGAAGACGATCGCCGGCAACATCGCCGCCACGCCGCACGCGCGGCGCGTGCTGCGCCGGTTCGTCCACCACGCGCGCGGTCTGCACGGCCGCTGAGGCGGCGCGGAAGGATCGCGGTTCGGTACGCATGCGCTCATTACAGGCCACAGGGCCGGAGAACAGATCGGAATGATCCAGATTCGCAAGGTGCCGCTCAGCCAGGGCGTTCAGTGGCTGGTGCAGGCGGTCAATATCGGCGCGCGCAATCCGCGCGCCGTGTTCGGTGCGGCGCTGCTGTTCATCGCCACGCTGTACACGCTCACCTTGCTGTTCGTACTGCCGTTCGCCGCGAGCATGCGCGACGGCGCAACGGCGTCGGCGGACCCTACGCGGGTGCTGACCGCGATGGCGCCGTTGTTCCTGATGCTGGTGTTCGTGCTGCCGATCCTGCTCGGCGGCCTGATGCACGTGATCCGCGAGGCCGAGGCCGGCCGTCCTGTGCGCGCGCGCGATCTGTTCGCGCCGTTCCGTCTGCGCAAGGCCGGCCCGCTGGCCTTGCTGGGCGTGATCCAGATCGTCCTGGCCGCCTTGAGCATCCTGTTCGTGGTGCTGCTGGCCGGCGACGACTACTGGACCGACTACATGACCGCGATGCGCACGGTGATGACCGGCGGTACCCCGGTGATGCCGCAGCCGAACCATCCGGGCCTGATGATGGTGGTGCAGTTGGTCTTCAACTACTTCACTTACACCCTGCTCCTGCTTTGCATTCCGTTGATCCTGTTCTCCCGCGCCGGCCTGATCGACGCGGTCAAGGCCAGCCTGCGCGCTTCGGTGTCCAACGTCGGCGCCAATCTGCTGGCCGGCGGTCTGTTCATGGCGAGCATGCTGCTGGCCGCGCTGATCGTCGGCGTGCTCGGGCTGCTGGCGGCCTTGATCGGCAGCGTGGTTCACCCGCTGCTGGGTGCCCTGCTGTCGCTGCTGCTGTACGCGGCGTTCGGCGCCGCGGTGCTGGTGGTGCTGGTCGGCGGCAGCTACCTGGCCTGGCGCGACACTTTCGGCGACGAAGACGCGCCGGTGCCGCCGCCGGCCGGAAACGGCCACATCGAGGCCTGAGCGCCGGACGTTCCGGCCTGGCGATGGTCGGGCCGCGCGGCGTTCGCGCGGCGAGGGTCGAGACCGCCGATCAGGCCGCCGCTTCCAAGGCCGCGCCGCGGCGCAGATCGCGGCGCGCCCACAGATAGATCAGCAGGCCCGCGACCGCGGTCGCGGCGCCGATGTAACCGGTCGAAGTCCAGCCGTAGCCGGCCGTGATCGCCATGCCGCCCAGCCACGGGCCGAGCGCGTTGGCGGCGTTGAAGGCGGAGTGGTTGGAGGCGGCCGCCAAGGTTTGCGCGTCGGCCGCCACGTCCATCAGATGCGCCTGCAGCACCGGCGCCAGCGCGCCCATGGTGCCGACCGCGATCACCGCCGGCAGCACCGCCCACACCGATTGCGCGGCCAGCGGGAACACGAGCAGCAGCAGGGTCGACCACAGCAGCACCGCGGCGGCGGCGCGGAACTGCAGGCGGTCGAACAGCCAGCCGCCGGCAAGGTTGCCGAGGATGCCGCCGACGCCGAACGCGATCAGCGCGAACGGAGTCCAGGACTCGGGCACGCCGGTGACGTGGATCAGGGTCGGCGCCAGATAACCGAACACGCAGAACATGCCGGCGAAGCCGATCGCGCCGATGCCCAGGGTCAGCCACACCGGCGCGCGGTTGAAGTCGCGCAGTTCGCGGATCGGGTCCTGGCGCGGCTCGGCCGGATCCGGCGGCAGGGTGCGCGCGACCATCGCCACGGTCATGGCCGCGATCACGGTGACCAGGCCGAAGGCGTAGCGCCAATCCAGCGCCTGGCCCAGCCAGGTCGCGAACGGATTGCCGATCAGCAGCGCGATCGCCAGGCCCAGCAGCGGCCGGCTGACCGCGACGCCGCGCTGTTCGGGCGGACTGATCGCGGCCGCCACCAGCGCCGCGACGCCGAAGTAGGCGCCGTGCGGCAATCCGGCGATGAAGCGGAACAGCAGCATGGTCGGGTAGTTGGGCGCGAGCGCGCTGGCGATGTTGCCCAGCGCATAGAAGGCCATCAGCGCCAGCAGCAGAGTGCGCCGGCGCAGGCGCGCACCCAGGATCGCCAGCAGCGGCGCGCCGACCACCACGCCCAGGGCGTAGGCGCTGATCACGTGGCCGACCTGCGGCTCGGTCACCGACAGGCCGCGCGCGATATCGGGCATCAGGCCCATCACCACGAACTCGCTGGTGCCGATGGCGAAGCCGCCCATCGCCAGCGCGAACAGGATCAACGCGACCTGGCGCCGGGACAGCGTCGGCGACATCGGAATGCCGGAATCGGCCATGGTGGGGTCCGCAGAGGGGAGGCCGGGTATTATTGCTGCATCGCAGCAAATTCGTCAGCGGCGCGGATGCATCGCTGCGTCTCGGCGGTGCGTTCGGAGCGGGATGCGGGCTTGCGAATGCGCTGCACGCGGCCTTCTTTGCCGAGTCTGGCGGATGCGACAAGGCGCTTGGAGCGGCGGCCGCAGCACTCGGATTTGCGTCGGGAGCGAAAGATTCGACATGCGTGCGTTGGCGAGGTCGCGGCTTACGCCGCTCCTACCCCAAAGCCACGAACCGCGACTGGTTATCGCGACGACCGATCACCCGCCCGCCGCAGCGCTTGCTGCGTCAGCCCGCCGCTTCCGGCTCGCGCGGCGTGACCCAGCCCGCAGCGATGATGCCCAGCTCGTACAGCACGCACATCGGGATCGCCAGCATCAGCTGCGAGACCACGTCCGGCGGGGTGATCACCGCGGCGATGATGAAGATGCCGACAACCGCGTAGCCGCGGCCTTCCTTCAACTGCTTCGGCGTGACCCAGCCGAGCAGGACCAGGATCACCAGCGCCACCGGCAGCTCGAAGCTGGCGCCGAAGGCGAGGAAGATCACCAGCACGAAATCCAGGTACTTGCCGATGTCCGGCGTCATCGCCACCACGGACGGGGTGAACCTGACCAGGAAGCCGAACACCGCCGGCAGCACCAGGAAGTAGGCGAACGCGCAGCCGGCGTAGAACAGCGTCACCGCCGAGCCCAGCAAGGGCAGCGCCAGGCGCTTCTCGCGCTTGTACAAGCCGGGCGCGACGAAGGCCCAGGCCTGGTAGAGCAGCCAGGGCACGGTCAGGAACAGCGCGGTGAAGAACGCCAGTTTGACCGGGACGAAGAAACCGCCGGCCGGGTCGGCGGCGATCAGCTTGCCCGATTCCGGCAGCTTGCCCAGCAGCGGGCCGGCCAGCAGCGAGAAGATCTCCGAGGCGAATGGCATCAGCGCCAGGAACACGATCATCAGGCCGACCACGGCGCGCAGCAGGCGCGCGCGCAGTTCGATCAGGTGATCGAGCAGGCGCGGCTCGGCGCCGGCTTCGTCTTCGGCCGACGACGCGGCGCGGGGATCAGCGTCGCTCATCGTCGGGCGTCGTGGCGGTGGGGGCATCGGAGGGCAGCGCCGTGGGTTCGGCGGCCGGGCTGGGGTTCAGCGCTTCGACGCTGCGCTCGGCGTCGCGCAGCTCGCGCTGCACGGTGTCGCGGCTGTCGTGGATCTGGTTGCGCAGGCTTTCCTGGGCTTCGCGCAGGTCGGCCTGGGTCTGGCGCAGGCTGCGGCGCAGTTCCTCGTCGGCCAGTTCGTTCTCGAGTTCGGATTTCACCGAATACCACTGCGCGCGCGCGCGCCGCACCCACAGGCCGGCGAAGCGCGCGGCCTTGGGGAGGCGTTCGGGACCGAGCACGAGCAGGGCCACGACCGCGATGACGAAGATTTCGGAGAAGCCGATGTCGAACATGACCGCGCGCCGGAAACGTCGTGGGGGACGCTAACGGGTATCAGCGCGGGGTTTGTTCGTCGTTGCGCGTCTGCGCGTTGGCGTCTTCGCGCCGGGTTTCGTCGGGGAGCTGTGCGGCCGGCTTGTCTTCGTCCTGCACACCCTTCTTGAAGCCCTTCACCGCTTCGCCGAGGTCCTGGCCCACGTTCTTCAGGCGCTTGGTGCCGAACACCAGCACCACGATCACCAGCACGATCAGCCAGTGCCAAAGACTCAAACCGC
>CAMLID010000123.1 GCA_946480055.1 uncultured Lysobacter sp. | reverse complement strand
GCGACCGGCCTGTTCTTCGGCTACTACCCGGCGCGCAAGGCGTCGCTGCTGGATCCGATCGAGGCGCTGCGGCAGCAGTAGCCGCGCGGATCGCGCCCGACCACGACCACGACCACCGGCACGGGTAGGCGCCGCTGCGGCCTGGCATCGTGCGCCAGACAACCCCGATCGGAGCGGATATGAGCAAGTGCTGGCTACTGACGCTGTTGTTGTTGCAGGCGTTCGACGCCCAGGCCGCGGACACGGGGGCTGCACCGACGACGGTGACGATCCTCGGTGTCGATCATGCCGCGCAACTGGTCTCCGAGCGCGACCAGCCGGCACTGCTGGAGGCGTTCCTGGATCGCGTCGAGCCGGATGCGGTCTGCATCGAGCGCGCGCCCGAATCGTACGCGCGCAACGACTATTACGAGTTCACCTACGAGGTCCAGGACGTGGTGGTGCCGTCCGCGCGCCGCAGCGGGATCGACCTGTGCCCGATCGACTGGGAGCCGCCGATCGAAGACCAGCGCCTGGGGTTCGGCATGACTTTGGACATGCCGCCGGAGCTGCGCCTGCTCAAGGGGTTCCCGAGCTTCCTGAGCTTCGGCGCGGAGACGCTGAAGCGCGATTTCTTCCGCGCCGACGATCCGGCCAATCTGCAGAAGGTTACGAACTGGGCGTCGACCCCGGCCGCGCGCGGTAAGGACGATCTGCCGCGCCGGCTGTATTTGTATCGGACCTACATGCAGGCGCGCCGCATCGCCGCGGCCGCGCGCGCGCATCCCGGCGGCACGGTGGCGGTGGTCGTCGGCGAGTTCCACAAGCACGACATCGAGGCGATCCTGAAGGACGAGCCCGGCCTGCGCCTGGTGCAGCCTTCCAGCTTCGGGCGCCCCAGCGCGGGCGACATCGCCGCGCACGACCGGCCCGAGTACCGCGTCGCCATCGCCAGCTTCAACTTGCTGGGCCTGCAATCGCTGTCCGGCGCGGTGGACTACGGCTACGTCACGCGCGCGGTGGATGCGCTGGAAGCGAAGGGCGCCACCCCGCAGACGCGGCTGTTCCGGACCCGGCTGGAGCTGCTGCAGGGACGGATCCGGCGCGAGGAAGCCATCGAGCGCTATCGCGCCATCGCCGCCGAGGCCGGCGAAGCGAAGTTCTCCTGGAACGGGGTCAAGGACACCGCCCGCGTGGATTCCTACTTCGATCCGTTCGGCAATCTCGATGTGCGCCGGCGCGCCTTGTTGGAAGCCGCGCGGGAGACCTGGGCCACGGGCGACGGCGCCGGCGCGAACGCCTTGCTCGACGCTTGCGCCGACGGATTGAGCCCGCGCCAGCGCAATCAGCTGCGGGGCTACTGGGAGCGCGACGTGGCGACGACGGCGGCCAAGCAGCCGTAGCATCCCCAAGCGTCCCGCCGGCGGCTATCCTCGCGTTAGTCGAAGGAGACCGCCATGCGCCTGCCGATCCTGCTGTTGAGCCTCGCCGCCATGTCCAGCACTGCCGCCTACGCCCAAACCCCGCCTGCCGGCGAACGCCCGATCGCGCTGGTGATCCACGGCGGCGCCGGCTTCGTGCCGCGCGATTCGCTCAGCGAAGCCGACCGCAAGGCCGCGCACGCCGATCTCAATCGCGCCCTGGACGCCGGCTACGACGTGCTCAAGGGCGGCGGCAGCGCGCTGGACGCGGTCTCGGCCACGATAGTGGTGCTGGAGGATTCGCCGATCTTCAACGCCGGCAAGGGCGCGGTGTTCAACGCGCGCGGCGGTCACGAGCTGGACGCGTCGATCATGGAAGGCCACACCCGCCGCGCCGGCGCGGTCGCCGGCGTCACCACGGTCAAGAATCCGATCAAGCTGGCGCGCGCGGTGATGGAGCACAGCCCGCACGTGATGATGGCCGGTGCCGGCGCCGAGGCTTTCGCCGATACGCGGCCGGAGATCGAGCGCGTGCCCAACAGTTATTTCGACACGCCCAAGCGCCGCGAGCAGTTGGAGAAGGCGCAGCGCGAGGAGGCGGCCAAGGGCAAGCGCGAAGCCAACGCCGCCAGCGATGCGCCCAAGTACTTCGGCACCGTGGGCGCGGTCGCGCTGGATCGCCAGGGCCACATCGCCGCGGCCACCAGTACCGGCGGCATGACCAACAAGCGCTATGGCCGCGTCGGCGATTCGCCGGTGATCGGCGCCGGCACCTGGGCCGACGATCGCTGCGGCGTTTCGGGCACGGGCTGGGGCGAGTTCTACATCCGCTACAACGTCGCCCACGACATCTGCGCGCGCGTGGCTTATCGCGGCGATAGCTTGCAGGCGGCCGCGGACGAGGTGGTCAACAAACTGGTGCCCGCGGCCGGCGGCGACGGCGGCGCGATCGCGCTGGACCGCGAAGGCCATATCGCAATGCCGTTCAACAGCGGCAGCATGTTCCGCGGCTGGATCAAGCCCGATGGCAGCCGTGGGACGGCGATACACGAAGAGGAGTGAGGCTCGGCGCCAGTGCTGAGCCTCAACTTCGTCCCGGACCTGAATCCTGCGCTGCGGGCCGCCTTCTCCCAACGCGAGTAAGGAAAATCAAAAGCCTGCGTATTGAGCCCCTCTCCCACCGGGAGAGGGGCTGGGGTGAGGGTCCGGCGCGAGTGCGCAGCTCGAACCTCATCCCGGACCCTCATCCGCCCTTCGGGCACCTTCTCCCAAGGGGAGAAGGGAAAATCAAAAGCCCTGTGCACTGAGCCCCTCTCCCACTGAGAGAGGGGTTGGGGTGAGGGTCTGGCGCGAGCGTTGAACTCCAACCTCATTCCGGGCCCTCATCCGCCCTGTGGGCACCTTCTCACCCTTGGACACCCTTCGGGCGCCGCAAGCGAGAGAAGGGAAATGCAAAGCTGTGCCGCTGTCGGCAGCGCAGCCTCACCCGATCACGCCCCCTGCTGCTGCGACCACTCCTGCATGCGGCTCTGCATCTCTTCCTCCGACACGTCCTCGACGTGCGTGGCCAGGGTCCACTTGTGGCCGAAGGGATCGACGATGGTGCCGGTGCGGTCGCCCCAGAACTGGTTCTGCAGCGGCTTGTCGACCTTGCCGCCGGCCTTGACCGCCTTGTCGAACGCGGCGTCGGCGTCGGCGACGTAGATCATGAAGGCGGTGGTCGCGCCGCCGCGGGTCTTGGGGCTGAGCGCGTTCATCTCCGGCCACTCGTCGGACATCATGATCACGCAGTCGCCGATGCGGATCTCGGCGTGGCCGATCTTGTCGCCCATCGGCAGACGATAGATTTCGGTCGCGTCGAGGGCTCGCACGTAGAAGTCGATCGCGGCGGCGGCGTCGTGGACGATCACATAGGGCGTGACGCTGTGGTAGCCGTCGGGGCGGGGCTGTACTGCCATGTCGGTGTCTCCTGGGTGGGCGGAAAGGGTTGGGTGGGATCGGCCAAATCGCCGGCCGCCGGTCGGTCCGCGAGTATCGGATCGACCGCGGTCCGGTGGGCTGCTTGGCGGCGGGGATGCTGAGCTGTTCGATTCTCGGAGGCTGCGACAGCGGCTGCTCGGCGCCGGCCATCGGCACCGCGGCGGCAGGGGTATTCGGATCGGTCTGGCGGCCGGACGCATCGTCGAAGCTGTCGTCGATGCCGGAACCTCCGGGACCGAGTCCCGGCGCATGCCGGCTGCGCGTGCCGGCCTCGGCCCGGGCCGGCGGCAGCGCGCTCAGCGCCGGCCTCGACCTCGGCCCGCTTGCCGCACCGAGTCTCCAGACCGGCGAGCAGTGCATAGCGGCGCATGGCGCTGCTCCCGAGTGGTCAGGGGCGGCGAGGGTAGCGCCGACGGTGCTAAGCGGGCGCGAAAACCCCGTGTCGGCCCCGTGACCGCCGCATCCGGCATGGTCCCGCCGGGGCGACCGGACGGGGCTTGTGGCAAAATCCATGCCCTGTAGCGGCCGCCGGCTGCGCCCACCGGCCCGTCCGGAGAGAGCCCGACCCCTCATGCCCATGACCGAGCAGTCCCGCCGCGGCCGCGCCGCCGCGTCGCCCCTCCTGCCGAGCCCGTGCCCGGTCGCTCCCTTGCTTCCCGCTGCCTGAGGCCGCCATGGCAGACGAATTCGGCCACATGCCGCGCGGTCCCGTGCGCATCTTCAAAGCGGCGAAGTGGTCCATGCAGGGCCTGCGCGCGGCCTGGCTGCACGAATCCTCGTTTCGGCTCGAAGTCTGCCTGTTCGTGGTGCTGGCGCCGCTGGGCTGGTGGCTGGGCCAGACCCCGGTCGAGCGCGTGCTGCTGATCGGCTCGATGCTGCTGGTGCTGAGCATCGAACTGTTGAACTCGGCGGTCGAAGCGGTGATCGAACGCTACGGCCCGGAATTCCACGAACTCGCCGGTCGCGCCAAGGACATGGGCTCGGCCGCGGTGTTCGTGCTGATGATGAATGTGTTGCTGATCTGGGGCGCGATCGTCGTGCCGCGCCTGTTCTGAGCGCACCCGCCCCGCACCCGCCGCGCGCCGCGTGCGCGCCCGAAACGTTTTGCAAAGCCTAGGAAATCCGCAAGTGATTGAGATGCTCTCCGATCCGCAAGTCTGGATCACCCTGGTCACCCTGAGCGCGATCGAGATCGTGCTCGGCATCGACAACCTCGTCTTCATCTCGATCGCAGTCAGCAAACTGCCGTACGCGCAGCGCGAAAAGGCGCGCAAGTTCGGTATCGCCGTGGCCTGCATCACGCGTATTGCGCTGCTGTTGACCCTGGCCTGGCTGGCCGGTCTGACCAGCGATCTGTTCTCGGTGTTCGGCCAGGGCATCTCGGTGCGCGATCTGGTCCTGATCCTGGGCGGTGCGTTCCTGTTGGTAAAGGGTTCGATGGAAATCCGCGACCTGGTCGCCGGCGAAGACGAGTCCGAGGACATCCACACCAAGCCGGCGGTGTCGTTCATGGCGGTGATCGCGCAGATCGCGGTGATCGATATCGTGTTCTCGCTGGACTCGGTGATCGCCGCGGTCGGCATGGCCAGCCACACCCCGGTGATGGTCGCGGCGATCCTGCTGGCGGTGGCGGTGATGCTGCTGGCGTCCAAGCCGCTGGGCGAGTTCATCGACCGCAACCCGACCATCAAGATGCTGGCGCTGGCCTTCATCGTCCTGGTCGGCGTGTATCTGATCGCCGATGGCTTCGAGCTGCACATTCCGAAGGGCTACATCTACGGCGCGATGGGCTTCTCCGCCCTGGTCGAGTGCCTCAACCTGTGGGCCAAGCGCCGCGCCCAGGCCCGGGTCCAGGCCGACTGAGCCGTTACGGCCCGCGGCGTCGCCGGTCCGGCGACGCCGCAGCCTGCGCGCGACCCTCACGCGCCCTCCATTGCAAGGCGCGGGCACGAGTGTTGGAATGCTCCATCCTCACGAAGGAGTTGCGCCATGCGTAAGCTCATGATGTCGCTGTTGCTGGTCTCGGCGGCCGTGCTGCTCAGCGGTTGCGGCTACAACACGATCCAGCAGAAGGACGAAGCGGTGAAGGCGTCCTGGTCGCAGGTGCTCAACGTCTACAAACGACGTGCCGATCTAGTGCCAAACCTGGTCGCGACCGTGAAGGGCTATGCCAGTCATGAGCAGCAAGTGCTGACTCAGGTCACCGAAGCGCGCTCCAAGGTCGGCAGCATCAACGTGAACGCCGACGATCCGGCCTCGGTGCAGCAGTTCGAGCAAGCGCAGGGCGAACTCAAGAGCGCGATCGGCCGCCTGCTGGTGGTCAGCGAAAACTATCCGCAGCTCAAAGCCGACCAGAACTTCCTGCAGTTGCAGGCGCAGTTGGAAGGCACCGAGAACCGCATCACCGTCGAGCGCCAGCGCTACATCCAGTCGGTGCAGGACTACAACACTTACGTGCGTTCGTTCCCGCAGAACCTGACCGCGATGATCTTCGGCTACAAGGCCAAGCCCAACTTCTCGGTCGAGAACGAGCAGCAGATCCAGGAAGCGCCCAAGGTCGAATTCGGCCAGCCGGCCGCGCAGCCGGCACCGCAGCAACAGCCTGCTCCGCAGCAGCAGCCGGCTCCGGCGGGCTGAGCGGCGCGGCGGCGGACGCCGGGCGATGATGCGGCGACTCGCGATGGCAGGCCGCGCCCCTTGGCGCGGCTGGGCCTTGCTGTTGACGCTGTGGCTGGTCTGCGCGGTCGCGCAGGCGCAGACGCTGGCGCCGATCCCGCCCTTGGATTCGCCGGTGATCGACACCACCGGCACCCTCGACGCCGCGACCCGCCAGAACCTGGAAGCGCAGGCGCGCGCGCTGCAGCAGCGCAAGGGCAGCCAACTTCAGATCCTGATCGTTCCGAGCACCCAGCCGGAAGAGATTTCGCAGTACTCGGTGCGCGCCTACGACCAGTACAAGCTCGGCCGTAGCGGTACCAACGACGGCGCGCTGCTGGTGGTCGCCAAGGGCGACCGGCGTGCCTGGATCACCACCGGTTACGGCCTGGAGGGCGCGATCCCGGACGCGACCGCGTTCCGCGTGATCCAGGAATACCTGCTGCCGAAATTCCGCGCCGGAGACTATGCCGGCGGCGTCACCGACGCCAGCGCGGCGCTGGTCAAGCTGATCGACGGCGAAGAACTGCCGCCGCCGATGGCCGACCACCGCGCCCAGGGTGGCGGTGACGGCGGTGGCGGCTTCCTGTTCGCCCTGTTCGCGGCCTTCATCGTCGCCCAGGTCGCTCGCGGCATCTTCGGCCGCGCGCCGCGGCCGCTGCGCGCCGTGCTCGGCGCCGGCGCGGCCGGCGGTGTGGCCTGGCTGATCTCGTCCTTGCTGCTGGTCGGTGGCATCGGCGCGGTGATCGGCCTGGTGATGGGCTTGGTCAGCGCACCCACAGGCCGTTTCGCCCGCGACGCGGGCTGGGGCGGCTGGGGTGGAGGCGGCGGTGGTTGGGGCGGCGGCGGTTTCGGCGGCGGTGGCGGTGGCGGCGGTGGCTGGTCCGGCGGTGGCGGTATGACCGGCGGCGGCGGAGCGGGAGGCAGCTGGTGAACGGAGGCCCGCACTGATGCGACTGCTCAAGCACCTGTTCGCGCCGTCCGCGCAACGCTTGTTCCCGGAAGAGCGCCTGCGCCGCATCGCCGCGGCGATCGCCGCCAGCGAACTGCGCCATACCGGCGAAATCTGCTTCGCGGTCGAACCCGGCCTGCACCCGCGCGCCGTCTGGGCCGGGCGCCAGGCCCGTGCCGCGGCGATGGACGCGTTCGCCCAACTGCGGGTCTGGGATACGCGCGCCAACAACGGCGTGCTGCTGTACCTGCTGCTGGCCGATCACCGCATCGAGATCGTCGCCGACCGCGGCTTCGACGGCCTGGTCAGCGCCGAACAGTGGCGCGGCGTCTGCCAGCTGGTCGAGGAGCAGCTGCGCGCCGGCGACCCGGAGGCGGCGGTGCTGGGCGGGATCGAGGCGCTGTCTGCGCTGCTGGCCGAGCACTACCCGCGCGCCGACGGCGATCACGACAGCAACGAGCTGCCGGACCTGCCGCGGATCCTCTGAGCCGCTTCGGCCTCCGCTTTGGCCTCCTGTGGGAGCGGCGTGAG
>CAMLID010000122.1 GCA_946480055.1 uncultured Lysobacter sp. | reverse complement strand
GCCAAGGACGTCGTCGAGATCGATGTGCGCGGCAAGAGCAGCGTCACCGACTACATGGTGGTCGCGTCGGGCACGTCGACCCGCCACGTCAAGTCGATCGCCGACGAAGTGGTCAAGTTCGCCAAGAACCTCGACGTCATGCCCTTGGGCGTGGAAGGCGAGCGCGAGGCCGAGTGGGTGCTGGTCGATCTGGGCGACGTGGTCGTGCATGTGATGCTGCCGCGCGTGCGCGAGTTCTACGCCTTGGAGCGCCTGTGGACGGTCGGCGACCAGCCGCCGGAATTCGGCGATACGCTGGAGACGGATGAGGAAGACCGGCTGTAAGGCCGCTGCCTATCCGTAACAGACGACGGCGCCCGAGGGCGCCGTTTTCGTTTATGCAACGGCTTTGGGGTAGGGACGGCGCGAGCCGCGGCCGCGCGGTTCCGTGCAACGACGTGGCTGCGGCTCGCGCCGCTCCTGCATGTGCATCCGTACGAAAGGGGCGGCGCAGCGGACGCCCCTCTCGCTACTCCTTACAACGGCCCGCGTTCCCACGGCCCCGTGATCGCCACCGTGATCCCCGGCGTCTGCATATTGACGAACAAGGTGCGCGCGAACGGGTCCCAGCAGGCGCCGCAGAACTCGGTGTCGCGGTAGTCGCCTTCCGGCACCGACTTGCCGGCGTCGGCGATCTGCTGCGAAGTCAGGGCGACGTTGTTCTTGGCGAAATAGAACGATTCGCCGGCGCGGGTCAGGCCGATCAGGCGTGCGCCGGGGCCGTATTCGTCCGGACTTTCGCCGCCGTCCTCGCACAGGATGACGCCGCCGCGCGCGCTGACGCTGACGTTGTCGGGGTTGTGCGCGGCGAGTTGATTGCCGCTCACGAACAGCGCGCGCAAACGCTGGCTGGCCAGGTCCAGCACCCACACCGAGCCGTTGCCGCGGCCCTTGCGGCCCTGGCTGTCGACGCCGGTGCTGGTGTCGACGATGAACATCTTGCCGTAGCTGTACCAGATGCCTTCGCCGCGGCTCATGCGCAGCGCGCCTTCGCTCCAGGCCTGCGCGAACGGACCGCTCAGGGTTTCGCCGGCGGAGATGTCGGGGAAGCCGGCCGGGGCGGCGATCGAATCCAGATCCGGATCGGGAACGTCGACCCACTCCAGCGCGTACTCGGCGCCGATGCTGGCGACGGTGAGGTCGGCGTTGCGGCGTCCGCGCACGCGCGCGGCCTGCAGGCGGCCGCCGTGCTCGAGCGAGCCGTTGCGGCCGGCGCGGTCGTTGGGAATGAAGCGGTACAGGCCGGCCTTGTTGCGGTCGTCCTCGGTCAGATAGACGATGCCGGTGCGCGGGTCGATCGCCACCGCCTCGTGGCTGAAACGGCCCAGGCCGATCAGCGGCCGGCCCGTGGTGCGTTCGCTGCGCGGATCGACCTCGAACACGTAGCCGTGCTTGCGGCCGGCGCTGGAGACCGCGTCGCTCTTGATCTCCTCGCAGCTGAGCCACGTGCCCCAGGGCGTGGGGCCGCCGGCGCAGTTGACCAGGGTGCCGCCCAGGCTGGGCTCCAGGCTGCCCCATTCGCCGTTGCGGTAGCTCAGCGTAGTGGTGCCGCCGCCGGCGAACTTGCCGCCGCCGAGATCGCCGGTGTCGTACATGCCCGGGGCCTGGATCGGCGTCGCCGCGCCGCGTTCGTGGTTGCGGATCAGCACGTATTCGGGGCCGTGCGGGCGGAAGCGGCCGGCGCCGATCTCGTGCGGCCGGCGCCCGCCCGGGCGCACGCCGACCACGGCCATGCCGTCGTGGCGGTCGGGGCAGGGCTGGCCGTCGTCCATGCGGTCGCCGCTCCAGCCGAAGGAGCGGTAGCTGAAGCCGCGCGGCAACTGCAGCAGCGGCAGGCCGGTGCTGCGATCGGCGACCGGGGCGAGCGGGCCGTAGCGGCTGGGAACGGGGGCGAGCCGGGTCGGGTCTTGGGCGGCGAGCGCTTGACGCGAATACAACGCGCCTAGCGTGCCCATCGCGCCGACCGCCATCGCGGCGGCGCTGCCCTTGAGGACCTGGCGGCGGGAGGGATCGAAAGCATCCATGGTGCGGCTCCTGCTGGCTGGGGGAGTCTGCACGCTAGGTCGGCGCGGTAACCGTTCGATGACATGCGGGTGTCATCGCCTCTGAATGCGACGCAGGCGCGGTTTGGCCCGTGCATGCGTCGCGGACCGCTACCATGTCGCGATGAAAGCGAAACTGATCGCCGTCGGCGAACGCGAGCCGCGCTGGGTCGCCGAGGGCTTCGGCGAGTACCAGAAGCGGCTCTCGCACTGGCTGCCGCTGGACCTGGTCGAGATCGAGCCGGGCCTGCGCGGCAAGGGCCGCGACGCCGCGCGCGCGACCGCGGACGAAGGCGCGCGCGTGATCGCGGCCTTGCCGAAGAACGCCTGCGTGGTCGCGCTGGAAGGGCGCGGGCGGCTGTGGACCTCGGAACAACTGGCCCAGCGCCTGGAGCATTGGCGCGGGCAGGGCCGCGATCTGGCGTTCCTGATCGGCGGCCCCGAGGGCCACGCGCCGGATGTGCTCGCGCGCGCCGACGAGCAATGGTCGCTGGGGCCGCTGACCCTGCCGCACATGCTGGTGCGCCTGGTCGCGGCCGAGCAGCTGTACCGCGCGGCGGCACTGCTGGCGAACCATCCGTATCACCGTGCCTGATCGAGGCGACACGCAAAAAAAACGGCCCGGCCATACCGGCCCGGGCCGCTCCCTCGCCAAGGGACTCAACGTTCCAGAGTGAACTCGATCGGCACGCGGCCGCGTGCCTGCACCGGCTGACCGCCTTCCATCGCCGGCTGGAAGGTCCAGCGCGACATCACCACGCGGCGTGCGGCCTGATCGAGCACGCGATGGCCGCTGCTCTTGACCACGGTCACCTCGACCGGCTTGCCGTCGATGCCGACCAGGATCTCCAGCATCACCGTGCCGGTGAGGTTGTTGCGCACCGCTTCGCCGGGATAGCTGGGCGGCGGGTTGTTGACCACCTGCAGGGTCACGCCGGTCAGGATCTCGCCGCGGCCGAGAGTGTTGCTGGCGAACAGCTGTTCGGGTTGCGACAGGGTTTCGGGGACGTAGAGGCTGTCGCTGGCGATGGGGTCGACCACGGGCCGCGGCGGCGTCTCCACCAGCACCTCTTTCGGCGCGATCGTCGGGTTCGGCTTGGGCTCCTTGCGGATCTCGCGCTCGACCACTTTCGGCGGCGGCTCGGTCACCTTGGGCTTCTCGCGGAATAACACGTCGGTGATGATCTCGTCGGGTTTCTCGATCAGCTGCGGCGCCGACAGCGGCACCAGCAGCAACATCAGCAGCACCGCGTTGACGGCGATCGCGCCGGCGTTGCCGGCGATGCGGTTGTAGTCCAGTTGCGGACGTTCTGGATGCGGGATCGCGTGCGCCATGGAAACTCTCCTGGTGTGGTCTGCACGGATCGAAACGGGCCGGGGTCGCGGGCGGGGTTAAGCCGCGCGGAAATTTTTTCGATGGCGCGTCGGCACCTCGTCGACGCCTGGGACGAGCGGCAGGGCGAGGGCGCGGCGAGTTACGGATACCGCCGTCCGGCGTCCTGGTTCGGCAGGCAAGACGGCGCCGCCACAAGCCGATCGGTAAGAGCGAGGCGCGGCCGGGAAAGCCATCTGCGCGCCCTAAAAGAAGAAGGCCCGCTTGCGCGGGCCTCCTGTACTGCAGTGCAGGGTGTCGGGCGATCATTCCTTGACCGGGTCGGGTGCCGGGTCCGGCTCGCGCTCCAGGCCGCCCTCGTCCGGATTCGGCGGCCGCTTGGGATGCGGCTGGCGCGCGTCGTCCGGGTTGCGCGGCTGCGGCTCGGCGTAGCCGGGCGCGGGCTTGCGCGGATCGGGGGCGGCCGGGGAGCTCACTTGCCCAGCTCGAAGACCACGTCGAGGTTGATCGACAGCGCGCTTTCGCCCGGCGAGATCGAGGTGTCGGCGGCGGCGCCGGCCTTCTCCATCCGCGCCATCGTCATCATCGGCATCGGCGGGTTGAAACGGCCGCCTTCGCTGACGCTGACGATGCGGCGCACCTTCAGCCCCAGGGTCTTGGCGTACATCTCGGCGCGCGCCTGGGCCTTCTCGATAGCGCTGCGACGGGCTTCGTCGTAGGCGGTTTCCTTGATCTTCTCGTCGATGTCGAAGGTCGGGCCGTTGATCTGGTTGGAACCGTTGGCGACCAGGGCGTCGAGGATTTTGCCGACCTTGGCGATATCGCGGATGGTCACGTTGACGTTGTTGCTGGCCTGGTAGCCGGTGATCACCGGCGGCTGGTTCTCGGCGTAGCGGTACTGCGGGTTGAGGTTCACGCCGCTGGTCTGGACGTCGCGGTCGGCGATGCCGGCGGCCTTGATCGCGGCCACGACCTTGGCCATCTGCTCGGCGTTGGCACGCATCGCGCCGTTGGCGTCGGCGGCCTGGGTGACCACGCCGGTGGAGACGGTGGCGATGTCCGGGACGCGCTTGGCCTCGGCCTGGGCCGACACCGAGAGCAAGGTGCCGTCGGTGGCCATGTAGGCCGGAGCGGTCTGGGCGGTGGCGGACATGGTGGTGACGGCTCCGAGGGCGAGAGTGGCGGCCAGCACCAGGGGGCGCAGGGCGAAACGGGATGTGGACGTACGGTGCCGGCTTGGCGAGGACGACATGTTCAACTCCTGTTGATGTGGGATTAGGGTGTTGCCGAGCTGGTTAACGAACCGTGATCCACTGCGGGGTTGGCGCCGGTCGCGTCGGCCGGCGCTCAGTCAGCGCGGGTTATGCTTCCCAGGATGCTCTATCTCGCCTCCAAATCGCCACGCAGGCACGAGTTGCTCGGCCGCCTGGGCCTGCCGTTCGGCGTGCTCGACCTCGACATACCCGAGCACCGCCAGCCCGGCGAGCCCGCCGAGGACTATGTGCGCCGGGTCGCGCGCGAGAAGGCCGGCGCCGGTCTGCTGACCGTGGTCGCCAACCCGAGCGCGCTGGTGCTGGGCGCCGACACCGAGGTCGTGCTCGACGACGAAGTCTTCGGCAAGCCGCGCGATGAGCAAGACGCCGCGGCCATGCTGCGCCGGCTGTCCGGACGCAGCCACCGGGTGATCTCGGCGGTGTCGCTGGTCTCGCCGGCGCGCGAAGCGCAGGCGGTGTCGGTATCGGAGGTCGTGTTCGAAACCCTGGACGAGCCGCGCATCGCCGGCTACATCGCCAGTGGCGAGTGGCAGGGCAAAGCCGGCGCCTACGCGATCCAGGGCCGCGCCGAGGCCTTCGTGAGCCGATTGTCGGGCAGCTACTCCGGCGTGATGGGGCTGCCCCTGCACGAAACCGTGCGCCTGCTGCGCGAGGCCGGCCTCGATGCGTGACCCGCGCGCGTCGGCCGCCGCGCGACCTTCCCCCACCGTTGACGAACGCAGAGCGCCATCCACGCCATGACTGAAGAAATACTCGTCAACGTCACCCCGCGCGAAACCCGAGTCGCGGTGGTCGAAAACGGCATGCTGCAGGAGCTGCACATCGAGCGCGGCTGGCGCCGCGGCGTGGTCGGCAACATCTACAAGGGCCGGGTCCAGCGGGTGATGCCGGGCATGCAGGCGGCGTTCGTCGAGATCGGCCTGGAGCGCGCCGCGTTCCTGCACGCGGCCGACATCGTCAAGCCGGCCCAGGTCGGCGAGGGCGAGGGCGACCAGGCGCCGCTGCCGCCGACCCCGACCCGGCCGATCGCCGAGCTGCTGCGCGAGGGCCAGGAAATCATCGTCCAGGTGGTCAAGGACCCGATCGGCACCAAGGGCGCGCGCCTGACCACCCAGCTCAGCATTCCGTCGCGTTACCTGGTGCTGCTGCCGCGCACGCGCGTGGTCGGGGTATCGGCGCGGATCGAGGACGAGAGCGAGCGCCAGCGCCTGAAGTCGCACGTCACCGCGCTGGCGCCGGCCGGAGAGAACCACGGCTACATCGTGCGCACCAACGCCGAGAGCCAGCCCGCCGAGGCCCTGGCCGAGGACGTGGCGTACCTGAGCCGGGCCTGGGCCCTGATCGCCGAGAAGTCGCAGAGCTCGCGCGTGGGCGAGCGCGTGTACGAAGACCTGAGCCTGCCGCTGCGCGCGGTGCGCGACCTGATGCGGCGCGACGTCGAGAAGGTCAAGGTCGATTCGCGCGAGACCTGCGAACGCCTGCGCGTGTTCGCCGCCCAGTACATGCCGGGCCTGGACGAGAAGATCGAGCACTACACCGGCGCGCGCCCGATCTTCGACCTGTACGGGGTCGAGGACGAGATCCAGCGCGCGCTCGACAAGCAGGTGCCGCTGAAGTCCGGCGGCTACCTGGTGATCGACCAGACCGAGGCCATGACCACGGTCGACATCAACACCGGCTCCTTCCTGGGTCAACGCAATCTCGAGGAAACCGTTTACCGGACCAATCTGGAAGCGGCGCAGTCGGTGGCCCGGCAACTGCGCCTGCGCAACCTCGGCGGCATCATCATCATCGACTTCATCGACATGACCGACGCCGAGCACAAGCGCCAGGTGCTGCGCCAGCTGGAGAAGTCGCTGGCGCGCGACCACGCCAAGACCACGGTCTACGAGTTCTCGCCGCTGGGCCTGGTCGAGATGACCCGCAAGCGCACCACCGAAAGCCTGGAGCGCCAGCTCAGCGAGCCCTGCCACGAGTGCGGCGGCCGCGGCACCTTGAAGACACCGGAAACGGTGACCTACGAAATCTTCCGCGACATCGTCCGCCAGGTGCGCCAGTTCGACGCGCCGCGGCTGCTGGTGATCGCCTCGCCGAAAGTGGTCGCGCGCATCACCGACGAGGAGTCGGCGGCGGTGGCCGAGCTGGAGGAGTTCCTCGGCAAGTCGATCCGCTTCCAGCCCGACGACCAGTACGCGCAGGAGCAGTTCGATGTCGTGCTGCTTTAAAAATCTGCCTCTTGCAGCGTCCCTTCTCCCACGAGCGGGAGAAGGTGGTCCGCGGGGCCGGATGAGGGCGCGCGCAGGCGCGCTGTCGTCGTTGCCTGCCGTTTCGCGCGCCCTCACCCCAACCCTCTCCCGCGTGCGGGAGAGGGGGCTGAGGTCGAGCTGATGCCGACCCCGCTGCGCCGCCGTTTGCGCTTCGCTCGCCGCAGCGTCGCCTATACCGGCGCGGTGCTGCTGGTGTTGCTGGCGGTGGCGCTGGGTGTGGCCAGCCAGATCCTGCCGATGGCCGAGCGCAATCCGGACCGGATCGCGGCCTGGCTGAGCCAGCGCGCCGGCCGTCCGGTCGCGTTCGACCGGGTCGAAACCCAATGGACCCGGCGCGGTCCGCTGCTGCGTCTGGACGGCCTGCGGGTCGGCGAGGGCGCGCAGGCCTTCGTGGTCGGCGATGCCGAGATGCTGGTGTCGATCTACGCCGGCCTCTTGCCCGGTCATTCCTTTTCCGAGCTGCGCCTGCACGGCCTCGACCTGACCCTGGAGCGCGCCGACGACGGCCGCTGGAAGGTACGCGGCCTGCCCGGACAGGAGCAGCCGAGCAAGGACCCGCTGGCCGCGCTGGAAGGCCTGGGCGAGTTGCAGGTGATCGACGGCAAGCTCGCGGTGATCGCGCCC
>CAMLID010000121.1 GCA_946480055.1 uncultured Lysobacter sp. | reverse complement strand
GAAACCACGCGCATCGTCGAAACCACGCGCATCGTCGAAACCACGCGCATCGTCGCGGTTCGCCCACATTCTGGCTATTGCGACGCTTGGCATCGTGGTGATCCGCTGCCGCGTGCGGTGCGGTTTCGTTGTGCTCACCGCACCCTACGGTGCCGACTCCGGCGCATAGACCGCGCTGCGTCGCCGTTTCCGCCTCCAGGCCGGGATCGGCGCCACCGCTTATCAGGCGCGGATCGTCCGGGACTGCTGAACGGGCCATCGCAGTGGCCGCCCCGAACGCCATCGGCCGTTGGTACACGGGCGACGTCGACGCGAAGGACGCGCGCGGTAGTACGGCAGGCCAAGGAAGCGGTCCCGCGAGAGGGCCGGGGCGGAGGAAGGTCCGCCATGGCGTCGCCAACGCGCTGAAGACTTCGTGGTCGGTGCCCGCGCACGTCGTGGCGACGCTGAGCATCACGCGTACCGCGAGTTCGACCCACGCGACAGGTCCAAGGAGGACCCCATGAACCCGAGCACCCGCATGCCCACCGTCGCCGCGCCGCGCGCGGCGCTCTATGCCTCGGCGCTGGCCTTGCTGCTGGCCGCGCCCGCGTACGCGATCGGCCCCGAGGCGCCGGTCGATTTCGTCGATCACTACGTGCGCGACGGTTTCGTCGTGATGGTGATCGAGCCCGAACGCCTGGCGTCGCTGGACGTCACCCGCGCGATCTACAGCGACGGTACGCCGCTGGCGCGCGAGCCCGATCCGGTGCCGTGGCGCAAGCTGCGCATGTTCGACTACACCGCGCCGTTCACCGGGCCCAACGATTTCAAGTACCGCGATCCGCGCGACAAGCCACCGTCGCGGCGCGCGGCCGAGGCCGAACGCCAGGTCCCGAGCATCGCGCGCGCCGAGCCGCGCACGGAGCTGCGCCTGGCCGACGCGTCCGTCGCCGCGCGCACCGCGCCCAAGGACGAGCGGCCCAAGCGCGTCGGCGTGCTGATCCCGCTGGCCAGCGACAAGGCCGTGCAGCTCAAGGACGGCGCCTACGCCGAGAAGATCCTCGCGCGTGCGCATCCGGCCAACGAGGACCCGAAGAGCAAGCCCCTGCAGATGGTGTATTGGGCGCACTTCGTGGTCCGCGACGGCAAGCCGGCCTATGTCAGCCAGGCCGAGTACTCGCGCATGGTCGATCCGCCTTACGACGGGCTCGATGCGCTGGGCGAGAAAGTGCAGTGGAACGAGGGCCGCGGCGCGGCGGCGAAAGTGCCTGTGGCCAAGACCAAGCTCGGTCGCGCCATTCCGCTGGGACGTGCGGGCGGATTGCTGCCCGAACGCGAGGACGCGGCACGCCGCAAGGACCAGGACGCCGGCCGGAACGCCGACGAATCACGCGAACGCTAGGAGGCACCCGCCATGAACATCCGCATCATCCAACTCGCCGCCACGGCGGCCCTGCTGCTGGCCGCGCAAGTCGCGGCCGCGGCCGAACGCAACGTCTGCTTCCGCCTGCAGCTGCGCGACGAGCGCGTGCAGTGCGCCGACACCTCCGAAGCCGGCGCGCGCCGCGGTTGCAATTCCGGCGGCTACGTCGACATGGTCGGCCACCAGATCGAAGTCTGGGACAAGGACTGGGAAGGCGACGACGAATACATCGGCACCTGGTACATCGGCGGCGGCGGCAGCCAGTGCGTCGCCTTCGAGTGGGAGAACTCCGACTACGACAAGGGCGAGGACAATCCCGACCTGTACCTGCGCTACATCAACAAGGTCAACCGCACCGGCTACAGCCACTACGTCGAAGTGCGCGGCGTGAACACCGACAACAGCGCCGCCAGCGTGACCTCGTGGCGCAACGGCCAGTCCGGCGATCCGGAACGCTACGTGTCGATGAACTGCAAGGCCAACACCACCTGCAGCGTGTTCGGCTCCGGCACGCTGGTGCCGACCAACGACATCGCCTCCGATCGCGGTCTGCGCATCATGGCCCTGGACTCGGCCCAGCACACCCTGCAGGCCTTGGGCGAGATCATGGACACCAGCGTGCGGCTGCAATACCCGGGTCAGACCGATTGCCCGACCAGCTGCGCGCCGGACCGCGACCTGATCAAGATCACCCGCACCCGCGGCGCCAACGGTTCCAACGTGACCCACGAGCTCGGCCACGTGATCCAGATGCAGGAGTTCGACCAGGATTGGCTGCGCGACGATTGCAGCCGCGGCGGCGACGGCCACAGCCTGGATTCGCTGGAACACGAGTCCTGCGCGACCACCGAGGGTTGGGGCAACTACGTCGCCCTGGTGAGCTGGTACGAGCCGAACAACAGCGCGACCGTGCCGTTCGGCTGGGGCCGCAACTTCGAGACTGCGACCCTGGGCTTCGCCACCTGTTCGGACAACGCCCACAACGAGATCCAGACCGGCAAGGCGTTCTGGGACCTGGACGACTGGAACAACGAGGGCGGCAGCGGCGCGGCCAGCGGCGACGACGATCGTCTGGCCTACGCCAGCACCGACATCGTCACCGGCTGGCGCCAGTTCGACGACGGCAGCGACAACCGGGAGGACGGCGAAGACGGTGCCGACGGCGTCAACGTGCGCGACTACTGGGGCAACAACAGCGGCCGCTTCACCGCAGCCGGCGCTTTCGAAACCCTGATCGACCACAACTGCCTGCAGGCGCAGGTCAACGATTGAATCGCGTTGCGCGCACCGGCCCCCCGGATCGGTGCGCGCGTGGCTAGTGGTCGCGGCGCATGCGCAGCAAGGCGACCACCAGGACCACCACCAGGGCCAGGCAACCGGCCAGGCCCAGGATGATGATCCAGTGCCACAGGCTGAGTCCTGCCATCCCTTCCTCCTACCGCTTGAGCTCCTGTCGAAGCGCAGGGTAACGGAGGTGGTTGCCGCGAAGGTGTGTGCGCCGTGAAAGCGTGACCTACATGTGCAGCGCGTGTTGCTTCTCTGTGGAGCGATTCGAATCGCGATGTGGCTGGGCCCAGTGACGGCAGTCGCGATCGCGATCACGTCGGCGATGGAGGTTCGATCGCGACTTACGTCGCTCCCACAGTCGCCGCGGGGTTCGGTCTGTGTGCCGGCAGGACGGTGAGGCCAGGATTCCTCCTGGTTCGCCGGAGACGTTGCTGCATGATCGAGTGCGGTCGCGGCTCACGCCGCTCCTACCCCAAAGCGGCAGGACCGCCATATCAGGACCGCTATGTTCGGTCGCGGGTTATCAATCGCGCAGCTATGTGATCGAACGCGATCGCGGCTTGCGCCGCTCCTACCCCAAGGCGGTGGTGCGGCATGGAAGAGCGGGTGTCAGCCGCGGTGTTCCAACGCCAGATATTCCGCCGACTGCATTTCGATCAGGCGCGACGCGGTGCGCTCGAAGGCGCCGCCGAGTTTGTGGCCCAGGTAGAGCCCGGTCGGGGCGGCGGCGGCGGTGCAGACCAGGTTGACGTGGCGGTCGTAGAGTTCGTCGATCAGGGTGACGAAGCGGCGCGCGGGGTCGTCGTTGCGGCCGTCGAACAGCGGGATGTCGCCCAGCAGCACGGTGTGGTGCTCGGTCGCGATCTCGATGTAGTCGCTGGCCGCGCGCGGGCCTTCGCACAGCGCGGCGAAGTCGAACCAGGCGTGGCCTTCGGCCAGGCCGCGCACCGGGATGTCGCGGCCGTCGATGTGCAGCGGGCCCTGTTCCTTGGGGCAGGCCATCGACAGTTCCTTCCAGCGCGCGGCCAGCCAGGCGTCGGATTCGGCGTCCAGCGGCGTGCGGTACACCGGCGAGCGGGTCAGCGCGCGCAGGCGGTAGTCGTGGGCGCTGTCGAGCAGCAGCACTTCGCAATGCTGCTGGATCTGCGCGATCGCGGGCTTGAAGCGATCGCGCTGCAGGCCTTCGGCGTAGAGGTTGGGCGGCGCGGTGTTGGAGGTGGTGACCAGTGCCACGCCCTCGGCGAACAGGCGTTCGAGCAGGCGCCCGAGCAGCATCGCGTCGCCGATGTCGATGACGAAGAATTCGTCCAGCACCAGCACGCGCAGTTCGCGACCCCACTGGCGCGCGATCTTGGCCAGTGGATCGCTCTCGCCCGTATGCGCGCGCAGCTGCGCATGCACTTCGCGCATGAAGCGGTGGAAGTGGGTGCGGCGCTTGCCGTGGATCGGAAGACCGTCGAAGAACAAGTCGATCAAAAACGTCTTGCCGCGACCGACGCCGCCCCACAGGTACAGGCCCTTGGGGGTTTCCGGTTTCTTGCCGAGCAGGCCGTCGAACAGGCCGCGCTTGGGCGGCTCGCTCAGGGTCGTGTGCAGACGGTCGAGTTCGCGCAGCGCGGGGTGCTGGGCGGGGTCGTCGTTCCAGTCGCCGCGGGCGACGCCGGCAGCGTAGGCGGCGGACGGCAGCGCCGCCGCGATCGGTTCACTCATGCGTTTGCGCAGGCAGGTAGGGCTTGATGCCGTTCTTGATCGCGCCGCGCAGATCGATCAGGCGGCGGTGGAAGAAATGGCTGGTGTCGGGCATGCGGACCAGGTCCGGCGGCTGCTTGAGGCTGTCGAGCCAGGCGTAGACGGCGTTGGGGTCGACGATTTCGTCGGCCTCGCCCTGGATCACCAGCCAGGGGCAGTCGGGGGCGACGATGTCGGCGAAATCCCAGCGCCCGGCCGGCGGCGCGATCGAGATCAGCATGCCGGGCTTGAGTTCGTCGGCCAGCTTCAGCGAGACGTAGGCGCCGAAGCTGAAGCCGGCCAGCCACAGGTGCGCGTCGGGACGGGTCGCGCGGACCCAGGCGGCGACCGCGCGCAGGTCGTCGGCTTCGCCGCGGCCATGGTCGAACTCGCCCTCGGACTGGCCGACGCCGCGGTAGTTGAAGCGCACCGTCGCCGCGCCGGACTCGCGCAGGGCGCGCGCGGTCATGGTCACGACCTTGTTGTGCATGGTCCCGCCCTCGGTCGGGAGCGGGTGGCAGACGATCGCGACCAGCGGCCGCGGGCTGTCCTCGGCGGCTTCGATGATGGCTTCGAGCGCGCCGGCCGGGCCGCTCAGGCTGAGCGCGGTGGAGGCGTCGCCGGGGAAGGCAGGAGTGGTCATACGCGCATCATACCGAGCGACTGTTAGCGGGCCTGGGGGTCAGTAGGCCTGCCGTCAACCGGCTTGCGGTCAACGGGCTTGAACCAGGCGGAACGACAGCAGCAGCGGGTCGTGGTCGGAGCTGCGCCAGGGCCCGGCGCCGCCGGCGCGGTAGCCGGCCGCCAGCGGCTCGTCGGCGTTGCTATGCCATTCCACGGCGCCGCGCAGGCGCGCGGCCAGGCCGGGGCTGAGCAGGGCGTGGTCGAGGCGGCCGAGTTCGCCGCCGTAGACATAGCTGTAGGGGCGGGCGACCTTGGCCACCGCGAAAGCGTCGCGCCAGCCCGCGTCCTTCAGCGTGCGGACCGGCTCTTCTTCGGCGTAGGCATTCAGATCGCCGAGGATGACCGCAAGATCGCTGCCGGACTTTGTGGGATCGGTTTTCAGCCAGGCGTCCAGGCGGCGCGCCGAATCGGTCCGCAGGGCGTTCCAGCAGGCGGCGCCGTCGCCCTGGTCGCGGTCCGCGCCCTGAGCCTGGCCGCAGCCCTTGGACTTGAAGTGGTTGGCCACGACCGCGAACGCCGGGCCGGCGGGGCGGCCGCGGCGCAGCGAGACGAAGGCCTGGGCCAGCGGCACCCGGCTGCCGGCGCCGAACGGGCCGCCTTGCAGGGTGACGGCGGCGCCGCGCGGCGCGACCCGGCCGGCGCGGTAGATCATGCCGACCCGGATCTGATCGTCGCCGGGACCGCGCGCGTCGGCGGCACAGGGGTGGCAGGTGGCGACGTAGCGCCAGTCGCCGCCGTCGCGGTTGAGGCGTTCGACCAGCTGCGCCAGGGTCGAGTCGGCACCGTAGCCGTCGTTCTCCAGCTCCATCAACGCGGCGATGTCGGGCTTCAGGCTCTGGATCGTGACGACCAGTTTGTCCTGCTGCAGTTGGTACTCGGCGGCGTCGCGGGCGCCGCGCGGGGTCGGGAAGCCGCCGCCGCGGCCGTCGCCGTTGAACAGATTTTCCAGATTGAACGCGGCGATGCGCAGGTCGTTGGCGTCGCCGGCCTGCGGCGCGGGTTCGCGCGCGGCGGGGTGCAGGGTCGGGGTGGCGGTCAGTTGCAGGCGCCAGGCGCCGTCGCGCGCGTCGAGCACGCCTTCGACGCCTTCCAGGGTGCTGCCGCTGCGGGCCTGGGCGTAGCCGGGCGGGAGCACGCCGCTGTCCAGCGCCGGTGCGCCGGCGATGCGGCCGTCGTCCAGCCACAGCCGGCGCCGGGCGTTGTCGGCGGCGACCGCACGCGCGGCCTCGCTGCCGGGGGCGGCGTGTTCGCCGGGCTGCCAGAGCGGGCCGTCGAAGGCGACCAGGGCGCGTCCTTCCTTGAGGATGTCGCCGGTGTCGGCCAGGGTCAGGCGCCGGCCGATGCCGATGCGCATGCCGGCATAGCGCGACCAGTCCGCGGGCGGCGCGTCCAGCACCAGGGTTTCGGCGCGGCCGGCGCCGAGCGCGCGCGCGGCTTCGGGTTCCAGCGCGGTGAGGCGGCTGCCGCGGCCGGTGTCGAGCCGGGTCGCGCGTCCGAACACGCGCACGCGATCGCCCACGTGCAGCGACACCTCCGGCGTGGCGCGCACGAACACGGCATCGGAGGTGGCGTCGTCGCCGTCGCCGGCGTCCTGCACGAACCAGCCGACGAAACGGTCGTCCTCGCCGGTGAGCGCGGCGGTCACCGTGCCTTCGATGGTGAGCCGGGTTCCGTCCAGCGGGCCGGTCGCGTCGCGGCCGTGCAGCGCGCCGATCGGCGTCGTGGCTGCGGCGTCGGCGAGCGGATCGCGCTGCAGGCTCGCGCAGGCGGACAGCAGCAGACAGGGCAACAGCAGGGCGGCGGAACGGGGGCGGAAGGCAGGCATCGCGGAGGCGCCACGGAGAGGTCGCGCATTATCGAACGGATCGGACGGCTTCCGTGTTGCAGGCGGCCGAACGGACCGATCCGGATTGGCTGCCCCGGAAACGACGACGCCGCCCGAAGGCGGCGTCGCAGGCAGCGCGGTGCAGCGGCGCTTACTTGAGGTTGGACAGCATCCAGTCGACCGTGGCGGAGACCTGCTCGTCGGTCAGGGCCGGGTTGCCGCCCTTGGGCGGCATGATGCCGGTGGTGCCGGTGAAGCCTTCGATGGCGTGCTTGTGCAAGGTGTCCTTGCCCTTGGCCAGACGCGGGCCCCAATGGGCCTGGTCCAGGGTCGGTGCGCCGCCGGCGCCGGACTTGTGGCAGCCCGCGCAGAGGCTGTCGAAGATCACCGCGCCGTCCTTGGTGCCGCCGTAAGCGACCTGCGAGGCGGCCTTGGCCGCGGCGGCTGCCTTGGCGGCGGCCTGGGCCGAGGCGCCGGTGCTGCCGGCATAGACCGCGCCGACCGGAGCGATGCGCTGCTCGGTGCGCTTGACCGTGGCCGGATCGATCTCCGGCGGGATCTGCTGGTGCACGTAATACGCGGCGATCATCAGCCCGAGGGTGACCAGCATCAGGAAGCCGATCACCATCGAGAATTTCTTCAGGAATTCGAGGTCGTAATTGCGCACGATCCACCTATTGCGCATACCCGTCGGGGGCATGCAGAGCCATCAACAAGAACCGCACCCAGGGTGCGGCCGCGCGCCAGTATAAAGCCGGCTCCCATGCCCGTAGGCATGGGAATGGCGCGCCCGGAGGGATTCGAACCCCCGACCAATGGCTTCGGAAGCCACTAC
>CAMLID010000120.1 GCA_946480055.1 uncultured Lysobacter sp. | reverse complement strand
GTTCAGCCAGTCGCAGCAGATCCACGCGCGTTCGTGGGTGCCGCTGCAGGACACGCCGAGCGTGCGCTTCACCTACACCGCGCACGTGACCGCGCCCAAGGACGCGATGGTGCTGATGAGCGCCGACAACGATCCCAAAGCGGCGCGCGACGGCGACTACGAATTCAAGATGCCGCAGAAGATCCCCTCGTACCTGCTCGCGATCGCGGCCGGCGACCTGGTGTTCCAGCCGATCTCGCAGCGCAGCGGCGTGTGGGCGGAACCGGCGATGGCACCCAAGGCCGTGGCCGAGTTCTCCGACACCGAGAAGATGATGGAGACCGCCGAGAAGCTGTACGGCCCCTATCGCTGGGACCGTTACGACATCCTGGTGCTGCCGCCGTCTTTCCCGTACGGCGGCATGGAGAACCCGCGCCTGACCTTCGCCACCCCGACCGCGATCGTCGGCGACAAGTCGCTGGTGTCGCTGATCGCGCATGAGCTCGCGCACAGCTGGTCCGGCAACCTGGTGACCTTCTCCACTTCCAACGACGCCTGGCTCAACGAGGGCTTCACCAGCTACGTGGAGAACCGCATCGTCGAAGTGCTCTACGGCAAGGAGCGCGCCGACATGGAGAGCCTGATCTCGCGCAACGAGCTGCGCAGCGAGTTTACCGACGACAACAAGCCGCTGCAGGCGCTGGCGATCAAGCCCGGCGACCTGCACGATCCGGACGAAAATCTCACCGGCACCGTCTACACCAAGGGCGCGTGGTTCCTGCAGTTCCTGGAACAGCGTTTCGGCCGCGACAACTTCGATGCCTTCCTGCGCGGCTACTTCGATCATTTCGCGTTCCAGAGCATCTCGACCCAGCAGTTCGTCGACTACGCCAAGGTCAACCTGCTCGACAAGTACCCGGGCAAGGTCACCCAGGCCGAGTTCGACGCCTGGTTGTACGAGCCGGGCGTGCCGAGCAACGCGCCGCAGACGCCGTCGGCGCGTTTCGACGCGATCGACGCCGCGCGCAAGGCCTGGATCGATGCCGGCACCCTGCCGGACAAGGCCGCGACCGCCAAATGGTCGACCCAGGAATGGGTGCACTTCATCGAAGGCATGCCGGAGACGCTCAGCATCGATCAGCTCAAGGCGCTGGACGCGGCCTACAAGATCACCGGCACGCCCAACGGCGAGATCGCGCAGCGCTGGTATCCGCTGACCGTGCGCAGCGGCTACACCCAGGCCAATGCCGCGATCGCGGCGTTCCTGCAGCGCATCGGCCGGCGCAAGCTGATCATGCCGACCTACAGCGAGCTGGTGAAGACGCCCGCCGGCCTGAAGCTGGCCGAGGAGACCTTCGCCAAGGCCAAGCCCGGCTATCACCCGATCACGACCGACTCGGTCGAGGCGGTGATCGCCAAGGCCAAGGCCGCGCCGCAAGCGGCCAAGTAAGGACGGCCATGCGCTGGCGTCGCGCCAAACTCGCGGCCGTCCTCGTGGCGGCCGCGTCGTTTGCGACCGTCGCGGTGTTGCTGTGGCGCGATCCCTACCGCGTGGTGCTGGCCGATTACACCCGTCAGCGCATCGCCGCCGGCCTGTCGCGCGACAGCGTCGAAGTCGGCGACCATCGCTGGGTCTACGCCTACAACGACGATGCGCCGGCCGACGCGCCGCTGCTGGTCATGGTCCACGGTTTCACCGGCAGCAAGGAAAACTGGTACCCGCTGGCGCAGCGCCTGCGCGGCCGCTACCGCTTGCTGATCCCCGATCTGCCGGGCTGGGGCGAGAGCCAGCGCCGCGCCGGCGGCGACTACGGTTTCGTCGCCCAGAGCGCGCGGCTGGCGCGTTTCATCGAACAGGTCGCGCGGCCGCGGGGCGGCAGGGTGGTGCTGCTCGGCCATTCGATGGGCGGCGGCATCGCCGCCTTGACCGCGGCGCGCTATCCGCGCGATGTCGACCGCGTCGGCCTGCTGGACGCGGCGGGCGTGCGTTTTCGCGACAACCGTTTCGGCGTCGAGGTGCTTGCAGGGCGCAATCCGTTCGCGGTCGAAGACATGGGTTCGCTGCAGCGCTACCTCGACACCGTGTTCTTCGACGCCGCCGCCAAGCCCGCGATTCCGTGGCCGGCCGACGACATCTACATCGCGCGCCGCAAGCGCGACGCCACGTTCGAGCAATCGGTGCTGGACCGCATCGGACGCGGGCCGGAGCGTTTCCTGCCGGGCGATGCCGCGGCGCAGATCCGTCAGCCGGTGCTGCTGCTATGGTGCAGACAGGATGCGGTGATCGATTCCAGCGCGATGGCCTTATACGCTGCGCGCATGCCGCAGGCGCGGCAGGTATTGCTGGACGGCTGCGGCCACATGTCGCTGGTGGAGCGTCCCGACGCGGTCGCGCAGGCAGTGACTGAGTTGGCCGGAACGCGTTGACCCAAGAACTCAGACAAGAACTTCACGACCCGAACTTACGGACCCACAACGAGATACGCCCGATGAACGCCAGGACCCCGATGCTGTTGCTCGCCGTCACGCTCGCGCTCGCTGCCTGCAAGCCGGCGGTGGACCCAAAGGCGGTCGCCGCCGCGCAGGCCGCGGCCGACGAAAAGGCTGCCGGCGAGATGGCCAAGTCCTTCGACGAGGCCGTGGCCCTGGGCAAGTGGGACGTGGCGCGCGCGCACGGCGACGTGCTGACGGCCAAGTACCCGAACAGCCAGGCCGCGGCGCGGATCAAGCCGCAGTATCAGGAGGCCAAGGTCAAGGCGGTCGAGGCTCTGGAGACGCGCCGTCTGGCTGCGTTGTGGTCGTACCAGACCCAGGCGGTGCTCAAGGGCGGCGAACAGCGCTCGGCGGCGCTCTACGCCAAGGACCATATCGATACCGACGGCAGCGGGGCCAAGGAAGTGCGGTTGATCTTCCGCGACCATCCGCAGTGGGGCCGCAGCAGTTACCTCGTGCTGCAGGCCGGCGACTTCAACTGCTACAGCGGCTGCAAGGTCCAGGTGAAGATCGACGACGCGGCGCCCAAGCCGATGGCGGCGAGCCGGCCCAAGACCGATGAAGCGGTCGCCATGTTCATCGAGGACGAACGCGCGCTGTGGCGCAGCGTACGCAACGCCAAGACCGTCGCGATCGAGTTCCCGGTCAAGGCCGGCGGCACCCGCACCGCGGTGTTCGAGGTCGGCGGCGTCGACGCGAGCCAGCTGCCGGGCTGGAAGTGAACGCACGCGGCTGGCGCATCGCCGCCGCGTCGATCGGTCTGGCGGCATCGGCCGTACTGATCGCGGCGCTGGCCTGGTTGTGGTTCCTGCATTGGCAGCCCGACCGCGCGCGCTATCCGCTGCGCGGCATCGACGTCTCGCACCACCAGGGCGCGATCGACTGGCCTGCCGTCGCCGCGGACGATGTCGCTTTCGCCTATCTCAAGGCCAGCGAGGGCGGCGACCATCGCGATCGCCGTTTCGATCGGAACCGGCGCGACGCGCGTGCGGCAGGTCTTGCGGTCGGCGCCTATCATTTCTTCACCTGGTGCAAGCCGGGCGCGGAGCAGGCGCGTAATTTCATCGCCGCCGCGCCGCCCGACACGGACGTGCTGCCGCCGGCGCTGGACCTGGAGTTCGGCGGCAATTGCGGTCGCAGTCCGGACGGGCCGGAGTTGCGTCGCGAACTCGATACCTACCTCGCGCTGGTCGAAGCCGCCTACGGCCGACCCGTGCTGCTCTACGTGACTCCGGAATTCCTCGCCGCCCATCGTCAGGACCTGCCGAGGCGCGCGCTGTGGCGACGCAGGATCGTACGCGCGCCCGACGCGAGCGCGCGCTGGACGCTGTGGCAGTACCACAACCGCGGCCGTGTGCAGGGCATCGATGGGCCGGTGGATCTGAACGTGTTCGCCGGCGATGCCGCGGCGTTCGCGCAGTGGCGCGCGGCACGGGCGACATCGCCGTGAGCGCGGACGGAATAACGATCGCCTTGCTGGCGGACCATCCGCTGGCGACCGCCGACCTGCAGCGTCTGTTCGAAAGCGAATGGTCCGACTACTACGGCCCGGACGGTCCCGGCGATGCGGCTGCGGATCTGGCGGCGTTCTGCAGCCGCGATGCGCTGCCAGTCGGCGTGGTCGCCTTGCACGAAGGCACGGCGATCGGCGTGGCTGCGCTGAAGGCGGTATCCATCGACGGCTATTCGCAGTTCACGCCTTGGGCCGCGGCCGCGTTGGTCGCGCCTGGCTGGCGCCGGCGAGGCGTGGGTGCGCGTCTGATCGCCGCTTTGGAGGATCAGGCGCGCCGACGCGGCCATGCTGCGATCTACACCGGCACCGCGAGCGCGCAGAGCCTGATGCGGCGGCTGGACTGGGAGTATCTGGAGACCGCGCACCATCGCGGCGAAGAGGTCGCGGTTTTCCGTAAGCGTTTGGACGTTTGATCGGCGTCGCGCATCGTCGCCGTATCACGGCATGCCGTCGCAAACGCGGAGCAAAAAAATCCCGGCGCATGGCCGGGATTTCTCTGCGGATCGCGCGCGATGCGCAGCGATTTAAAGCGCGTAACCGAACTGCTGACGGAACTGCTCGGCGAATTCGTCGTAGTCGAAGCGCTGGTTCTGGGTGCCCGGGTGTTCGACCTTGAGCGCGCCCATCAGGTTGCCCATGCGGCCGATGGTCAGCCAGTCGTAGCCCTTCTCGATGCCGAAGATCAGGCCGGCGCGGAAGGCGTCGCCGCAGCCGGTCGGATCGGTCACGCGGCGCTCGTGCGCCGGCGGAATGTCGTAGGTCTTCTCGGCGGTGTGGATCAGCGAGCCGTGCGGGCCGCGCGTGGCGATGTAGGCCTTCACGCGTTCGACGATCTGCTTCTCGCTCCAGCCGGTGCGTTCCTGCAGCAGGTTGGACTCGTAGTCGTTGACGGTGACGTAGTCGGCCTGCTCGATGAAGTGGCGCAGCTCTTCGCCGTTGAACAGCGGCATCGCCTGGCCCGGATCGAAGATGAAGGGGATGCCTGCTTCGGCGAACTCGGTCGCGTTCTGCAGCATGCCTTCGCGGCCGTCGGGGCTGACGATGCCGAAGCTGACGCCGGCGACGTCGCGCACGTGGTTTTCGTACGAACGCATCATCGCGCCCGGATGGAACGCGGTGATCTGGTTGTTGTCGTGATCGGTGGTGATGAAGGCCTGCGGCGTGAACAGTTCGTCGATCACCTTGACCTGATCGAGGCGGATGTTCTGCTCTTCGAACCATTCGCGGTACGGACCGAAGTCCTGACCGACGGTGGCCATCGGAATCGGATCGCCGCCGAGCAGCTTGAGGTTGTAGGCGATGTTGCCGGCGCAGCCGCCGAACTCGCGGCGCATGCGCGGAACCAGGAAGGACACATTCAAGATGTGGACCTTGTCCGGCAGGATGTGGTTCTTGAACTGGTCGGGAAACACCATGATGGTGTCGTAAGCCAGAGAACCGCAGATCAGTGCAGACATCGCTGAAACCCCAATGTTGAGAGCCGCTCGTGCAGCGCCGTGCAGGCGCAGGAGCGGCCATAAAAACGGCGGCCCTGTGCCGCCCGGCGGCGTAGGGTAGCCGCTGCCGGGCCGGCCGACCAGTTTGTGACGCAAATCAGGATTCGACCGTGTCCGGCGAAGGGAGCCCTATTCAGGCTCGGACCGGCTCGGGACCGGCACCGGCTTCGGGCCACCCCGGCGGATGAGCCTTAACGTCGAAAAGCGTCGGAAAGCGTTGTTTTTCCTTGCTCGCAGGGGGGGCGGGCGTTAGGCTAGCGAACCTCTTCTTGCCTCCCTTTTGACGGCCTATCCCCCGATGTTCAAGAAGTTTCGCGGCATGTTCTCCAATGACCTGTCCATTGACCTGGGCACGGCCAACACACTCATTTATGTGCGTGGACAAGGGATAGTCCTGAACGAACCTTCGGTGGTCGCGGTCCGCCAGGACCGGCTGATCGGCGGCAACCGCACGGTTGCGGCGGTCGGCGGCGAGGCCAAGCAGATGCTCGGCCGTACCCCGGGGCACATCACCACGATCCGGCCGATGAAGGACGGCGTGATCGCCGACTTCACCTATACGGAAGAAATGCTCAAGCACTTCATCCGCAAGGTGCACAAGTCGCGTTTCCTGCGTCCGAGCCCGCGCGTGCTGGTCTGCGTGCCCTGCGGCTCGACCCAGGTCGAGCGCCGCGCGATCAAGGAATCGGCCGAAGAGGCCGGTGCGCGCGAGGTCTACCTGATCGAGGAACCGATGGCCGCTGCGATCGGCGCCGGCATGCCGGTGACCGAGGCGCGCGGTTCGATGGTGGTCGACGTCGGCGGCGGCACCACCGAAGTGGCGGTGATCGCGCTCAACGGCATCGTCTATTCGGCTTCGGTCCGGATCGGCGGCGACCGTTTCGACGAGTCGATCATCAATTACGTGCGCCGCACCTACGGCACCCTGATCGGCGAAGCCACCGCCGAGCGCATCAAGCTCGAGATCGGTTGCGCCTACCCGCAGCAGAAGGCGGCCACGATCGAAGTCTCCGGCCGCAATCTCGCCGAGGGCGTGCCGAAGATGATCCTGATCAACTCCAACGAAGTGCTCGAAGCCCTGCGCGAACCGCTGGCCGGGATCGTTTCGGCGATCAAGCTGGCGCTGGAGCAGACCCCGCCGGAGCTGTGCGCGGACGTCGCCGAGCGCGGCATCGTGCTCACCGGCGGCGGCGCGCTGCTGCGCGACCTGGACCGTCTGATCAGCGAGGAGACCGGCCTGCACGTGCAGGTGGCCGACGATCCGCTGACCTGCGTCGCCCGTGGCGGCGGCCGTGCGCTGGAGCTGGTCGACATGCACGGCAACGAGTTCTTCGCTCCGGAATGACGCAACGCGCGCCCGCGCTGGTCGGAGCGGGAGGGGTCAAGGCGCGACGACCGTCACAGTTTTTGCAGCATTCGCGAGTCGGCAGCACGCCTGCCGTCCGCGGTCCGGGAGGGCAGGATGCCGTCCCGATGCAGGCGCCGCGTTCGCGGCCTCTTCCGTCCGCCTCTTTCGACTCGTAGACACCGCCCGTGCCGTCTTACGCCGGTCCTCCTTCCACCGCCCGCATTGGTGATGTCGCAGGGACTTTGCGCCTGCTCGCCTACCTGGCGCTGGCGGTGGTGCTGATCGTGCTCGATCACCGCGGCGGCTGGTTGAACCAGGCGCGCCGGCAGGCCGGTGTCGCGGTCGCGCCGCTGTGGGCCGTGGCCGGTTGGCCGGGACGCGTGGCCGAGCGCATCCACGACGACGCCGGCACCCTGAGCCAGCTCACCGACGACAACCGCCGCCTGCGCAACGAGTTGCTGGTCAATCAGGCGCGGATGGCGCGGCTGCAGACCCTGGCCGCGGACAACGTGCGCCTGCGTGGCCTGCTGGAAGCCGCCGAGCGCGGCAATCTCGACGTGGTGCTGGCGCCGATCCTCGACATCGACCTGGACCCGACCCGCCAGCGCCTGATCCTCGACGCCGGCAGCCGCGACCGCGTGCGCACCGGCCAGAGCGTGATCGATTCCGGCGGCCTGCTCGGCCAGATCATCGGCGTCAATCCGATGCACGCCAGCGTGCTGCTGATCACCGATCCCTCGCACGCGGTGCCGGTCGCGGTGGCGCGCAACGGCGTGCGTCTGGTGGTCTACGGCGACGGCCGCAGCGACACCCTGCGCCTGGCCAGCGTGCCGCTGTCCAGCGACGTCCAGGTCGGCGACCAACTGGTGACCTCGGGCCTGGGCGGACGTTTCCCGCCAGGTTTCCCGGTCGGCACCATCGCCGCGCTGCGGCCCGACGACAGCCGCGCGTTCCTGATCGGCGACGTCAAGCCGGCGGCGCAGCTGGACCGCGGCCGCGAAGTGCTGGTGCTGCTGTCGATGCCGCCGCCGGTGAACCCGGAGGAATTCGACACCACCGCGCCGGCGCCGGGCGAGCCCGCCGCCGCCGCAACCACGGCGACCGGCACCGCGGCCCAGAACGCCG
>CAMLID010000119.1 GCA_946480055.1 uncultured Lysobacter sp. | reverse complement strand
GCACGCAGTGCGGGGTCTTGACGATCTTCTCGGTCAGCAGGCCGCCCTGGTCGAATCCGACGTAGCCCGGAGGCGCGCCGATCAGGCGGCTGACCGAATGCGGTTCCATGTACTCGGACATGTCGAAGCGCACCAACTCGATGCCCAACTGCAGCGCGAGCTGCTTGGTGACCTCGGTCTTACCCACGCCGGTCGGGCCGGCGAACAGGAAGTTGCCGATCGGCTTGTCCGGGTTGCCCAGGCCCGAGCGCGCGAGCTTGATCGCCGCGGTCAGGGTGTCGATGGCCGGATCCTGGCCGAAGATCACCATCTTGAGGTTGCGCTCGAGGTTGCGCAGCACGTCCTTGTCGCTGGCCGAGACCTGCTTGGTCGGGATCCGCGCCATCTTGGCCACGATGGTCTCGATCTCTTCGATATCGATCAGGCTCTTGCGCACGTTCTCCGGCAGCAGGCGCTGACGCGCGCCGGCCTCGTCGATGACGTCGATGGCCTTGTCCGGCAGCAGGCGGTCGCCGATGTGCTTGACCGACAGGTCGACCGCGGCCTGCAGCGCCTCGTCGGCGTAGGTCACGCCGTGGTGGGCCTCGTACTTGGGCTTGAGGCCCTGCAGGATCTCGAAGGTCTCGCCCACGGTCGGCTCGACGATGTCGATCTTCTGGAAGCGCCGCGCCAGCGCGCGGTCCTTCTCGAAGATGCCGCGGTATTCCTGGAACGTGGTCGAACCGATGCAGCGCAGCTCGCCCGAGGACAGCGCCGGCTTGATCAGGTTGCTCGCGTCCATGGTGCCGCCGCTGGCGGAGCCGGCGCCGATGATGGTGTGGATCTCATCGATGAACAGCACCGCGTCGGGCAGCTTCTTGAGCTGGGCCAGTACCGCCTTGAGGCGCTTCTCGAAGTCGCCGCGGTACTTGGTGCCGGCGACCAGGGCGCCCAGGTCGAGCGCGTAGATGGTCGCGTTCTCCAGCACCATCGGCACGTCGCCGTCGACGATGCGCTTGGCCAGGCCTTCGGCGATCGCGGTCTTGCCGACGCCGGCCTCGCCGACGTACAGCGGGTTGTTCTTGCGCCTACGGCACAGCACCTGGATGGTGCGCTCGACCTCGTCGGCGCGGCCGACCAGGGGGTCGATGCGGCCCTCGCGGGCGAGCTGGTTGAGGTTGACCGCGAACTCGGCCAGGGCGTCGGACTTGCCCTCGCCCTCGCCGCCTTCGGCCGGCTTGGCTTCGCCGTCCTCGTGCTGGCCGCCCGCGTCCTCGGCGCCGTGCTTGGCGATGCCATGCGACAGGTAATTGACCACGTCCAGGCGGGCCACGTCCTGCTGGTTGAGGAAGTAGACCGCATGCGAGTCCTTCTCGCCGAAGATCGCCACCAGCACGTTGGCGCCGGTGACCTCCTTCTTGCCGGAGGACTGGACATGGTAGACCGCGCGCTGCAGCACGCGCTGGAAGCCCAGGGTGGGCTGGGTGTCGCGGTCGACGTCCTCGGGCAGCACCGAGACCGAGGTCGCGATGGCCTGCTCCAGGTCGCTGCGCAAGCGGGCGAAGTCGGCGCCGCAGGCCTTGAGCACACCCTCGGCGGAGGGGTTGTCGAGTAGGGCCAGCAGCAGGTGTTCGACCGTCATGTACTCATGGCGCGCCTCGCGGGCGCGCTTGTAGCACTGGCCGATGCTGTATTCGAGATCCTTGCTGAACATGGGAGGGGGCCTCCAGAACGTATGCACCCAAGGTGGGGCCGGCCGGCGGTTTTTCCATCCCCGTCGTCGCGGAGCTACGGCTGTTGTTTTAGGCTTTTTCCATCGTGCACAGCAAGGGGTGCTGGTGCAGCCTTGAAAATTCGTTCACCTGCGCCACCTTGGATTCGGCGACCTCACGTGTGAAGACGCCGCAAACCCCGCGCCCGCGGGTATGCACGTGCAGCATGATCTGGGTCGCTTTTTCGGCGTTCATCGGGAAAAAGCGCATCAGTACCTCCACCACGAAGTCCATCGGGGTGTAATCGTCGTTCAGCAGCAGCACGGAATACAGCGGCGGCCGGGCGACCTCCGGCTTCCCCGTCTCCACCAGTACGCCATGGCTGTGTTCGTGTTCGGTTTGTTTGGACATACGTAAATTATACGGCCGGCAGGCCGTTGGCCGTGGACGCCCGAGAGCGTGGCACTGCAAAATGGCGCCACTGCTACTCCTTCCCAACCCTGAAGAGAAAGGAATCCCGATGCGCCTTACCGCCCTGGCCCTACCCGCTGCGCTGGCCGCCGCCCTACTGCTGCCCGTCGCCGCCCAGGCCGCCAGCAACAAGGCTCAGGCCGACGAAGCCAAGCATTCGACCGCCGCCGACCCGCGCATCGCCAAGCAGCTCGACGGCTTGGGCTACAAGTACGAGGTGGACGAGGACGGCGATTACAAGCTGACCTTCGAGATGGACGACGACCGCAGCCAGCTGGGCTTCGTGATCTCGCGTACCGAGAGCTACGGCAAGCACAAGGTGCGCGAAGTCTGGGCCCCGGCCTACCGCTCCGAGGACGACGCGTTCCCGGCCGATCTGGCCAACAAGCTGCTCGAGGACAGCCAGTCCAGCAAGATGGGCGGCTGGGTCAAACAGGGCAACATGGCCGTGTTCGTGGTCAAGCTGCGCGCCGACGCCCCGGCCGAGGAGCTCGACGACGCCCTCGACTACGCCCTGCGCGCGGCCGACCTGATGGAAGCCGAGCTGACCCCGGGCAAGGACGAGTTCTGATGAGCTACCGCGAGGGCCGCTTCTGGCAGCCGGACGTCACCGTCGCCACGGTGGTGGTCGACGGCGGGCGGCTGCTCGTGGTCGAGGAAAGGGTCGGCGGGCGCCTGGTGATCAACCAGCCCGCCGGCCACCTGGAGCCCGACGAGAGTCTGGTCGACGCGGCCCTGCGCGAGACCCGCGAGGAAACCGGTTGGGACGTGCGCCTGACCGGCTTCGTGGGTGCTTACCAGTGGAAAGCACCGTTGCAGGCCGACGGCAGCGACGGCCGCCATTACCTGCGTTTCGCCTTCGCTGCGGTGCCGGTCTCGCACGATCCGACCCGGCGCCTGGACGAAGGCATCGTGCGCGCCCTGTGGCTGAGCCCGGACGAGCTCCAGGCCGAGTCGGCGCGCCACCGCAGTCCCTTGGTCTGGCGCACCGCCAGCGACTTCCTGGCCGGCCGCCGCCATCCGCTGGACCTGATGCAGCACCTGGATTGAGCGCAGTGGCTTCGGTACGCACCGTGGTGGGCATGTCGGGCGGGGTCGATTCCTCGGTCGCCGCCCTGCTCCTGCGCGATGCGGGCGAGCCCTGCGTGGGCTTGTTCATGCAGAACTGGGCCGACGACGGCAGCGGCGACTGCCGCGCCGAGGACGACCGCCGCGACGCGGTCGCGGTCTGCGGCCGGCTCGGCCTGCCGATCCACTTCCGCGATTTCTCGAGCGAGTACTGGGACGACGTGTTCGCGCACTTCCTGGCCGAGTACGCCGCCGGACGCACGCCCAACCCGGACGTGCTGTGCAACCGCGAGATCAAGTTCAAGCATTTCCTCGACGCCGCCCACGAGCTGGGCGCTGAATTCATCGCCACCGGCCACTACGCCCGGGTCGACCACAGCGGCGGCCGCCACCGGCTGCTGCGCGCGGCCGACCGCGGCAAGGACCAGAGCTACTTCCTGCACCAACTCGGCCAGACCCAGCTGGCCGCGACCCGGTTCCCGCTCGGCGAGCTGATCAAGACCGACGTGCGCGCGATGGCGCAGGCGGCCGGGCTGCCGACCGCGGCCAAGAAGGACTCGACCGGGATCTGCTTCATCGGCGAGCGCGACTTCCGCGAGTTCCTGGCGCGTTACCTGCCGGCGCGCGCGGGCGAGATCCGTGCGGTCGACGGCGAGCGTGCCGACGGCCGCGTGATCGGCACCCACCCGGGCGTGTTCTATTTCACCCTGGGTCAGCGCGAGGGCCTCAACATCGGCGGCGTGCGCGGCTATGAGCCGGCGCCGTGGTACGTGGTCGGCAAGGACGTGGCGGGCAACGTGCTGTACGTGGACCAGGGCAGCGACAGCCGCTGGCTGCGATCGCAGGCGCTGTGGTCGGAGCGCGCGCACTGGATCGCCGGCACGCCGCCGGCGCGGCGTTTCGCCTGCACCGCGCAGACCCGCTACCGCCAGCCCGACGAGGCCTGCGAGGTCGAAGTACAAGACGACGGCTGCCTGCAGGTGCGCTTCGCGCGCCCGCAGCGCGCGGTCACCCCGGGCCAATCGCTGGTGCTGTACGACGGCGAGGTCTGCCTGGGCGGCGCCGTCATCGCCGCCACCGACGCGCCGCTGGAACACCATTTGAGGGTCAATGCCGCATGAGCTCCACCCCTAGCGCCTCCCCCGCCTCCAAGACGATTTCCGAGCGCGTGCTCGCCCTCGCCGGCCTGGTCCAGGCCCTGGCCCAGGTGCGCCGGATCGCCGACACCGGCCAGGCCAACGCCGCGGTGCTGGGCACGGCGCTGGATTCGGTGTTCCGCATCGACGCGTCCTCGCCGGCGCAGGTCTACGGCGGCGTCGAGGCGCTGCGTCCGGGCCTGGTGCTGCTGCGCGACTACTTCGTGCGCGAGACCAAGGACGAGCAACTGCCGCGATTGGCGCTGGCGGTAATGCAGCTGGAACGCCGCTTCGTGCGCGATCACGACATGGCGCAGCGCGTGCAGGCCGGCATCCGCGCCCAGTCCGGCGCGGCCGAACGCCTCGGCAGCGGCCATCCGGACGTGCTCGCCGGGCTCGGCGGCCTGTACGCGGAAACCCTCAGCCACCTGCGCCCGCGCGTGCTGGTGCAGGGCAATCCGCATTATCTGGGCCAGGCCAGCGTGGTCGCCGAAGTGCGCGCGGTGCTGCTGGCGGCGGTGCGTTCGGCGGTGCTGTGGCGCCAGCTCGGCGGCAGCTTGTGGGATTTCCTGCTGCGCCGGCGCGACATGATCGCCGCGCTCAACGCGCATCTCGATTAGGCCGCACTCGCGGCCGATCTCCGGGCGGTCGGCACCGCACCCTACTTCGTAGTCTCGACCAGGCGGCCAGGAGACGGCCGTAGCCGTGGGGCGCGGTAAGCCGCAGGCGCACCGCACCGGTGGATCTGACGACCGGTCGTGAAGCTCGCGATGGCGCGATTGGCACCGCACCCTACTTCGTAATCTCGATCAGGCGGTCCGGAGACGGCCGTAGCCGTAGGGTGCGGTAAGCCGCAGGCGCACCGCACCGGCGGATCTATCGACGGTGCGTGGACGGGCCAGTGTTGCGGCTGGCGCCACAGGCGAGCGTGGGAGATGGCGACGGTGGGCCAGCCCCTACAGGCCGGCGGCGCCACCTTGGGCCCAGGCCCAGGCCACCGCGGCGATCAGGGTCAGCCCCAAGGTCCAACGCAAGGCGCGATCGAGCCGGTCGGCCCGGACGGATTTCATGGTCTTCATAGCATTCCCCCTGTGCGTGCAAATCACACACCAGCACGCGTTTTGCATCTGCGAATGCCGTCACGTCGCCGTGTGGCGCAGCGCCGCGGAGTGCGACGTGCTTCGCGTCTTCGCATCGCGGTCCTGCGGCGATGCGTCCTTCATATGAAGAATACGCCGTGCAATTGAAACGCCGGCCAAACTCGCTTCCATCGCGATACGTGTGCGTATGCATGGCGGCAGCCGACGTCGATGGACGGATGTCGATGGAGGATCGCGGCAATCCGTGTGCGTAAGCGTGGCGGCTGGCGTCGGCGAGCGCGATGCGGTTCGCGGGGCTCACCGCATCCTATGTGGCTGCTACGCCACGGGTGCGGGCCCTGCCTGCTCCGCCCCCACCCCCCGCACCTAGCTCCCTGAGAGAGCCGGCGCTCAGCCCGCACCGAGCGCCGCGAACACCCCACCGAGGTCCGCGATCACATCGCCCGGCTCGTCGCCGGCCTTGGGCCCTTCGCGACGCAGCAGCAGGCTGCGCATGCCGAACCGGCGCGGCCCGTGCAGGTCGGCCTCGGGCGTGTCGCCGACCATCAGCACCTGCGCCGGTTCGCAGCCGAGCTGACGGCAGACGTGGTCGTAGATGGCCGGCTCGGGCTTGATCGCGCCGACCTCGAAGCTCCAGGCATAGGCGTCCAGGGGCGGCAGCAGGCGCAGCACCGGCGCGGCATAGGGCGCGGCCAGGTTGGAGCACAGGCCGAGCTTGAGGCCGCGCGCGGCCAGGGTCTGCAGCACCGCCAGCGAATCGGGGAATAGGCGCACCGACGCCAGTTCGGTTTGCAGGTCGCGCTCCAGCGCGGCCAGCTCCGGCGCGGACAGATCGGCCCCCAGCAGCGCGGCGGCGCCTGTCAGGTCTAGCTCCCGGCTCATGATGGTCGCGGCGTCGCCGGCCTGACGTGCGCGCCCCGCCGCTTCCATGCGCGTCAGCAGCGCGCGGTACGGCGCGCGCCGCTCGCCTATGCGCACCAGAGTGCCGTACACGTCGAACACCACCGCCCGTATCGTCATCGCGAACCCGCCTGGAACCGGAACTTCAAATGGAACTATCGATCAGGAGCCGCCTGTTCCCCAAAACCCTGGCCACTATGCGCCTGAAGCGAGGGAAGAGCTGGCTTCAGCTGCGACGCCCAACGCCTGAGTGAAGCCGAGCCGCCTGGCGGCTTCGGCTTGAGTCAATGCTCAGCCCTCGCCGGCGGACCATTGGTCGCGGATGGTGTAAACGACGGAAAAAATCTTCCACCCTTTCTCGGTGCGAACCAGCTGCCACATCTCCCTGCCCCAATTGGTCTTCTTTCCGTCGGCCAGGAAGGTGTAGTCGAATGAGACCGAGGCGATTTCACCGTCCGTGTCGATGCTGACATTGGAGAAGGTCTCTTCTCTCGACTCTTTAGCGGCAACGGCGCCGTCGATCAGCCCGATGAAGTTATTGCTCGGAATTTGCCGGGCCCTGATTGCATCAGGCTTGGTCTTTCTGATGTGCTCAAGCCTGGTGTCTTCTGAGACGAATTGCCAGCCGATGTCCTCTGGCTTGTCGGAAAAGAAAAGGCTCATGTACGTCGCCTTATCCTTATTGATGAGAGATGTCCTGAACGATTCCACGACCTGCTTTATCGCGGTCACGTCTTCCGGCTTGGCGTGCGAAAGCGGTGGCGTCGTTTGGCATCCGACGAGCGCAAAGCAAAGGGTGAGCAATAGTGCTGGGCTCTTGAGCACGCAGTGGTCCTGATGTTGAAGTGAGAGTTAACGTCTGAGTTACGCCGCGCCGCGAAGCGGCTTCGGCTTGAATGAATTGCTACGCCTCTCCACGCGGGAGGCCAGCGGCGACAAGCTTAAGCCGAACCATAGCCACCTCGGGGCCAAAACGACCGGCCCTACCATAGCTACTCTTAGCAGCTTCGGTGTCAGAGCAGACATGGGCCAGAACGGTCTCGGCCAATTCTTGGTGTGGAGCAACGCGCGCTGCGAGCTTGTCCAGCACCGCTTGACCAGCAGGGTCAGACTCATGGCCGTCCAGGGCATACGCCCAATAGAAGTTGTCGTACGCCGCGCAGAAGTCCCAGAACGACAAGCGCCCGTCAGCGCACTGCGACACCAACTCATCGTGGTGATCTAGGGCAGCGACGAGCTCTGACTCCGAAGGGTAAGTAGCCATGTGCTCTGAGAGGCCTAACGCCTGAACTAAGCGGAACCGCGAAGCGGCTCCGGCTTGAACGAATTTTTAAGCAGCATGACCGGGATAGCCCTCAATGCAAAACATGTGAGTGTCCGACCCTGCCTGTCGAATACGCACCAGATCCTGGTACTCCGGGTCGGCGTAGAAGTCTTTGGCATGTTGCAGGCTCGGGAACTCAATGATCACCGTCCGATTGATTTGAGGTTGCCCCTCCAGAACCTCGGAGGTGCCGCCGCGAACGATGTAGCTGCCGCCGTAGCGAGCAACTATTGCCGGGGCGCCAGCGACATAAGGCTTGAAGCACTCCGGGTCTCTAATTGTGATGTTGGCTATGAGGTATGCGGCCATGGCCCCTCCAATGCTACCTAACGCCTGAGTTAAGCCGCGCCGCGAAGCGGCGTCGGCCTGGACGAATTGTTAGGCGGCACCTGTGAGCTTCTGAGCGCCTGATGCGAAAGGCGGCAAGCGCTCAATCCAGGAATTTCCAAGTGTCCGCCCCATCGAAGCGCCTAACGACGACCGACTCCAAGA
>CAMLID010000118.1 GCA_946480055.1 uncultured Lysobacter sp. | reverse complement strand
TGTGGGCGTGGCAGCTAGGCAACGAGGCCTTCGGCGACAGCGCGCCGAATCAGGATCCCGACAACAACGGCACCGCGTTCGTGTTCGATCTGCGGTTTCCGGGGCAGCGGTACGACGCTAGTAGCGGACTTAGCTACAACTACTTTCGGGACTACGAGTCGACGACCGGGCGCTACTCGCAAAGTGATCCGATTGGCTTGAGGGGGGGTGTAAATACCTACGCTTATGCACGTGGAAATCCAAATGACCGAGTCGATCCGCGGGGTCTAAATGATCGCGATAAATGGTATGGATATGATGATAAGAATTTTCATGATTATGTCCATGCGAGAAAGCAGGAGGAAGGACGCGGTGGAAAGCATAACTATACGAAAGACGAACTGGGTGAGCTTTACGGTGACTGGGAAGCTGAGGGCCAACCAGGCGGTAAAGGCTCCAAGAGTGGGCGGGGCGGAAAAAATAGACTTCTAAAGCGTTGTCTTACCTGGATTGCGCCAGGTTTGGCCGAGATTTTTTATCCCTCCCCGAAAAGAGCCTGCGACACTTACGACGGGCGGCCAGCAATCTGTCAGGAGATAGATCCTTGAGCGTGATAACCATGAGCTACGCAACACTCAGGATTTACGGCGAGCACCTTGATCCAGCAAGGATTTCCGAATTATTGGGCATAAATCCAACTTCATTTCAGGTTTCTGGCGATAAGAGGGGCGCGGTAGGGCGAGAGAGAGAGGTAAACATAGGAGGCTGGTTTCTAACCAGTAAGGGATCTGTTGAGTCCTCCGATATTTCTGATCATGTGCGATGGTTGTTGAAAAAAATGCCCGAGGAACTCTCGGTTCTAAGTGGGCGAGATGAGGTTTCGTCGATAGATATGTTCTGCTGCTTGCATGTCGAAAGCTGGAACTACGGTTTCGCGATCGACGCAGAGTTGTTGGCAGAACTAGGGCGCTTCGGTGTTGGGTTGGATTTTGATGTTTACCACCGCTCTGAGGCCTGATATGGAAGCGTAGATTGGGGGCGCACACGGCCCCGCACTAGCCTGATATCCGATTCAGATTTTTCGGCTGTGTAAGTTCGGCAGACCAGAGATGCGGACCCCATATCGCAGCCCCGTTCTTCGCTGATTTCGCCCGCCCAGGCCGGCACGTTTCACTGCGTACAGCGCTGCGTATGTCGGGCGCTCCTGTGCGGAGGCGATCACGACACGGGTCGATCCTTCAAGCCTCGTAAAGAGTGGGTCGAGCAACGATGGATGTTGCCGGCCGGTGGCTTGGCTACGCCTTCATGCTTAGGCCATGGTCAGCAGTCCCCTGCATTCGCTTGGCTGCCAAGATAGGGCGGGGTAAGGCAGCGCTTAAGGTTGCACCGCGCGGGCCATACGGAAGGGCTAATCGGCCTTCGCGAAGAGCGGTGCCGGCTTCGCGTGAGTCTTTCCCGCCTGACCGAAGCCACCGCTGGCCTTTTGGAAGACGCCGCGGCGATTCGCGAAAGGCTTTGCCGGCTTCACGAAGGCCACCGTCGCCTTCCGGAAAGCGGGCCGACCTTTCCCGAAGCCCTTGGTCCCAGTCGCGAAGGACTTGATCCTTATCGTGAAAGGCGGCCAGCCCTTCCAGAAAGACTCGATCGTCATCGCGAAGGCCAGCCAGCCCTTCCGGAAGGGCTGGACCGTTATCGCGAAGGCGCGTCGCTCCTTCCGGAAGCGCTTCAACCTTATCCGTAAGACGCCGGGCGTCTTACGGAATGTGTTTTTGATTCATAGATGATGCTTTTTGGCACACGCCAACGGGTGGTCGGGCCTGCGCCGCGCCCGACGCATCGGGCGTTCCGGCCGCCCCAGCGAACGGACACAGCCGGCGCCAGGCATCAGCCCTGCACCCGCACCACCACCTTGCCGAAGTGCTTGCTCGCTTCGAGGTGCTCGTAGGCCTCGCGCGCCTGGCCGAAGTCGAACACGCGGTCGACCACCGGCACGATGCGATTGACCTCGACGAACTTCGCCAGCGCATCCAGCATCGCGCGGCTGCCGACGAAGATGCCGGCCAGGCGCTTCACGCCGGTGATCAGGGCGAGCGGGTCGACCTGCGTGCCGCCGAAGCCGGTGACGCCGCCGATCACGGCGACGGTGCCGCCCATGCGAGCGGCCTGGATGGATCGGGCGAGGGTGCCTTCGCCGCCGACTTCGACCACGGCATCGACGCCGATGCCGTCGGTCAGGCGCAGCACTTCGTTCTGCCATTCCGGGGTGTCGCGGTAGTTGATGACGGCGTCGGCGCCGAGGGCGCGCGCGCGTTCGAGCTTGTCGTCGCTGGACGAGGTGACGATGGCGCGCAGGCCGGCTGCCTTGGCCAGCTGCAGGGCGATGATCGAAACGCCGCCGGTGCCGAGCAGCAGCACGCTGTCGCCGGGCTTGAGCGCGGCCTCGACGAATATCGCGTTCCAGGCGGTGATGCCGGCGCAGGACAGGGTGGCCGCTTCGGCGTAGTCGAGGTGGGCGGGGATCGCGACCAGCGCGTCCTCGTGGGTGACGAACTGCTCGGCGAGCACGCCGTCGATCTGGGCGCCGAACGAGTCGCGGGTCTTGGCCGGCGTCGGCCTGCCGTCGATCCAGTCGGGGAAATACGTGTTGATAACGCGGTCGCCGGGCTTGAAGCGGGTGACGCCGGCGCCGATCGCGATTACCTCGCCGGCGCCATCGGCCACCGGGATCATCAGGTGGTCGGCGGCCGGGCCGTACTGGCCGCGCGCGAACATCAGGTCGCGGTAGTTCAGGGACACGGCCTGGGTGCGCACGAGCACTTCGTGCGGCCCGGCGACCGGGGCGGGGCGTTCGACGCGCTCCAGGCCGGCGACGTGGGCGCCGCTGACGATCTGGTAAGCCTGCATGGGGTGGATCTCCGTTGGGGGTCCGGGCGGTCCGGACGGTGATCCATACGATATAGTCGCCCGACGGGCCCCGATGGCTCTATTCAATCGCTAGTCTGTATCCCTGTAGGCACCAATGGACGACAAACTCAGCGGCATCGCCGCTTTCGTGCAGGCCGTGGATTCGGGCAGCTTCGCGGTCGCGGCCGAGCGCATGAACCTCACCCGTTCCGCCGTGGCCAAGAGCGTGGCGCGCCTGGAACGGCGCCTGGGCGCGCGCCTGTTCCATCGCACCACGCGCCGGCAGAGCCTGACCGAGGACGGTCAGTCTTATTACGAGCGTTGCGTGCGCGCCCTGGCCGAGCTGGACGCGGCCGAGGCGACGCTGGACAGCGGCCGCCGCGAGCCGCGCGGCCGTTTGCGGGTGAGCGCGCCGGTGCTGTTCGGCCGTCATTGCGTGGCGCCGGTGCTGATGACGCTGGCGCAACAGCATCCGCAACTGCAGGTGGAGATCTCCTTCAGCGACCGGGTCGCCGATCTGCTGGAGGAAGGCATCGACCTGGCGGTGCGCATCGGCCCGCTGCCGGACAGCACCCATCTGGTCGCGCGCCGTCTGGGCACGCAGCGCATGGGCATCGGCGCGTCGCCGGCGTATCTGGCCCGACGCGGTCGGCCGGAGAACGCCGAAGCGCTGGATGGCCATGCCTGCATCGTCTACGGCCGCGCCGGTCAGGACCTGCGCTGGAAGGTGCGCGACGGCGACGGCGTGCGCGAGCCGCGCATGGACGTGAAGCTGCGCATGGACGATGTGCAGGCGATCGCCGATGCCGCGATAGCCGGCGTCGGCCTGGCCTGGCTGCCGTGCTGGATGCTGTCGCGCTATCTCGCCAGCGGCGAGCTGGAATGCGTGATGGGCCACGAGCTGGTATTCCCGAACGACGTGCACGCGGTATGGCCGCAGTCGCGCTACCTGCCGTCGAAGACGCGGATGGCGATCGATGCGCTGGCGGAGGAAATACCGAAGATCATCGGGAAGTGACGGCGGATAGCGGAACAGGCCTGGACTTTTTGAGTCTCACGGACAACGCAAAAGCGGGTAACGTCATACGGAGCAGGGTCGATACAGAAAGATCGTCAGGCTCCATCTGACGGATGGCCTGCTGGAGATCGCCGCTGACTCGGTGTCGTTGGTCAAGGACGATGCATAGAGGTTGATGCACGAATGCTGCGGTTTGGCCGGGCGCCGTCCAGGCGATTCCGTCCCCGAAAAGTCAATGAGAGATGCGCACTGCTGCGCTTACCAATGCCTGAAATCCCCGATAACTTGAACCCCCTGAAACCCGGCGAGATCTACGAAGACCCGTTCTTTCATCCATGCCTGTGCGTCGGGCTGGACGATCTCGGCTTCGCATGGGGTGTATCGCTTATCGACGGCAGCTATCCCAGGCAAACCGATCTGTACCTGAGCGGCATACGACGGTTGACCCTAGAGGAGGCCTGGGAGTGGAAGAAGAAGGGGCCGGACGCGATCGCCGCGATCTGGGCCGCGGAACACCCCGAGATTGACGGCTAAGCAGTCCTAAGGCGGGCGCTGGCCAATCGAACAATCAGCCGTCGCAGCGCTCACGCAAGGACAGCGCCTTGGCGATATCCCGCCAATCGAATGCGCCCACGCCCATGTCGTCGTGCACGGCGTAAAACACGCCGGCCGGGAAGCGCTGTGTCGCGCCCTGTTGCAGCCACACGCCGTCGGTGTTGCCGACGGTCTCGCCGGAGAACGCGCCCAGGTGGGCGAGGGTCTGGCGGTCGAAGACGTGGAACAGGCTGCGGTCCTTGAACTGGTCGGTGGCGATCCAGTAGCCGCTGCCATCGGGGCAGGTCCACAAAGCGATGCCTTCGGCCTGGGCCTTGAACAGTCCCAGGCCTAGAGTGCGGCCGCGGTAATGGCCGGCGAGGTTGTATTCGCGCACAGCGGTGCCGGTCTTGAGGTCTTCTTCGGCGATCAGCAGGCGGTCGTGGGCGACGTCGCCCCACAGCGATTCGGGCACGCGGATCGCGCCGGCTTCGCTGGTGTCGCCGAAGGCGCCGAGAAACTTCGTGTCGAGCGCGCCACCACCCAACTGCACCTGGTAGCGCTTGTAGCGCGCGTTCAACTCGGCCAGCGGCGGCGGGATCTCGTCGCCGTTGGCGTCTTCGCCGGCCATGTAGGCGTCGCTGACCAGGACTTCGACGGCGCCGTTGCCGCTGTCGCGCACCCACAGGCCGTAGGGCTGCTTGAGTTCGGCGTCGCCGAAGCTGCCCAGCGGTTCGAGATCGGGCAGGCGCAGCGCTTGCACGCGGTGGTTGTCGCGTTCGACCACGAATACGGTGTCGCCGTGGATGGCGATGCCGTTCGGGCGCAGGAACTGGCCGGGCTTGGCGCCGGCGCTGCCGTAGCGGCGCAGTTCGGCGCCGGTGTCGCCGTCGTAGATCATCAGGCGGCTGGTCTTCTTCGAGGTCGCCAACAGCAGCACGCGGCCGTCGGGTGCGACCCAGGACGCGGGCGAGTCCACGTTCTCTTTCGGCGTGCGCGCGGTGAGGAAGGCCTCGCGAATCACCTGATGCGGCACGTTCGCGGTCGCGAGCATGGGCTCGGCGCCGGTTTCGTCGGGCTCGCGCGCGACCCGGTCGGTGGCGCAGGCGGACAGCAGCAACACACTGGCCAGGGGCACGGTGACTAGCGGCGCGATGCGCAGGCGCATGAGGTTCTCGCAGGATTGAGGCGGAGCGACGGTCCGCGGCGCGCGGAGCGTAACCGGATCGGATGACAGCTTGCGGACAGCGGCGTGCGCGGCGCAAGCGACGACAGCGGTGTCATCGTTCCGCCATGGGAGTGACGTAGATAGTCGCGCTTCCCTGAAGCGGACACCGCAATGACCAAGACCCTCCTGGCCATCGGCCTGTCGCGCGCGCTCACCGGCACGGCGTTGTTCGCCGTGGCCGGCGTCGCGCTCGCGCAGACGCCGAGCACCACCGCTGCCGCCGCCGCGTCCGAGGCGCGCGATCTGGACACGGTGGTCGTGCAGGGCGAGATCGTCTACCGCAATCGCACCGAAGCGGTCGCGCCGACGCTGTCCTACGATCTGGAGTACTTCCAGCGCTTCGAGCCGCTGACCGTCGGCGATATGCTCAAGCGCGTGCCCAGCGTGACCTTCGTGTCGGACGTGCTCGAGTACGACGGCGCGCGCCTGCGCGGACTGGACCCGGGCTACACCCAGATCCTGATCAACGGCAAGAAGGTGCCGGGCGCGGGCGACGACCGTTCGTTCTTCGTCGACCGTATTCCGGCCGAGCTGGTCGAGCGCATCGAGATCGTGCGCAGCCCAAGCGCCAACCGTTCCGGCGATGCGGTCGCCGGCGCGCTCAACATCGTGCTGCGCGACGCCTACGAGTTCGATGGCGGCTACCTGCGCGCCGGTGCGCTGCGTTTCGACGACGGCGAGGTCAAGGGCAGCACGGGCGGCGTGGTCGGCACCGCGGTCGGCGAAGGCCGGCTGCTGGCGGGCTTCAACGTCCAGGGCCGCTACAACCCCAAGCTCAAGCGCAGCGATCGCTTCGAGGAACCGGGCGGCGACTTCAGCGACGCCGAGAACCAGACCGACACCCGCGACGGCACCGACTATTCGGCCAACCTGGCCTACACCCGCGACATCGGCAGCGGCCGGCTGTCGCTGAGCGGCCTGTACGTGCGCACCGACCGCACCGAGAGCGAGCATTCGCTGGAGTACAACGACGCGCTGCTCAACGACCGTGCGCACCTGCTGTCGGACAACGACCAGGTGGTGGACATCGAGCAGAACAACCTGGCGCTATCGGGCAGCTATCGTTTCGACATGCTCGGCGGGCGCACCACGCTGGACCTGGGCTACTCGCGTTTCGAGGACCGGCGCACCGACACCGAGGAAGAGAGCGGTTTCGACGACGACGACAGCCCGCCCTCGTTCGACGAGCGCGAGGGCACGCGCATCCTCAGCGACCAGGCCGACCGCGAACGCACCGCATCGCTGTCGCACCAGCGCGACCTGAGCGGCGGCGTGCGCATGGAATTCGGCGTCGACGCCGCCGCCAAGGATCGCGACACCACCCGGCGGACCAGCGAGGTCGACACCGACGAGGAAGGTGCGCCGCTGCCGCCCTACGCCGACTTCGAGCGCAGCCGCAGCACCATCGAGGAGCGCCGGGTCGATCCCTACCTGATGTTCTCGGGCAAGGGCGGCGCCTTCGATTGGGAGGCCGGCCTGCGTTACGAGACGACAGACGTGGACGTGCGCAACGACGACGGCGACGACGTGAGCCGCGCCTCCAACGAATACGCGACCCTGCTGCCGTCGGCGCATCTGCGCTGGAACGTCAGCGAGAACGATCGCATCACGCTGTCGCTGGCGCGCACGGTACGTCGTCCCAACTTCAACTACGTGCTGCCGCTGACCCTGGAAGAGGAGTACGGCGACAACGACTTCGTCGGCAATCCGCAGCTGGATCCGGAAACCGCCTGGGGCCTGGACCTGGGCTTCGAACGCCGTCTCGGCAGCCAGGGCATCGTCGGCGTCAATCTGTTCTACCGCGACGTCAAGGACCTGATCGAGATCACCAATACCGGTGAGGCCAGCGCCACCGCGCGCGACGACTACGAGGACGAACTGGACGAGTTCCTGGACGATCATCCGGGCGCGACCCCGGCCACGCCGGGCTACCCGCAGTTCGATCCCGACAGCTTCGTCTATACCGCGGCTAACGTCGGCGACGGCTATGTCTACGGCATCGAGTTCGATATCTCCACGCCGCTGACCGTCCTGGGGCTGCCGAACACTGGCGTGTTCGCCAACTATTCCTGGCTGGACAGCTCGGCCGACGATGCGCTGGGCGAACGCCGCTTCAACAACCAGTCGCGCTACGTCTACAACGTCGGCTTCATCCACGACATCGCCGACTACGGGGTCGCCTTCGGAGCCAGCTACCGCCGCCAGGGCGACGTGCGTTCGCGGGTGCTGGCCGAGGAAGTGCTCACGCAGTACGGCGCGGACCTGGAAGTGTTTGTCGAGAAGCGCTTCGGCGAGCGCTTCTCGCTCCGCCTGACCGGCTCGAACCTGCTCGACGCCAAGAAGAGCGAGTTCTTCAACAAGTTCGACACCCTGGCCGACCAGATCGACCGCGACTACGACGAGTACGAGCGCGAGCGCGAGCAAGCCGGTCCGGTGTACCAGCTGATCGCGCGCTACAAGTTCTGAGCGACTCGCGTGCAAGGGGGCCGGGCGTGGCAGTTCAGTGGCTGTCGCGCCCGGAGTTCGGGGCGCTTGGGTACGACGCGGTGTTGCGCGCTCACCGCAATACGCCGTCGTAGGATGCGGTGAGCGCAGCGAACCGCATCGTCGAAACCACGCGCATCGTCGAAACCACGCGCATCGTCGAAACCACGCGCATCGTCGAAACCACGC
>CAMLID010000117.1 GCA_946480055.1 uncultured Lysobacter sp. | reverse complement strand
CCCCCCCCCCCCCCCCCCCCCCCCCCCGCCCCCCCCCCCCCGCGCCCCCTAAAGGGGACCGCGTCCGACACCCCGCCCGCGTGCCCCCTACTTTTCGCGCGGCCGCGAAATAGAGCGCCGGGGGGCGTTTTCGAACCAGTCCGCCAACCGGTATCCTGAGGTTCGTTCGGGGCGTCCGCCGCTGTCGAAGCGCGCCCGGCGCACCCGCACATGGCAAACGGGGCATGAAATGAGTGAAGGCAATCCCCTGGCCGGGGCTGAAAGACTGGCTGCTGCACAGCATCACCTTACCCTGGTGCTTGGCTTTTTTGAGCGCGTCGACTCCAAGATGTCGGTGGTACTTGGCGTCGACCTGGCGATGCTCGGACTGCTGTTCACCGAGGCACGGTCGCTAAGGGGATCCCTAGCCTCGGGTGGCTCGCCATCGTCGTTTTCTTGGGCCTGATGGCTGCCAGCTTGATTTCGCTTTATCGCGGTTCCTTCCCGAACCTCAATGGCGGGCATGCATCGCTCGTCTATTTTCGTGAACTTCAAAAGACGCCCGAATCCAGTTTTCTTTCCGCGTATCGATCTGCGACTCCGGAAGCTCTTGCCGAAGACTACCTCGGGCAGGTTTGGCGAAACGCAAAGATTCTTACCATGAAGTTCGACCGATTGAAGCAGGCATACGTTTACATGGCGCTGGCAATCGTTCCCTGGACAGCCGCACTTGTCGTGTTCAACGGCATGGGCGAAAAATAATGCCGTTGCTCGACGACCTGACAACAGAAGCGAATCGAATCCTCACGCAACCATGGAACATTCGTGATGGACAGGTAGTTCCCGAGACCGAGAATGTCCAGCTCGCGGGAGGCGGCGTCCGCATCACTCCTGTCATGCTATACGCCGACCTTGCCTACTCGACGCTTCTTGCGTCGAAGTTCGACCGAGGCGTCGCAACAAAACCTTCCTCTCCGCGTCATGCCGCATCATCCGAGCACGAGGTGGACACATCCGAAGCTTCGACGGCGACCGGGTGATGGGCGTGTTTCTGGGAGAGCGCATGCACACCAAGGCGGCCATCACGGCGCTGAACATCAACTGGGCGGTCACCCATCTCCTTCGGCCTAAGATTGAGGCGCAGTTTCCCTCGCTGACGTCCGGTGGCTACAGGCTCAAGCACAGTGTTGGCATTGACAAGAGTGAAGTGCTGGTCGCCCGCTCGGGCATCCGGGACAACAACGACCTGATCTGGGTCGGACGGGCACCGAACATCGCCGCGAAGCTGGCGGCGTTGCGCGAGGACGGATACGCCTCGTACATGACCAAGACGGTTTACGACCAGCTCGCGCCGGACGGAAAGATCACTGGGGGTCGTGACATGTGGGAGGCCCGCCAATGGACGAATGCACCGCTGGACGAGGTCAAGTCGGTGTATCGCTCGAACTTCTGGTGGCAGCCGTAGTCTCCTCAGTACCTGTCACCTGGGGGTATCTTTGGGGGTATCCCGGTATATACGAAGCACGCAACGCCTTGCACGTCAACTACTTACGGCCGCAATTCGTTGCCCACTTCCACCAAGCAAAATCAAAAGCCTGCGAGCGATCGCAGGCTTTTTTGTGCCTGTTTATCCGTTCCGCAATGGCTTCGGGATCATTGCTCGATTGAAATAGGTCGCCTGCTCGAACTCGGCGATGTTCGCGGCAATGCGGGGAAGTCGTGGAAACATCTCGGCCAGCTCGCTGACGATGGCCTTCGACAAGGCAACGCGTTGCTCGACACTGCGCCCCTGCATGATCCAGGCGAAGGTGTGGATGAAGTCCTCCCGTCCGCCGCCGACGGCATAGGTTTCGAAGGGGTGGACGCGAATCTTGATGTCCGATTCCTCGAACAATCCCAATGAACTCACCGCCCGATGCAGTCTGGCGATGATCGATTCTTGGTTGTGGATCCGAAGCAGTCCCCGCGAACAGTCGACCACGAAGTGCGGCATGATGGCTCCATCGGTTGAGGCATGAGTCGAGGGCGCGATCGCCCCCGAAACGGAAGTGCGTGAGGGCTTAGTCAAGCCGGCGCCACACGGAAACCGGGATGCTTCCATCTGCCCGGGGCGGCACCTCGTAACGCAGCTCGGCGCCGTTCAGCTTGTACTGGCGCCTCTGGGTCGTGCCTTCCCAGTTGGGGAAGGACGAGCCTTCGATCGAGAACACCAGCATCCCTGCGCGTTCGTCGATCGCTATCGTCCCGTAGTGGGTACTGCTGCCCATGACCGCTGACCTGAATTCGTCGACGCTGCCATCGGCCTTGCTGTCGCTGGAGAAATGCGGGCGTTCGGACTTGAAGATTTGCAGCGAATACCGTCCCTCGGCATCGACGACGAGCCTGCCCTTCGGGTTCTCGCCGTAGTCCCGCGTCGTCTCGCCATTCGGCAAGACCTTGTCGGCGGCCACAAGGGTCCAGGTGCCTTGCAGTGGGAACACGTGTGCGGGCACTTGCGCGTCACGCGCGGCCATTCCCGCCAGCATTGCGACGAGTGCGCCGGTCTGTAGTTTCATCGCGGTGAGTCCTTATGGATCGGGGATCGACCGGCACCATCCTAGGCCGCTTGATAGATATGAGAAATGCATTTACAAAGATATCTGTCATTTCAAAATCGAATCTACCCATATGAAGGCGATGGACGTGGACGCGGTCAGGGCTTTCCTGCTGGCCGCCGACTTGCAGAGCTTCACCCGGGCAGCCGACGTGCTGGGTACCACCCAGTCCGCCGTCAGCCTCAAGCTGGGGCGCCTGGAAGGGCAACTCGGCCGCCGCCTGCTGGAACGCACGCCGCGGCATGTTCGCCTGTCGGTCGAGGGACTGGCCTTTCTCGGCGTGGCGCGCGAACTGGTGTCGTCCCACGACCGCGCGGCCGCCGCCTTCGAGACCGAACAGCGCCGCTTGGCGATCGGCATCAACCAACAACTGGTCGGCAGCGAACTTCCGTTTCTGTTGCGGCGGATGCGGGACCACGATCCGAATCTACTGGTCGAGATGCGCATCGCCGGCACCAACGAACTGATGCGAGGCCTGGAACAGGGAGAACTCGACGCCGTGTTGGTGCTGCGCCCCGAGGATCGCGGCAAGCGGGGCAAGATTGTGTACGCGGAATCCTTTTCATGGTTCGCGGCGGCCGACTGGGAGCCGCGCGCCGGCCAGTCGTTGCCGCTGGCGACGCAAGGCGAGTCGTGCCGCATCCGCATCGAGGCGGTACGCGCGCTCGACCGGGCGGGCATCGAATGGCGCGAAGTCTTCGTCGGCAAGGGCGCCGCGATCCTGGGCGCCGCCGCAGTCGCCGGCCTCGCGGTGGCGGTGCTGGCCCGGCGCGCGGCGCCGCCGGGCACGATCGACGTCAGCGGGCTCCTGTCGCTGCCGCCGATTCGCTCGCAGGACGTGATGCTCTACAGCAACCTCAGCGATCGGCGAACGCGCGATGCATTGCGCGTTCTCACGCTGGCCTTTCAGTGAAGGAACCGAGTCACGGGGCGGTGAGCCGCGCTGCGCAGTGGAATCGCCAGGCAGGGAAAGCCGGGAGTGGGCATGATCGCCTCCGCTGTTGAGTCGATAGGTCTCACGCTCGTCTCGATTATTCCCAGGCGCAAAGCGAAATGCCCCGCGCCTGGAGCAAATCGTGCGGACCCCGAGACTTTCCAGTCCGGCCCTCCGGCCGTTGCGTCCCAGCCGCGGCTTTCCGAGTCCCAAGCGCCGCTTCGCGCATCCCGACCTTCGAGCGAATTCTTTCGTTCGTGCAGCGCCGACTTTCGCTAGCCGCAATTCGCGCCCTGAATTCGCGGAGCTCAAAGCCCGGCGCCCGAGCCTTCGCGCGCTCGTGCCGGGCAAAACGCTTTTCGCTTGATTCAAAAAGGGTTGCGAGCCGGCCTTTGTGCCTGGCGGACGCAAAGCATCGCGCTTTGCGGCCGAGCAAAAAGTGTCGCGGTTGGATCTGGTCGGGTGGAGCTTGGGTTTCGGCGAGTCACGCGTAGGACGCAAACTTTCGCGCCCGCACCAAAACGCTTCGCGAACGGCCATCCACCACATCCAGCCGGCAAGCTCAAACAATCGCTTGGCCTCGCGCATCGCGTCCTTAGCCAAGTGACAGCCGAACGACACCATTTCTGTGACTACATTCGCGTTCCCCCGTCGCACCTAGCCCGGATACTGCTGGACAAAGGGGAAGTCCCGGGGAATCCGTCATGAATCGCAAAGCCAGGCGCGAGCGGGCGTTGGCGCAGTCGCACCTGTTCCGCCGTTACGGCAAGGGTCGTTGGATCCGGCCGCAGCGGTTCGAGAACTCCGCGCGTGCGCAGGAAGTTCAAGAGGCCGCGATCGCCGCGGCGCAGCCCGCAGCGGCGACATGGAGCGACGATGCGCCGCAGATGGCCGGCGGGCCGTCGATGGCGCGCGACTCGCAGGCGCAGTTGGTCACCCTCGCCCGCCCCGGTCTGGCGATCCGCGCGCTCAACAACATGAGCTACGGCGTCACGCCAACGGCGTTGTCGGAATTCAACGGTCTGGGCTCGAACGACGCCCAGCGCCTGCAGAACTACATCGACTGGCAGCTGGACTGGACCGCGATCGACGACAGCGCGGTAGAGGCGCGACTGAGCGCGGCCGGCTACACCACGCTGGGCAAGTCGCTGACCCAGCTGTGGGCGGACCACGTGGTGCCCGATCCGGCCCACGACGTGCGCATGCGCCCGGCCTGGGAGATCCAGCGCGCGGCCTTCGTGCGCGCGACCTATTCCAAGCGCCAGTTGCGCGAGGTGATGGTCAATTTCTGGCACGACCACTTCAACGTCACCGCCAACGACTTCTCCTCCGGCCCGGTGTACGTGCATTACGACCGCGACGTGCTGCGCAAGTCGGCGTTCGGCAATTTCCGCACCCTGCTCGAGGACGTGGCCTGCAGCCCGTCGATGCTGTTCTATCTCGACAACGTCTCCAACAGCCGCTCCGGCCCGAACGAGAACTGGGCACGCGAGCTGCTGGAGCTGCACACCCTCGGCGCCGGCCGCTACCTGGGCTTCACCGATCCCTTCCTGGTGCCGCCGGATCCCGAAGACGCCGCCTACCCGTCCGGCTACACCGACATCGACGTCTACGAGACCGCGTCGGCGTTCACCGGCTGGAGCCTGAAGAACGCGCACTGGCAGTACCCGACCGAGAACGACGGCACCTTCGTCTATCGCCAGGCCTGGCACGACGCGGGTCCGAAGTTCGTGCTCGGCCGCCTGCTCAATCCCGAGCAGCCGGCGATGAAGGACGGCCGCGACGTGCTCGACCGCCTCGCCAGCCATCCCGGCGTCGCCCGCTTCGTCTGCGCCAAGCTGGTGCGGCGTTTCGTCAACGACACGCCGCCGCCGGACCTGGTCGCCTCGGCCGCGGCGGTGTTCCGCCAGCACTGGCAGAGCCCGAACCAGATCGAGCACGTGCTGCGCCACATTCTCAACTCCAGCGCTTTCAGCAACGCCTGGGGGCAGAAGAACCGGCGCCCGTTCGAGGCCATCGTCGCGGCGATGCGCGCGGCCGGCAGCGACTGGACCCTGCGCCCGGCGCATTCCAAGTCCGACGACTTCCTCTACCGCTTCGGCTTCAGCGGCCATGCGCCCTACGACTGGCCGGCGCCGAACGGTTACCCCGACACCGGCCTGGCCTGGTCGGGCGCGAGCACCTACGCGACCACCTGGAAGATGCTCAACTGGCTCACCGAGACCAGCGACACCAGCGTGCCGCTGCTGCCGATCCTGCAGCTCAGCCGCAGCGAAGTCGCCAGCTGGACCGCGCCCAACCTGGTCGACTACTGGTGCCGGCGCCTGCTCGGCTACCTGCCCGACGCGGCGCGGCGCCAGTCGCTGATCGCCTTCATGGTTCAGAACGGCGATCCGGCGACCTACGTGATCACCGACACCGACACCTGGGCCGGCACCGACCTCAAGCGCCACTACAACCAGCAACGCCTGCGCAGCATGGTGTCGCTGGTGTTGATGACGCCCGAATTCCTGAGCCGCTGAGGAACCCGCCATGCCTTCGATCACCCTCAGCCGCCGTCACTTCCTCAAGGCCTGCGCCGCCACCGCCGCGGTCGGCGCAGTCGGCCCGACCCTGCTGTTCTCCAGCGACGCCGAAGCGGCCGCCAACGCGCACGACACCGTGGTGTTCCTGTTCCTGCGCGGCGGCATGGACGGCCTCAACCTGGTGGTGCCGGTCGACGGCAGCGACCGCACGTTCTACGAACAGGCGCGCCCGGCGCTGCAGATCGCCACCAGCGGCACCTACGGCGCGCTGCCGCTGACCCTGGCCGGCGGCGCAGGCACCGGCTTCGGCCTGCATCCGTCGGCGACCGGCCTGCGCGACGTCTGGAACACCGGCCAGCTCGCGATCGTGCACGCCTGCGGCCTGCTGACCTCGGTCACGCGCAGCCATTTCGACGCCCAGCTGTCGATCGACCTGGGCACGCCCGGCCAGGGCGGCGGCGTGGGCTGGCTGGCGCGTGCGATGAACACCCAGCCCGGCACCAGCGGCTCCGAGCCCATGCCGGCGCTGGCGGTGAACAGCCGCCAGCCGGCCAACCTCAACGGCACCACCCGCGCGCTGACCATGGGGCGGCCGTCGGATTTCGCGCTCGATTCCGGCGCCTGGCAGTGGCAGAAGACCCGCTCCGATTCGCCCGCGGGCCTGCGCGGCGTCAACGAAACCCTGGCCTCGATGTGGAACGGCAACACCGGCCTGGAGATCGGCGGCCAGCGCGCCGACGGTTCGCTGCGGGTGATCGCGCAGCAGACCTACGCACCGCTGCCGGCGAACTGGCCGACCGGCAATTTCGCCGAACAACTGTGGACCATCGCGCAATCGATCCGCTTCAACCTCGGCCTGCGCTACGCCACCCTCGACCTGGGCGGCTGGGACACCCACGACGGCCAGGGCAGCGCCGGTAGCGGCTATCACTTCTACCAGAACAAGATCGCCGAACTCTCGGCGGCGCTGGCCGCATTCCACAACGAACTCGCCGCCAGCGGTCACCTGTCGCGCGTGACCACGGTGGTGCAGTCGGAGTTCGGCCGCCGCGTGCGCGAGAACGCCAACCGCGGCACCGACCACGGCTACGGCAATCCGGTGATGGTGATGGGCGGCGCGGTCAACGGCCGCCGCTTCTACGGCCAATGGCCGGGGCTGAATCCGGAAACGCTGTCGGCGTACTACGGCGACGTGCCGGTGACCACCGACCATCGCCGGGTACTGTCGGAAATCCTGGTCCGGCGCATGGGCAACAACCAGCTCAGCACGGTGTTCCCGGGCTACAGCGGCTATGCGCCGCTGGGCATCGTCCAAGGCACCGATCTTGCGCTGCAGGGCGCCGGCATGGGCATGGCCTCGCAACCGGCGATGCTGTCGCCGGACGCGCAGGCTGAATCGCCGCGTTCGAGCGGACGCCGCGGTTACCTCGCGCGCCTGCTCAGCGATCCGCGCATCGTCCGCCATCGTTGAGGGCACGCGGACGCGGCAAGCGGCCGCGTCCGCGGTAGCATCGCAGGATGTGCCTGATCGCTTTGTCCTGGCGTAGCCATCCGCGCTACCCGCTCGCCCTGATCGCCAACCGCGACGAATCGCATGCGCGCGCTGCCGCCGCGGCCGGTCCCGATCCCGAATCTCCCGACGTCTACGGCGGCCGCGACCTGGTCCAGGGTGGCGGCTGGCTGATGGTGTCCACGCGCGGGCGCCTGGCCGCGGTCACCAACGTCCGCGCCGGCCTCGCGCCCGACGCCGCACCGCGTTCGCGCGGCGCGCTGGTGCGCGGCTTCGTGCGCGGCAACGCGTCCGCGCACGAGACTTTGGCGACGGTGCGCGAACAGGCGCCCGACTACGGCCGCTTCAACCTGGTGCTGTGGGACGGACAGGCGCTGGCCTTCGCCAGCAACTACCCGCACTACGCCGAACACCCGATCGCGCCCGGCGTGCACGCCATGTCCAACGGTGCCTTCGATGCGCAGTGGCCCAAGAGCGGCCACGCCACGCGCGCGCTTTCGGCCTGGCTGGACTCGCCCGCGTCCGAACAGGCCCGGCCCGATGCCGCGGCGCTGCAGCCGCTGTTCGCTGCGCTCGCCGACACCACGCCCGCGCCGGATGCGGAACTGCCCGATACCGGCGTCGGCCTGGAAGTCGAACGCGTGCTGTCGCCGCCGTTCGTGCGCGGCGAACGTTACGGCACCCGCTGCAGCACCATCGTGCTGGTCGGCTCGGATTCGATCGTGTTCGTGGAAAGGCGCTACGGACCGGATGCCGCGCCCGGCGGCGAGACGGCGGCGGTGTTGCCGCTGCGCGGCTGAGCGCCGGCATCGCTTTCTGTGGGAGCGGCGTAAGCCGCGAAGAACTCGCCGATAGCGACGATTCCCGAACACTAGAATCCGGCTCCCGCTCCCTGTAGGAGCGACGCGAGTCGCGACCACGCAACTCCGGCCGGGTCGA
>CAMLID010000116.1 GCA_946480055.1 uncultured Lysobacter sp. | reverse complement strand
CGCAGGCTGACCGCGTTGGCCGGGTAGCTGTCGGCGATCCACTCCCAGCGCTCGCCCTCGCGGTGCAGCACTTCGGTTTCGGCCAGCGCTTCCAGATAGACCTGCGGATCGATCGGGCCGTAGGCCTCGCCGACCTGGAACGGCAGTTCGAAGGACGCGCAGCGGATGTGGTCGAACAGGATCAGCGGCTGGTCCGGCGCGATCCGCGCGTGCTCGGGCGGGCTGTCGGCGAAGAACTCCGGGTGCCGCACCACGTACTGGTCCAGCGGCTGCGAGCTGGCGACCAGCACGCCCAGCGATGGACGCTGGCGGCGGCCGGCGCGGCCGAAACGCTGCCAGGTCGCGGCGACCGAACCCGGATAGCCGTTGAGCACCACCGCATCCAGGCTGCCGATGTCCACGCCCAATTCCAGCGCCGAGGTCGAGACGATGCCGTCGATGCGGCCGTCGCGCATCGCCCGCTCGGCCTCGCGGCGTTCGCTGGGCAGGTAGCCGCCGCGGTAGGCGCGGATCCGCGCCGGCTTGCGCGGGTCGTGGTCGAACACGTCCTTGAGGTACTTGGTCAGCACCTCGACCATCAGCCGGGTCTGCGCGAACACCAGGGTCTTGAGCCCGGACTTGATCGCGATGCGGGCGATGCGGTTGCTCTGCGAGCGCGCAGAGGCGCGCAGGCCGAGGTCGGCGTTGACCACCGGTGGGTTCCACAGCAGCACGTGCTTGTCGCCGACCGGCGCGCCGGACTCGACGATCGCCCGCACCGGCGCCTCGATCAGCGCCTGCGCATGCGCCTGCGGGTTGCCGATGGTCGCCGAGCACAGGATGAACTGTGGCTTCGCGCCGTAGAACGCGCACACCCGCTGCAGCCGGCGCAGCACGTTGGCGACGTGGCTGCCGAACACGCCGCGGTAGGTGTGGATCTCGTCGATGACCACGTAGCGCAGGTTCTCGAAGAACTGCGCCCACTTGGTGTGATGCGGCAGGATCGCCTGGTGCAGCATGTCCGGGTTGGAGACCACGATGTCGCCGTGCAGGCGGATCGCCTGGCGCGCGTCGCCGGGGGTGTCGCCGTCGAAGGTGAAGGCCTTGACCCCGAGCTCGCCGGCGCGGTTGAGCTCCAGCAGTTCGGCGACCTGGTCCTGCGCCAGCGCCTTGGTCGGGAACAGGTACAGCGCCTTGCTGCCCTGGGCCATGGCCGCGGCCACGACCGGCAGGGTGTAGCACAGCGACTTGCCCGAGGCGGTCGGGGTCACCACGGCGACGTGTTCGCCGGCCTGGCTCGCGGCCCAGGCCTCGGCCTGATGGCTGTAGAGCTGTTCGATCCCGCGCGCGCGCAGGGCCGCCTTCAACGCTGTGGGCACCTCATCCGGGATCGGCGCGTACGTTCCCGCGCGGCCCGGGATCGTGAAGCTGCCGGTGATCCGGTCGGCGTAGCGCCGCATCAGGGCATCGCCCAGGGCCTCACCGTTCGCCGGCATGCGGTCGCCGCGCTGGCGCGCGAGCGGGTGCGAGGGGTCTGCGTCGTGGGCGAGGGCGAGGGAGCTGGGCATGGCCGGATTCCGGATCGGACAGCCGCCAGTGGACTCGGAGCCCGTCTCAGCCTGTGAGACGTTCAGCGAGCCGATCCGCAGGCCTTGGCATGCGTCTGTCTCGGTCAAACCGCGACCCGCGCGCGCGACCCGCTAAAATGCGCCACCGTCCAGGCCCTGGCCCATGCTCCGACTCACCGACATCAAGCTGCCGCTGGACCATGCCGAGTCCGCGCTGGGCGAGGCGATCCTGGCCCGCCTGGGCATCGGCGCCGACGAACTGACCGGCTACACCGTCGCCAAACGCAGCTACGACGCGCGCAAGCGCGGCGGCATCACGCTGATCTACTCGGTCGACGTCGACACCCCGCGCGAGGCCGAACTGCTGCAAGGCGCCGCGACCGCGCCGGCCGCGGCGACGCCGGTCAAGCTCGGCCCGACCCCGGACACCGCTTACAAGTTCGTCGCCCGCGCGCCGGCGCAGCTGCCGCTGCGGCCGCTGGTGATCGGCATGGGCCCCTGCGGTTTGTTCGCCGCGTTGGTGCTGGCGCAGATGGGCTTCCGCCCGATCGTGCTGGAACGCGGCAAGGCCGTGCGCGAACGCACCGTCGACACCTTCGGCCTGTGGCGCAAGAAAGTACTCAACCCGGAGTCGAACGTGCAGTTCGGCGAAGGCGGCGCCGGCACTTTCTCCGACGGCAAGCTCTACAGCCAGATCAGCGACAAGCAGCACCACGGCCGCAAGGTGTTGACCGAATTCGTCGCCGCCGGCGCGCCCGAGGAAATCCTCTACGTCAGCAAGCCGCACATCGGCACCTTCCGGCTGGTGTCGATGGTCGAGCACATGCGCGCGACCATCGAATCGCTGGGCGGCGAAATCCGCTTCTCGCACCGGGTCGACGACCTGCTGGTCGAGACCGACGCGGCCGGCGTGCGCCAGGTGCGCGGCGTGACCCTGGCCGGCGGCGAGCAGCTGCGCGCCGATCACGTGGTGATGGCGCTGGGCCACAGCGCGCGCGACACCTTCGCGATGCTGCACGAGCGCGGGGTGTTCGTCGAAGCGAAGCCGTTCTCGATCGGGTTCCGGGTCGAGCATCCGCAATCGCTGATCGACCGCGCCCGCTTCGGGCCGCAGGCCGGGCATCCGATCCTCGGCGCGGCCGACTACAAGCTGGTCCACCACTGCCGCAACGGCCGCTCGGTCTACAGCTTCTGCATGTGCCCCGGCGGCACCGTGGTCGCCGCGGCGAGCGAGCCCGGGCGCGTGGTCACCAACGGCATGAGCCAATACTCGCGCAACGAACGCAACGCCAATGCGGCGATCGTGTGCGGGATCACGCCGGAGGACTACGCCGCGTACGGCCACGGTCCGCTCGCGGGCATCGCCCTGCAGCGGCATTGGGAGGCGCTGGCGTTCGAGCTCGGCGGCGGCGAATACGAAGCGCCGGCGCAGCTGGTCGGCGACTTCATCGCCGGGCGCGCGTCCACGCAATTCGGCGAAGTCCGGCCCTCGTACACGCCGGGCGTGCGCCTGGGCAGCCTGGACGCGTCGTTGCCCGGCTATGCGATCGACGCGATCCGCGAGGCGCTGCCGGCCTTCGACAAGCAGCTGCGCGGCTTCGCCCTGCACGACGCGGTCCTGACCGGCGTGGAGACGCGGACCTCGTCGCCGGTGCGGATCACCCGCGGCGAAGACGGTCACAGCCTCAACACCCGCGGTCTGTTCCCGGCCGGCGAAGGCGCGGGCTATGCCGGCGGCATTCTCTCGGCGGGCGTGGACGGCATCAAGACCGCCGAGGCGGTGGCGTTGAGCATGGTCGCGGACTTGGCGCGCGCGGGTGCGAACGCCTGATGCGCTCGCCGATACGCTAAGCGCATGACCGACAAACCCCATTCGCCTTCGTGCGAGCGCAACCGCGAGCCGATCCTGGCCGTGTTGCGGCACTACCTGCCGGCGCGCGCGAGCGTGCTCGAAATCGGCAGCGGCACCGGCCAGCACGCGGCGCACTTCGCCGCGGCGATGCCGGGCTGGACCTGGCAATGCTCCGATCGCGCCGAATACCTGCCCGGCATCCGCGCCTGGCTGGACGAGGCCGCGCTGGCGAACACGCCGCCGCCGTTCGAACTGGCTGCGGTGACCGCGCCGCTGCCCGGTTTCGCGCCGCCGCCGCCCATTCCTTCCGATCCGGTCGCGCTGGTTTCCGGCTACGACGCGGTGTTCAGCGCCAACACTCTGCACATCATGGGCTGGCCGCAGGTGCAGGCGCTGTTCGCCGGACTGGCCACCGTGCTGGCCGATGCCGCGACCGTGGTGGTCTACGGCCCGTTCAACTACCACGGCGACTACACCAGCGACAGCAACCGCGAGTTCGACGGCTGGCTCAAGCAGCGCGCCCCGGTCTCGGGCATCCGCGATTTCGAGGCCGTCGACGCGCTCGCGCGCGGCATCGGCCTGGACCTGGTCGCCGACGTCGCCATGCCGGCCAACAACCGCTGCCTGGTCTGGCGGCGCTGAGCTTCCGACACTGGCGGCGCATCGTCGGCACCCCGTATCGTCGCGACGACGGCAGGGACGCACGGCGAAGCGGCGTTCCTTTCACGGCCGCCGCCCATCCATGGAGCCTTCCCGCATGCGTCATTGGATCCTGTCCCTCGCGCTGACCGCCGCGTCCTTGCCCGCTATCGCCGCCACACCACCGGCCGCGGCCGATGTATCGCGCTTCGCCGAGCAGCAACTGCAAGACAACTATCCGAGCGATGGCCCCGGCGCGGCATTGCTGGTCGCGCGCGGCGACCAGGTGCTGTTCCGCGGCGCGCGCGGCGAGGCCAGCGTCGAGCTGGGCGTGCCGCTGACGCCCGACAGCGTGTTCCGGATCGGATCGGTGACCAAGCAATTCGCCGCCGCCGGCCTGCTCAAGCTGGTCGAGGCCGGCAAGGTCTCGCTGGACGATCCGCTGTCCAAGTACCTGCCCGACTACCCAAACGGCGCGCACATCACCGTGCAGCAACTGCTCAACCACACCTCCGGCGTGAAGAGCTACACCGGCATCCCCGGCGTGATGGCCGGGCCGATCCGCATGGACCTGAGCACCGCCCAGCTGATCGACAGCTTCAAGAACCAGCCGGTGGACTTCGCGCCCGGCGCACAGTGGGCCTACAACAACTCCGGCTACGTGCTGGTCGGCGCGGTGATCGAAGCCGCCAGCGGCCAGCCCTGGCACGCCTACCTGCAGCAGGCCTTGTTCGAGCCGCTGGGCCTGAAGCACACCCGCTGGGGCGACGATCACGCGCTGATTCCCGGCCAGGTCCAGGGCTACACGCTCAGCCAGGGCCGTCCGGCGCCGGCCAACTACGCCAGCATGAGCCAGCCGCACGCGGCCGGCGCGCTGGTGTCCACCGTCGACGACCTGATGCGCTGGAACCGCGCGCTGCACGAAGGCAAGGTGCTGCGCGGCGACCTCTACGCACGGATGATCGAGGCCGAAGGCGCGGCGCGGAAGGAGCACTACGGCTACGGCATCGAGCGCACCACCTTGCGCGGCGGCGACCTGCTCGCGCACGGCGGCGGCATCTTCGGCGCCATGTCGTTCCTGCTCTACCTGCCCGGCAGCGACACCACGGTCGCGATCGTCCAGAACAGCGACAGCGTCGCGCCGGGCAAGCGTCCGCCGGAAGTGCTGGCGCGCAAGCTCGCCGCCTACGCGATCGGCCAGCCCTATCCGGAGGCCAAACCGGTGGCGCTGGACGCCGCCCAGCTCAAGTCGCTGGAAGGCGTGTACCGCTCCGACGCCAAGACCGCGCGTGCGATGCAGGTGATCGACGGCCGCCTGGTCTCGCAGCGCATCGGAGGTCAGCGCGTGCCGATGACCGCGATCGGGCCCGACGAGTTCCTGTTCGAGGACGGCCTGAGCCGGCTGCGCTTCGAGCGCGACGCCAAAGGCGCGGTGACCGGCACCCGATTCTACGCCGACGGCGAAGGCGAGGGCACGTTCTCGCCGCGCACCGACGAACCGCTGCCCGCGGCCACGGTCGCGATCGCGCTGCCCGCGGCCGTGCGCGAGCGCGTGGTCGGGCGTTACACCCGCGAGAGCATGGTGCTCACCGTGTTCCAGCAGGGCGAGCAGCTGATGGCGCAGATGGTCGGCCAGCCGCCGTTCGCGCTGGCCGCGACCTCGCCGACGCGCTTCGCGATCGACTCGGTCGGAGCGGTGCTGGAGTTCGCGCCCGAGCCCGGCCCGGCCAAGACCCTGACCCTGCGCCAGGGCGGCGCGGTGCTGGAGTTCCAGCGCGCGCCGTAAGCGCGTGCGGTCGCGAGCCGGCTCGACCGGCCGCGGCCATGCAAGCTTTCTGTGGGAGCGACGTAAGTAGCGATCGATCTCTCACTCGGCGTCGCCGCCTCGCCTGCAGTGCGATCGCGACGCTCGTCGCTCCCGCTGCCCCCGGCCAGCGCAGTCTGCCGAGTGTGCCGGAGGCGGCATTCCACGCCCGGCCGGCCGTGAAACGTGACCTATGGGAGAGGAGCGCGCGGCCAGCGCACGTAGGATGCGGGATCGTCCTCGTTACGCCGGAGCCGTCTCCATGCCCGTCCGTCCGTCGCTCGCCGTGCTGCCGCTGCTGATCGCGGCGCTGCTGCCCCTGTCGTCCGCCGCACAGGCCGCGCCGTCGGCCGACAAGTCGGTTCCGGACAGCGCGTACCCGGGCACGCTGACGCTGGAGGTCGATGCCACCGACCTCGCCCACCGCGTGTTCCACGCCAGGCAACGCATCCCGGTGCAGCCCGGTCCGCTGACCCTGCTCTACCCGCAGTGGCTGCCGGGCAATCATTCGCCGACCGGCCCGATCAACAAGCTCGCCGGCCTGGTCGTCACCGGCAACGGCCAACGCATCGCCTGGAAGCGCGACCCGCTCGACGTCTACGCGTTCAAGCTGGTCGTGCCCGAGGGTGTGAGCACGATCGAACTCGCGTTCGATTACCTCTCGCCGACCGGCGGCGAGCAGGGCCGCGTGGTCATGAGCCAGGACATGCTGAGCCTGCAGTGGAACGCGGTCGCGTTGTACCCGGCCGGCCACGACGCCGGCCGCATCCGGATCGCGCCTTCGCTGAAGCTGCCCGCGGGCTGGCAGTCCGGCACCGCGCTGGAAGTCGATACGCGCGAGGGCGACACCCTGCGCTACAAGCCGGTCTCGTTCGACACTCTCGTCGATTCGCCGCTGTTCGCAGGCCGCCACTACAAGCAGATCGACCTCGCCCCCGGCGCCAAGGTGCCGGTGCGTTTGAATGTGGTCGCCGACGATCCCAAGTACCTCGAGGCCAAGCCCGAGCAGATCGCCGCGCACCGGCGCATGGTCGAGCAGGCGATGCGGTTGTTCCGCTCGCAGCACTACGACCACTACGACTTCCTGTTCTCGCTGTCCGACCAGCTCGGCGGCATCGGCCTGGAGCACCACCGCTCCAGCGAGAACGGCCTGGACCCGGAGTACTTCACCGACTGGGACAAGACCGCGGTCGGCCGCGACCTGCTCGCGCACGAGTACACCCACTCCTGGAACGGCAAATTCCGCCGTCCGGCCGACCTGGCCACGCCGAACTTCAACGTGCCCATGCAGGACAGCCTGCTCTGGGTCTACGAAGGCCAGACTCAATACTGGGGCTATGTGCTGACCGCGCGCGCCCGGATGTGGAAGGAGCAGACCGCGCTGGACGTGCTGGCGGTGACGGTGGCGGCCTACACCACCGACCGCCCCGGTTTCGCCTGGCGCAACGTCCAGGACACCACCAACGATCCGATCATCGGCCTGCGTCGGCCGCAGCCCTATCGCAGCCAGCAGCTCAGCGAGGAGTACTACTCCGCCGGCCAACTGATCTGGCTCGCGGTCGACGCCAAGCTGCGCGAACTCAGCGGCGAGAAGCGCTCGCTCGACGATTTCGCCGCCGCGTTCTTCGGCGTCGACGACGGCAGCTACGCGGTCAAGACTTACACCTTCGACGACGTGGTCGCGACCCTGGACGGCGTCGCCAGGCACGACTGGGCGAGCTTCCTGCGCGAACGCCTGGACGCCAACGCCGCGCCGCTGGATGGTCTGGCCGCGAGCGGCTGGAAGCTGGTCTACACCGACAAGCCCAGCGACTACGTCAAGCAGACCGAAGGTGCGCGCAAGGTCACCGACCTGAACTGGTCGCTGGGCCTGATCGTGTCGAACAAGGACTCGACCCTGTCGTCGGTGCGTTGGGACGGCCCGGCCTTCGATGCCGGCCTGGCGCCGGGCTCGACCCTGCTCGCGGTCAACGGCTACGTCTTCGAGGGCGAACGCCTGAAGGACGCGATCACGGCCGCCAAGGACAAAGGCCAGCCGATCGAGTTGGTGGTGAAGCAGGGCGAAGTGGTGAAGACGGTGCGCATCGACTACCGCGACGGTCTCAAGTACCCGCGCCTGGAACGCATCCCCGGCACGCCGGACCGGCTGACGAAGATCCTGGCGCCGAAATAGGCCAAGGCCGCGCCGGGCCGACGTGTCGAAGGCCGCCGTGTGCGACCGTGTGTTGTGGGGTAGGAGCGACGTAAGTCGCGACCGTGAGCTTCGGCTGCTGCGTGGTCGCGACTTACGTCGCTCCTACCCCAAAGCCATAGCATCTCCGAAACCGCGGGATGGGAGCGACGTAGGTCGCGACCGGCCCGCCGCTTCGTCGCGATCACGCCGCCCCATGCCAAAAAGAAAGCCCCGCATCCGCGAGGCTTTCTTCGTACTGCGCTCGCCGAAGCCGCTTACGCCGCCTGCACGATCCGCAGCGGATTGCGGTACTGCTTGATCAGCTCCGCCTCGCGCTGCTTGGCTTCATGCAGGTGCGCTTCCTTGACGTGGCCGTAGCCGCGGATGTGCTCCGGAATCGAAGCGATCTCAGCGGCCAGGTCGACGTTGCCGTTGTCGAGCGCGCCGAGCAGGTCGCCGACGGTGCGTTCGTAGTCGGCGATCAGCTGGCGCTCCATCTTGCGCTCCTCGGTGTAGCCGAAGATGTCGAGCTTGCCGCCGCGCAGCTTGCGCAGCTTGGCCATCCACTTGAACGCGGTGAACACCCAGGGGCCGAACTCCTGC
>CAMLID010000115.1 GCA_946480055.1 uncultured Lysobacter sp. | reverse complement strand
ACGAGCCGACCGCGGCCGCGCTGGCCTACGGCATGGACAAGAAGGGCGGCGACCGTAAGGTCGCGGTCTACGACCTGGGCGGCGGCACCTTCGACGTGTCGATCATCGAGATCGCCTCGGTCGACGGCGAAATGCAGGTCGAGGTGCTGGCCACCAACGGCGACACCTTCCTGGGCGGCGAAGACTTCGACAAGCGCGTCATCGACTACTTGGTCGAAGAGTTCCAGAAGGACCAGGGCATCGACCTGCGCAAGGATCCGCTGGCTCTGCAGCGCCTGAAGGACGCGGCCGAGCGCGCCAAGATCGAGCTGTCCAGCGCCCAGCAGACCGAGGTCAATCTGCCGTACGTGACCGCCGACGCCTCCGGTCCGAAGCACCTCAACATCAAGCTGACCCGCGCCAAGCTGGAGTCGCTGGTCGAGGACCTGGTCAAGAAGACCATCGAGCCCTGCCGCATCGCCCTGAACGACGCTGGCCTGCGCGGCGCCGACATCAGCGAAGTGATCCTGGTCGGCGGCCAGACCCGCATGCCCAAGGTCGGCCAGGCCGTGGCCGAGTTCTTCGGCAAGGAACCGCGCAAGGACGTCAACCCGGACGAAGCCGTCGCCATCGGCGCGGCGATCCAGGGCGGCGTGCTGGCCGGCGACGTCAAGGACGTGCTGCTGCTCGACGTGACCCCGCTGTCGCTGGGCATCGAAACCCTGGGCGGCGTGTTCACCAAGATCATCGAGAAGAACACCACCATCCCGACCAAGGCCTCGCAGACCTTCTCCACCGCCGAGGACAACCAGTCGGCCGTGACCGTGCACGTGCTGCAGGGCGAGCGCGAGCAGGCCCGCTACAACAAGTCGCTGGCCCGCTTCGACCTGTCCGGCATCGACGCCGCGCCGCGCGGCATGCCGCAGGTGGAGGTGTCGTTCGACATCGACGCCAACGGCATCCTGCACGTGTCGGCCAAGGACAAGAAGACCGGCAAGGAGCAGAAGGTCGAGATCAAGGCCGGCTCGGGCCTGTCCGAGGACGAGATCGCCAAGATGGTCGCCGACGCCGAAGCCAACCGCGAGGAGGACCAGAAGTTCCACGATCTGGTGCAGGCCCGCAACCAGGCTGACGGCTTGATCCACATGGCGCGCAGCGCGATCAAGGAGCACGGTGAGAAGCTGCCGGGCGACGCGATCGGTCGTACCGAGGGCGCGATCGCCGAACTCGAAACCGCGATGAAGGGCGACGACAAGGGCCAGATCGAGGCCAAGTCCAAGGCCCTGGAAGACGCCGCGCAGGCGCTGTTCGCGGCGGTGCAGTCGCAGCAGCCCGGTGCCGACGCCGGCGGCGGCGCCAAGTCCGAAGACGTGGTGGACGCCGAGTTCACCGAGGTCAAGGACGATCAGAAGCCGTGATTCGGGATTAGGGATCGCAGATCGGAAGGGGCGGGTTCTCCCGCTCCTTCCGCCGTCCTCGCTCCCGTTCTGTTCCTAGCTTTCTGCTGTAACGAATCCCGACTCCCGAACTTCGAATCCCGGCCTCATGAGCAAACGCGACTACTACGAAGTGCTGGGCGTGGCCCGCAACGCCAGCGACGAGGACCTCAAGAAGGCCTATCGCCGCTGCGCGATGAAGCACCACCCCGATCGCAACCCCGACGACAAGTCCGCCGAGGCCGCCTTCAAGGAGTGCAAGGAGGCCTACGAGGTGCTGTCCGACGCCAACCGCCGTCGCGCCTACGACCAGCACGGCCACGCCGCGTTCGAACACGGCATGGGCGGTGGCGGCGGTGGCGGGGCCGGCTACGCCGACATGGGCGACATCTTCGGCGACATCTTCGGCAACATCTTCGGCGGCGGCGCCCAGCGCGGTCCGCGTCGCGGCGCCGACATCGGCTACGTCATGGAGCTGTCGCTGGAGGAAGCGGTCGGCGGGCTCGACAAGCAGATCGAAATCCCGACCCTGGACGAATGCGACACCTGCCACGGCTCGGGTTCGGCCGACGGCAAGCTCGAAACCTGCACCACCTGCAGCGGCCGCGGCCAGGTCCGTTTCCAGCGCGGCATCTTCTCGATGCAGCAGGCCTGTCCGCATTGCGGCGGGCGCGGCCAGACCATCGCCGACCCCTGCCAGGACTGCCACGGCCAGGGCCGGGTCGAGCGCACCAAGACCCTGCAGGTCAAGATTCCGGCCGGCGTCGACAACGGCGACCGCATCCGCCTGACCGGCGAAGGCGAGGCCGGCCCGGCCGGTTCGCCGCCGGGCGACCTGTACGTGGAAGTGCGTGTGCGCGAGCACGATATCTTCCAGCGCGACGGCGACGACCTGCACTGCGAAGTGCCGATCCGGATCTCCCAGGCCGCGCTCGGCGACACCATCCGGGTCCCGACCCTGGGCGGCGAAGTCGAACTGCGGATCCCGTTCGAGACCCAGAGCGGCAAGCTGTTCCGCCTGCGCGACAAGGGCGTGAAGTCGGTGCGCAGCCGCAAGCCCGGCGATCTGTACTGCCGCGTGGTGGTGGAAACGCCGGTCAACCTGACCGTCGAGCAGCGCGAGCTGCTGGAGAAGTTCGAAGCCACCTTCATCGGCGAAGGCGCGCGCAAGCATTCGCCACGCTCGTCGACCTTCATCGACGGGGTCAAGGGCTTCTGGGACCGCATGACCTCCTGAGACCGACGCCTGACCATCGCGACAACGAAAGGGGCTGCGGCCCCTTTTTCGTGCCTGCGTTGTGCCATGCGGGGCAGGGCGGGCGCGGGGTAGGTGGTGATGGAATGTGGCAGTGCACAGCGTTCGCCGCCGCGATCCGGCATATGGATCGGCATATGGATCTTTCGGGTGCGCACGATCGCGCTTGTCGAGACTCCGGCCCAGCCGTTAGCCTGCGGGCATGAGCGAAGCCACCCGAATCCTGATTCACGGCGCCTCCGGCCGCATGGGCCAGGCCCTGCTGCGCCTGGCCGCCGAGCGCGACGATCTGAACGTGGTCGCCGCGGCCTCGCGCAAGTCGCCGGCCCAGCGCGTGGTCGACGGCGTGCCGCAGTTCGCCGCCAGCGAGCTGGGCGGCGTGCCCGAGTTCGACGTCGCCATCGATTTCAGCCTGCCCGAGGGCTTCGACCCGGTGCTGGCGCTGTGCGCCGAGCGCGGCCGGGCCCTGGTCTCGGGCACCACCGGGCTGTCGTCGGAGCAGAACCGGGCCATCGAAGCCGCCTCGGCGCGCATCGCCGTGGTCTGGGCGGCCAATTACAGCCTCGGCGTGGCGGTGCTGACCGAGTTGGTGCGCCGCGCCGCGGCCGCGCTGCCGGCTTGGGACTGCGACATTGTCGAGGCCCACCACACCCGCAAGCTGGACGCGCCCTCGGGCACCGCCCTGCATCTGGGCCGGGCGGTCGAGATCGGCAGCGGCCGCGACCCGCATTACGCCAGCCTGCGCGCCGGCGATATCGTCGGCGAGCACACCGTCCAGTTCGCCAGCGCCGGCGAGCGCCTGGAGCTGGTCCACCGCGCGACCAACCGCGACATCTTCGCCCGCGGCGCGCTAGAGGCCGCGCTGCGGGTGGTCCGTCAGGCCCCGGGCCGCTACGGCCTGGCGGAGCTGATGTTCCCGAACCTGTAGTCGGCGCACGCGCGGCGGCACCGGTCCAGCCCGCGTTCACCTCGCCGCGAGCGCGAACCAGGGCCGCAAAGAGCGCCCGAGGTCGCCGAATCGGGCTTTGCGCGCCCGCGACCAGGCTCGAGGCCGGCGTCGCGCACATGCGATTCGCCCGTTCCGGCGTGGACGCAACGCTGGTACTCCGACGCCATCGCCGCTAGAATTCTCGCTCGCCTGAACCCCGCCCGCCGGACCGGTCCCGCACCGCGTCCGTGTTTTGCTGCAAGCCGGTTTTACCGGTGCGCGCTGGACGGGGTCAGTATCCCCGGCAGCCAAGGCGACCCCCGTGACCCAACCCGCAATCCTCGCTCTCGAAGACGGCACCGTATTCGAGGGCGTTTCCGTAGGCGCGCCCGGCCTCAGCGTCGGCGAAGTCGTCTTCAATACCGCCATCACCGGCTACCAGGAAATCCTCACCGACCCGTCCTACGCGCGCCAGCTGGTCACCTTGACCTACCCGCACGTGGGCAACACCGGTTGCACCGACCAGGACGACGAAGCCGGCCAGGTCTGGGCCTCGGGCCTGATCGTGCGCGACGTGCCGCGCCGCCCCAGCAACTGGCGTAGCCGGGTCGCGCTGCCGCAGTGGCTGACCGAGCGCGGCGTGGTCGCGATCGCCGACATCGACACCCGCAAGCTGACCCGCCTGCTGCGCGACCGCGGCGCCCAGAACGGCGCGCTGATGGCGGGCGAGGGCATCGACGCGGCCCGCGCCATCGAAGCCGCGCGCAAGTTCCCCGGCCTCAAAGGCATGGACCTGGCCAAGGAAGTCTGCACGCGCGAGCGCTACGAGTGGCGCGACGGCCAGCTCGACCTGGACGCGAACGCCTTCGTCCAGGCCGAACCGCGCTTCCACGTCGTCGCCTACGATTTCGGCGTCAAGCGCAACATCCTGCGCATGCTCGCCGAGCGCGGCTGCCGCGTGACCGTGGTGCCGGCGCAGACGCCCGCCGCGGACGTGCTGGCGCTGAATCCCGACGGCGTGTTCCTGTCCAACGGCCCCGGCGATCCGGAGCCCTGCGACTACGCGATCGCCGCGATCCGCGAGTTCCTGGCGCGCAAGATCCCGACCTTCGGCATCTGCCTGGGCCACCAGCTGCTCGGCCTGGCCGCCGGCGCCAAGACTCTGAAGATGAAGTTCGGCCACCACGGCGCCAACCACCCGGTCCAGGACCTGGATACCGGCCGGGTGATGATCACCTCGCAGAACCACGGCTTCGCGGTCGACGAATCCTCGCTGCCGGGCAACGTGCGGGTGATCCACCGCTCGCTGTTCGACGGCAGCAACCAGGGCATCGAAGTCACCGACGCGCCGGCCTTCAGCTTCCAGGGCCATCCGGAAGCCAGCCCGGGCCCGCACGACGTTGCGCCGCTGTTCGACCGCTTCGTCGCCAGCATGGAGTCGGCACGGTGAAGCCGTTCGCGTTCGCCGCCGCTCTGGCCGCGGGCCTGGTCTTGTCGGGTCCGGTCCTGTCGAGTCCGGCCGCCGCCGCGTCGCCGACCGACGCCGAGGTCGCGCAGATCCAGCAACTGCTGGGTTTCGACGTCGCGATCGAGCGTGTGATCGTCGGCAAGATCGATAAAAGCGAAGCGTTCAAAGGTTTCACCGATCAACAGCGCGGCTGCATCAAGGGCGAACTGATGCCCGGCTTCAAGGCCAGCATGCTCGACTCGTTCCGCAGCCTGTTCGGCGACGGCGAGACCATCGCGGCCTGGAAGACCTTCGGCCAGACCAAGGGCGGCGCCAAGTTCGTCGCCGGCATGCGCGAGCAGGTCAAGGCCAATATCGACAACGCCGTCGACGGCACGCCCATGGCCGAGCCGGTCCAGTTCTTCAAGGGCATGGAGGCCGACGAGCTGTTGCAGGTCGTCGAGTTCATGCAGAGCCCGGCAGGCAAGGTGCTGGAGCGCGACTTCCCGGACGCCGATGTCAGCCCCGCCCAGCTCGAAGAACTCGGCCAGCGCGTGAGCCAGCGTTGCGGCGTCGAGATGCCCAAGGCCTGATGTGAACGCAGCCTCCGCACCGAGCAAGCCGAGGCGCCGCTGGCGCCGTTGGCTGATCGCCGGCGCGCTGGCCGCGGCCTATCCGGGTTTCGTGCTGATCGCGGTGTACTCGCGTTTCTTCGCCGCCGATCTGCCGGGCGGCCGCAACGGTCCGGCCGACGCCTACCGGCATTCGCTGGCCAGCGCGGTGGTCGCCTACACCGTGTCGCCGCGACTGGTCGACTGGGTCACCTGGGCGATGGAGCGCGACGGCCACGGCAACCGCAGTCGCGCCATGGACGCGCACAACAACCGCATCGGCGCCCGTATCGGCGCCGATGCGAACGACTGGGACGCGATGAACGCCGCCGTGCTGGACGCAGTGCGACTAGGCGCGATCGACGCCCAGGCCGACGACCAGATCACCTGGCTGCCGCCGGCGGCCTGGCAGGACCGGTTGTACTGACATGCGCTACTCACCCATAACCACGCGACGCGGAATCGACGGAGACAAGGAATGACCCTGCAAGCCCGCTGCAATGCCGCTGTCGCCGCCGCACTGTTCGCGCTGGTGCCGTTCGCCGCGTCCGCGCAGAGCGCCGACGTCCAGGCCGACCGGCTGACCGACGTGATGATGCAGATGCTGCCGTTCGGCAAGATCCTCGACGATGCGGCCGCGGCCGACGCGCAATGGCCGCTGCAGGACAAGGCCGACCAGGTCAGCCCGACCCAGCTGGGCTGCATGCGCAACGAACTTTCGTCCACCGGCTACCGCCGCGCCAAGCGCGCCGAGGCGCTGGACTACGCCAAGGCCAACCCGACCCGGGTCGGTGCCGACCTGGCGCTGCTCGACGGCGGCGCCGCCAGCGTGTTCGCCGATTTCATCAACGCCGGCGTCAGCGAAGCCCAGGGCGGCAAGAAGGTCGAAGCGACCGAAGTGATGAAGAAGATGAAAGCCGATCAGATGCTCTCGTTCGTCGAGTTCATCACCGAGCCCAAGCACGCGCCGCTGCGCGAGCTGGTCGGCATCGGCGAAGCGTTCGACCCTGCAAAGTCGTCGCAGGAAAACAGCGACTCCGGCAAGAGCGTCGGCACCCGCCTGGTGCTGAAGCTGATGCTGGGTGCGATGAAGACCTGCGACGTACCGCCCTCCACGATTCTCGAGTGACACAATGCCCAAGCGTACCGACATCAAAACCGTCCTGATCATCGGCGCCGGGCCGATCGTGATCGGTCAGGCCTGCGAGTTCGACTACTCCGGCGCGCAAGCCTGCAAGGCGCTGCGCGACGAGGGCTATCGCGTGGTGCTGGTCAACAGCAATCCGGCCACGATCATGACCGACCCGGACATGGCCGACGCCGTGTACATCGAGCCGATCAACTGGCAGACGGTCGAGAAGATCATCGCCAAGGAAAAGCCCGACGCGCTGCTGCCGACGATGGGCGGTCAGACCGCGCTGAACTGCGCCCTGGACCTGGCCGACCACGGCGTGCTGGAGAAGTACAACGTCGAGTTGATCGGCGCCAAGCGCGACGCGATCCGCATGGCCGAAGACCGCGAGCTGTTCCGCGTGGCGATGGCCGAGATCGGCCTGGAATGCCCCAAGGCCGAAGTCGCGCGCACCTTCGAGCAGGCTGTCGATATCCAGACCCGGGTCGGCTATCCGACCATCATCCGCCCCAGCTTCACCCTCGGCGGCAGCGGCGGCGGCATCGCCTACAACAAGGAGGAGTTCGAGGAGATCGCCAGGCGCGGCCTCGAGCTTTCGCCCGTGCACGAGATCCTGGTCGAGGAATCGGTGCTGGGCTGGAAGGAATTCGAGATGGAAGTGGTCCGCGACACCGCGGACAACTGCATCATCGTCTGCTCGATCGAGAACTTCGACGCGATGGGCGTGCACACCGGCGACTCGATCACCGTCGCCCCGGCGCAGACCCTGACCGACAAGGAGTACCAGCGCCTGCGCGACGCCTCGATCGCGGTGCTGCGCAAGATCGGCGTCGACACCGGCGGCTCCAACGTCCAGTTCGGCATCAACGCGCAGGACGGCCGCGTGGTGGTGATCGAGATGAACCCGCGCGTGTCGCGCTCCTCGGCGTTGGCGTCCAAGGCCACCGGCTTCCCTATCGCCAAGATCGCGGCCAAGCTCGCGGTCGGCTACACCCTGGATGAGTTGCGCAACGAGATCACCGGCGGCGCCACCCCGGCCTCGTTCGAGCCGACCATCGACTACGTCGTCACCAAGATTCCGCGCTTCGCGTTCGAGAAGTTCCCGCAGGCCGACGCGCGCCTGACCACGCAGATGAAGTCGGTCGGCGAAGTCATGGCGATGGGCCGGACCTTCCAGGAATCGCTGCACAAGGCACTGCGCGGGCTGGAGACCGGCAAGGTCGGTCTCGACCCGACCGGCCTGGATCTGACCAGCGAGGTCGACATGGCCAAGCTGCGCCGTGAGCTCAAGGAACCGGGCCCGGAGCGCATGTTCCATATCGGCGACGCCTTCCGCGCCGGCATGAGCGTGGAGGACGTGCACGCGCTGTCGTTCGTCGACCCCTGGTTCCTGGACCAGATCGAGGAGCTGATCGCCGCCGAGCGCAGCGTCGCCGACGCCGGGCTGGCCGCGCTCGACAAGGCGCGCATGCGCGCGCTCAAGCGCATGGGCTTCTCCGACGCGCGTCTGGCCCAGCTCACCGGTACCGACGAAACCGCCGTGCGCACCCTGCGCCGCGCCTTCGGCGTGCGCCCGGTGTACAAGCGCGTGGACTCCTGCGCCGCCGAGTTCGCGACCACCACCGCCTACATGTACTCGACCTACGAGGACGAGTGCGAAGCGCAGCCGACCAACCGCGACAAGATCATCGTCCTCGGCGGCGGTCCCAACCGCATCGGCCAGGGCATCGAGTTCGACTACTGCTGCGTGCACGCCGCGCTCGCTCTGCGCGAGGACGGCTACGAAACCATCATGGTCAACTGCAACCCGGAGACCGTGTCGACCGACTACGACA
>CAMLID010000114.1 GCA_946480055.1 uncultured Lysobacter sp. | reverse complement strand
TGAGCTTCGTCACCCTGGGCCTGGCCGCCGAGTTCGGCCCGCAGGGCGTCGCGGTCAACGCGCTATGGCCGCGCACGGTGATCGCCACCGACGCGATCAACATGATCCCGGGCGTGCAGGTCGAACGCTGCCGGACCCCGGAAATCGTCGCCGACGCCGCGCACGCGGTGCTGGTGCGGCCGGCGGGCGGCTACTACGGCCACTTCCTGATCGACGACGATGTGCTGTTCGCGCTCGGGGTCACCGATTTCGCCGCTTACGCGGTCGATCCCACCCAGCCGCTGCTTCCGGATCTGTTCCTGGATTTCGACAGCGCGCCCAAGCACCGGCGCTGAGTGCGATCAGCCGCGCCGGATCGCACCGCCGCGATCCGGCGCAAGTCGCGCCTGCCTCGCAGGATGCGGTGAGCGCAGCGAACCGCGCCGCGACGCACCCGCGCTGCCGCGACGGCGCGGTTGTCACCGCACCCTACGACACGGTGTTCGCCGCTAGCTCTTAGATAGCGACTCGATTCGTAGGATGCGGTGAGCGACGCGAACCGCATCGCCCACCGCCGCCGCGCACGCTTACTTCTTCGCCGCCGGCTTCAGCGCATCCGACAGCGCGTACATCAGGTCGACATAGAAGCGCTCGGCCTGCGCCAGGCCTGCGATCTTCGAACCGGCCTGCGGTTCGACCACCATGTATTCGTTGGGCGCATGCGCGCCGCTGCCGTGACCGAGGCCGCCGGAAATCATCGGCAGGCCCAGAGTCTGGGTGAACACGTAGTAGGGCGCGCTGCCGGCCAGGCGTGGTGCGATGGTCGGGGTGAAACCGTACTTGCGGTAGGTGCCGATCGCCGCGCGCGACAAGGGCGCTTCGACCGAGGTCTGCGCCGGCGGATAGCCCGAGAGCTGGCGCACCACGATGTCGTCGAAGCCCTGCGCGTCGAGCTGCTTGCGGATCAGCGCCAAGGCCTGTTCCGGAGTCTGGTTCGGCACCAGCCGCGAATCGATCTTGGCCACCGCGCGGTGCGGCAGGATGGTCTTGACGCCTTCGCCAGTGTAGCCCGCGACCAGTCCGTCGATATTGAGCGTGGTGTCGAACAGCTCCGACGCCACCGACTCGCGCACGCTGCGGCCGTTCTTCCAGCGCGTAGCCCCGAGCACTTCCAGGGTCTTGGCCGCGTCCTTCTCGCGTTCGCCGATCAGGCCGTTGTACAGGCGCTGCTCCTCGGCGTTGGGCGGACGGATCGCATCGCGGTAGCCCGGCACCGCGATCTCGCCCTCGGGCGTGGTCAGGGTCGACAGCGCCTGCACCAGGCGCCAGGTCGGCGAGTCCAGCGTCGCCGCCATCGAGCCGTGGACCTCGCTCTTCTGCGAACCGCCGGTCTTGGCATTGCCGCGCGCTTCCAGTTCGAAATACAGGATGCCCTTCACGCCCAGGAACATCCCGGCCTTGCCGTCGCGGCCCTGGGTGTTCATCGGGAAGAACACGCCGTCGGCCTTGCGCAGCTGCGCCTCGTACTTGGCGACGATCTCCGGGTAATGCGGCGAACCTAGTTCCTCCTCGCCCTCGGCCAGCACGATCAGGTTCACCGGCGGCTTGCCGCGCACCTGGATCATCGCCTCCAGCGCATTGAGGAAGGCGCGCTGCGGGCCCTTCTGATTGGTCGCGCCTCGCGCCATCAGGACCTTGCCCAGGCCGGGCTCGTCGACCAGTTCGCCTTTGAAGGCGTCGACCTTCCAGCCGGTGGGCTCGATCGGCTGCACGTCGTACATCATGTAGACGACCAGCGTGTGCTCGGCGCCGGCGTCGTAGTAGCCGTAGACGCCAGGATGGCCCGAGGTCGGCACCAGCGCGGTGTCGCGGAAGCCCAGGCCCTGCAAGTCGGCGCGCAGCAATTCCGCCATTTCCTTGACGCCCTTGTTCTGGGCGCTGATCGAAGGCTGCCGCACCCAGCGCTGCAACTGCGCCAGGTTTTCGGCGCGGTGCTGGTCGAGGTAGGCGTAGATGTCGGCATAGTCGCCGGCGAACACCGGCACCGATGTGACGTCGAAGGCGGAGGTTTCGGTGATCGAGATCTTCGGCGCGGCCGCGTTCGGCGGCGCCGCGACGGCGGAGCCGACGACAAGCAGGGCAGACAACAGGCAGGCGAACGACGAGCGGCGCGGCTGGGTCATGAGCGTGTGGGTCCCTGGAGTGGTTCTGCGATTCTGCGCGCACGCACCGGCTCGCCGCATGACGCAGCGCACAGTGCCCTGCAGCGCTTGTCGGCCCCGCGGTGCGCGGCTAAGGTGGCGCGCTGTCCGGGATCCCCCCGGAATCGTTCGGGTAAGGGATGACGTACTTGCAAGGTCTGCCTGCGTTCGCCGGCTATTTCGGCGTCGGTATCGGCTTCGTCGCCTTGTACCTGGCGCTGTATCTGCAGTTCACGCCGCATCGCGAATTGCGGCTGATCCGCGACGGCAACACGGCGGTTGCCACCGCCTTGGCCGGTGCGTTGCTGGGTTTCTGCCTGCCGTTGGCGAGCGCAATGGCCCACAGCGTCAGCCTGATGGATCTTGCGCTGTGGGGCTTGGTGGCGTTGCTGGCGCAGACGGCGGCATACGCCTTGGTGCGCCTGTTGCTGCCGGGCTTCCCGGCGCGCATGGAGCGTGGCGAGCAGGCCGCCGGTCTGCTCTCCGCCACGCTGCATCTGGGCGTCGGCCTGATCAACGCCGCAGCCATGACCTACTGATCCATGGCGAAGCAGAGCAAAATCCGGCGGGGGCGCCCTCCGATGGTCACCGGTGTTCTCTGGCAGCCGAGCGGGAGCACTCTGGGAGTTCCGCTGTTCTGCCTGGGCGCGGCAGCCTTCATCGGCTATGGGTTGATGCAAGAGGCCACGGCCGAGAAGTTTGTGCGCGATGGCTACGTCGACCGCTACAGCTGCGAATGCGACTACCGCGACGCCTGCGTCTACGAGAAGGGACGCTGGTACGGGCCGTGGTCGGCGGAGAACGTGCAGGCGACGCGCCCTACCTATCTCGATGATCGCTGCCCCAGCGAGCACCACACCGGCAGCGGCGGCAGCTACGTCTATCGGCCCGGCTATCGTGCGCCGCAGGTCCAGAACGGCTACCGGGGCGGTTTCGGTTCCACCGGCGACGCCATCCGCAGCGCCGGAACCTGACGCGCCGCCGATGCGCCGCGAATCCTGTGTCGCCCGCGCCGACTGGCGTGCCCGCGTCGAGGCCCTGGGCTTCGATTTTCATTCGCTGGACGGGACCTATTGGGTCGACGACGCCTGCTACCGCTTCCGCACCCACGAGATCGACCGCATCGAGGCGGCGACGACCGAACTGCACGAACTGTGCCTGCAAGCCGTGGCGCACGTGGTCGAACGCGGCGACTACGCCGAACTCGGCCTGGATGCGCGCGCGGCTGGCCTGGTCGAACGCTCCTGGCGCGCGCAGGAGCCGGCGCTGTACGGCCGCTTCGATCTGGCCTACGACGGCCACGGCGAACCCAAGCTGCTCGAGTACAACGCCGACACCCCGACCTCCCTGTTCGAGGCCGCGGTGGTGCAGTGGTATTGGCTGGAAGACACCGTGGCCGGTGCCGATCAGTTCAATTTGATCCACGAGCGCCTGGTCGAACGCTGGCCGCAGGTCCTGCCCGCCGACGCGCTGGTGCATTTCGCCGGCTGCCTGGAGGCGCCCGAGGATCGCGCCACCGTCGAGTACCTGCGCGAGACCTGCGCCCAGGCCGGCTTCGCGACGCAATCCCTGGATATGTCCGAGATCGGCTGGCACGAACAGCGTTACGTCGACCTCGAAGACCGCCCGATCGCGCAGTTGTTCAAGCTCTATCCCTGGGAATGGCTGCTGGCCGAGCCTTTCGCCGAGCACTTGGCCGTGGCGCCGACGCGCTGGATCGAGCCGGCCTGGAAACAACTGCTGTCGAACAAGTCGCTGCTGCCCTTGCTGTGGCGGCTGTTTCCCGGTCATCCCAACCTGCTGCAGGCCTCGCACGACCCGGCCGACATCGACGGGCCGCTGGTCGCCAAGCCGCGCCATGGCCGCGAAGGCGAGGGTGTGGCGGTGTTCGAAAGCGCGCCGCTGCTGGCCGCGCCGGCCACGGTCTACCAGGCCTATTCGCCGCTGTACCGCAGCGATGCCGGCCACGCGGTGCTCGGCGCCTGGGTGGTCGGCGACGCCGCCGCGGGCCTGGGCATGCGCGAGGATGACGGCCGCGTGACCCGCAACAGCAGCCGCTTCGTGCCGCACTGCTTCGACTGATCGCCCGCGGCGATACGGGCTGCCGGGGCGGGAACCCGCGCGGCCGCGCGGCGCCGGAATGCCAGCGCCGGTCGCCGACTTGGGCGAGAATACGCGTTCTCCCCAACCGACTCCGCGTCCGATGACCGCCTCGACCGAATCGCTGTTCGCCCTTTCCGAGCGCTACTACCTGCCGGTCTACCGTCCGCGCCGGATCGTGCTCGATCACGGCAAAGGCGCGCGGGTCTGGGATCGCGACGGCCGCGAGTACGTCGATTTCGGCGCCGGCATCGCGGTCAACGCGCTCGGCCACGCCCATCCGGCGCTGATCGCGGCGCTGACCGAGCAGGCCGGCAAGCTCTGGCACACCAGCAATGTCTTCGTCAGCGAGCCGCCGCTGCGCCTGGCCGAAACTCTGGTCAAGGCCTCGGGTTTCGCCGAACGGGTGTTCTTCTGCAATTCCGGCGCCGAGGCCAACGAGGCCGCGATCAAGCTCGCGCGCAAGTGGGCGACCGCGCAGGGTCGCGCGCCCGAACGCCGCGCGATCCTCAGCTTCCGCGGCAGCTTCCACGGCCGCACCCTGGCCGCGGTCACCGCGACCGCGCAGCCCAAGTACCACGAAGGTTTCGAGCCGCTGCCGCCGGGCTTCCGCTACAGCGACTTCAACGACCTGGCCGCGGCCGAAGCCGCGATGGCCGACGGCGACGTCTGCGCGGTGCTGGTCGAACCGGTGCAGGGCGAGGGCGGAGTGACGCCGGCGACGGCGGAATTCCTGCAGGGCCTGCGTGCGCTCTGCGATCGCCACGACGCCTTGCTGATCCTGGACGAGATCCAATGCGGCATGGGCCGCACCGGCCGTTTGTTCGCCTGCCACGGCTACGAAGTCGTGCCCGACGTGGTCACCCTGGCCAAGGCGCTGGGCAGCGGTTTCCCGATCGGCGCGATGCTGGTCGGCGCGCGCGCCGGCGAGAGCATGCAGTTCGGCGCTCACGGCACCACCTTCGGCGGCAATCCGCTCGCCGCTGCGGTCGCCGGCGCCGCGCTGCGCGAGCTGTCGTCGCCGGCGCTGCTGGCCAACGTCGAGCGCCAGTCGGCCGCCCTGCGCGCCGCGCTGAGCGCGCTGGATGCCGAGTTCTCGCTGTTCTCCGACATCCGTGGTCGCGGCCTGATGCTGGGGGCGGAACTGCGTCCGGAGCACGCCGGCAAGGCCGGCGAGATCCTCGACCGCTGTATCGACCACGGCCTGTTGCTGCTGCAGGCCGGCCCCGACGTGCTGCGTTTCGTGCCGGCCCTGAACATCGCCGACGCCGACCTCGCCGAAGGCCTGGCGCGCCTGCGCACCGCGCTGGCCGGGTTCCTCGGTCGCTGAGCGTGCGGCGGGTGGGCGAACGCGTCTTCGCGCGATCCTGGCTCGCACCGGGCCGACCAGCCTGGTTCACGAAGACGAACTCACGCTGGCCTACGTAGAGCTGCGCGATGCAAACAGAACGGGCCGACGCAAGTCGGCCCGTTCGCGTTTCCGGGGCCGCGCGTGCACGGCCCCGTCGACTCACTCGGTACGGATCACAGCGCGGCGAAACTCGCGCGCGCGGCCTCGATCGTGTGCGCGATCTCGGCGTCGCCGTGCGCGCTGGACATGAAGCCCGCCTCGAACGCCGACGGCGCCAGGTACACGCCTCGTTCGAGCATGCCGTGGAAGAAACGGTTGAAGCGGGCGGTGTCCGAGCCCATCGCATCGGCGAAGCTTTCGACCGGACCTTCGCGGAAATACAGACCGAACATGCCCGGCGCACGGGTGGTGTGGAAGGCGACGCCGGCTTCGCGTGCGGCCGCTTCCAGGCCGTCGCAGAGCGCGTGGGTGCTGCGTTCCAGCGCGTCGTGGAAGCCCGGTGCGCGGATCAGGTCCAGCGTCGCCAGGCCCGCGGCCATCGCCACCGGATTGCCGCTGAGCGTGCCGGCCTGGTAGATCGGGCCGCTGGGCGCGACCTGGCTCATCAGATCGCGCCGACCGCCGTAAGCGCCGACCGGCATGCCACCGCCGATGATCTTGCCGAAGGTGCTCAGGTCCGGAACGATGCCGTAGCGCTGCTGCGCGCCGCCCAGGGCGACGCGGAAACCGGTCATCACCTCGTCGAAGATCAGCAGCGCGCCGTAGCGCGTGCACAGCTCGCGCAGGTGCTGCAGGTAGCCGTCCTTGGGCAGGATGCAGTTGGCGTTGCCGACGATAGGCTCGATGATCAGGCCGGCGATCTGGTCGCCGACGTCGTCGAACAAGCGCGTCGCGGCGTCGAAATCGTTGTAGGGCAGGGTCAGGGTCAGATCGGCCAGCGCCGACGGCACGCCCGGCGAATTCGGCAGGCCCAGGGTCAGCGCGCCGCTGCCGGCCTTGACCAGGAAGCTGTCGCCGTGGCCGTGGTAACAGCCCTCGAACTTGACGATGCGGCTGCGCCCGGTCGCGCCGCGCGCGACCCGGATCGCCGACAGCGTGGCCTCGGTGCCCGAGTTCACCATGCGCACCATCTCGCAGCTTGGCACGATCGTGGTGATCGCCTCGGCCATGGTCACTTCCAGCGCATTGGGCACGCCGAAGCTGAGGCCGTCGCGCATGGTGCGCGCGACCGCGTCCAGCACCTGCGGATGGGCATGGCCGGCGATCATCGGGCCCCAGGAGCCGACGTAGTCGACATAGCGGTTGCCGTCGACGTCGTACAGGTACGCGCCTTCGGCGCGCTGGGCGAAGAACGGCTCGCCGCCGACGGATTTGAACGCGCGCACCGGCGAATTGACGCCGCCGGGCAGGAGCTCGGAAGCGCGGGTGAACAGGGCGTGCGAACGGGCGTTATTCATGGGCGGGCGTGGCTCTTCAGAGAGAGGAGATGGGGTCGAAACAGGCGCGGTAGGCGCGGGTCGCGGCGGCCGGATCGGGCGCGTCGAACACGCCGCTGATCACCGCCAGCAGGTCGGCGCCGGCCTCGACCAGGCCGCGCGCATTGTCCGGGGTGATGCCGCCGATCGCCACCCGCGGCACCGCCAGCGCGGCGGCATCGCTCAGCAACTGCGGCGCGGCGCGGCGCGCGTGGGGCTTGGTCGAGGAGGGGAAAAACGCGCCGAACGCGACGTAGTCCGCGCCCGCGGCGACCGCGGCGCGGGCCAGATCGGCGCGGTCGTAGCAAGAGGCGCCGAGCAGGGCCTGGTGGCCCAAAGCCAACCGCGCGGCCGCGATTTCGCCGTCGTCCTCGCCCAGATGAGCGCCATCGGCGCCGATCGCCGCGGCCAGGCGCCAGTCGTCGTTGACGATCAGCGGCACCTGGTGGCGGCGGCACAGCGGCAGCAGGGCGCGCGCCTGGCGTTCGCGGGTCGCGACGTCGGCGGCCTTGTTGCGGTACTGCAGCCAGACCGCGCCGGCACTTAGCACGCTATCGACCCGCGCCAGCAGGCGCGCGTCGTCGTTGTCGTCGGGGGTGATCGCATAGACGCCGCGGCGCGGCCAGGATGAATGCATGACGGCGCTTCCGTGGGCGCGACTGGGGTGGGACAATGCTGGTCCCGCAAAAACGCATTATCCGCCCATATGTCCGAGACCGCCGCCGTCACTGTCTTCCGCACCTGGATGTGCGTCGTGTGCGGCTTCATCTACGACGAGGCCAAGGGGCTGCCGGAAGAGGGCATCGCCCCCGGCACCCGCTGGGAGGACGTGCCCGACACCTGGACCTGCCCCGACTGCGGTGTGACCAAGGACGACTTCGAGATGATGGAGGTCTGAGGCCGCCGCCTCAGGGTTTTTGCGGCAGTCCCGGGCCGAAGGTCAGGACCGCGCCGTCGTTCAGCTTCAGCTTGGCCGCCTGACCGGCATTGAGTTCCAGCACATAACGCGCCGGCGCGTTGCTCGGATAGGGCGGGCACTGGTTGCCGGCCGAGCACGGCGGCACGTCGCGCTGCTGCGACACCAGCTTGCGGGACTCGTCGAAATACAGGATGTCCAGCGGGATCTTGGTGTTCTTCATCCAGTACGCCTGCGGTTCCTGGCGCTCGTGGATGAAGATCATGCCGGCGCCCTCGGGCATTTCTTCGCGGAACATCAGGCCCATCGCGCGTTCGTCGTCGTCGTCGGCGACCTCTACGGTGTAGCGCTGACCGCCCAGCTCCACCCAGGAATCGGCGCCGCTGGCGCAACCGGACAGGACCAGGGCGCCGCAGGCGGCCAACAGACGTAGCGTGGACATCGAGTTTTTCCTTGTTCCGTAAGGGTGCGGCGACCATCGGACAGGCCGGCGCGGCGGTCAAGTCGAAAATATTTTCGCCTCCCCCCTTCCCAATTCAGATTTGGCTGTGCACAATGCGCGCCCCGCTCAACGGGACGGCCGAACGGCCTGAACGGAAGGCGGGAAGCGGTAGGAAAAAAGGTTT
>CAMLID010000113.1 GCA_946480055.1 uncultured Lysobacter sp. | reverse complement strand
GCTGATCAGCACGTCGGCTTCTTCCTCGTCGACGTCGCTGCCGGCGATCTGGTGCGGGATGTAGACATCGTCGCCCATGTCCCACAGCAGGTCGTCCAGTGCCTCGGCCTGGGCCGCGTCGCGGGCCAGGATCAGGGTCGGCAGGCCGGCATCGAACGCCTTGCGCGCCAGCTCGCCCACCAGCCGCAGCGGTTCCTCGCGGAAACGCGCGGTGGTGATCAGATAAAAGTCGGCGCGGGGCACCCGATGCGGTCCGTCGGGGCTCAGGCCGCGCGCTCGAGCAGCCACTGGCTCAGCAGGCCGACCGGACGGCCGGTGGCCAGGCCGCGCTTGCCTTCGTCGTTGGCGACGCCGGCGATGTCCAGGTGGGCCCAGCGCTGGCCTTCGGTGAAGCGGGCCAGGAAGCAGCCGGCGGTGATCGCGCCGGCCCAGCGGCCGCCGATGTTGTAGACGTCGGCGAAGGTCGATTCGAGCTGGGTCTGGTATTCGTCCCACAGCGGCAGGCGCCAGGCGCGGTCGAACACCTGCTCGCCGGCGCCGAGCAGCTCGGCGGCGAGGTCGTCGTCCTTGCTCATCAGGCCGGTCGCGTACTTGCCCAGGGCGACCACGCAGGCGCCGGTGAGGGTGGCCACGTCGAGCAGGGCCTGCGGTTCGAAACGCTGCGCGTAGGTCAGCGCGTCGCACAGGATCAGGCGGCCCTCGGCGTCGGTGTTGCCGACTTCGATGGTCTTGCCGGACATGCTGGTGAGCACGTCGGAGGGACGGTAGGCGTCGGCGTCGGGCATGTTCTCGACCGCCGGCACCACCACGACCAGGTTGATCGGCAGCTGCATGCCGACCGCGGACACGAAGGTGCCCATCACCGTCGCCGCGCCGCACATGTCGAACTTCATCTCCTCGATGCCGCCCTGGACCTTGAGGTTGATGCCGCCGGTGTCGAAGGTGATGCCCTTGCCGACCATCACGTAGGGCTTGGCGTCGCCGCCGTTGCTGTACTTGAGCACGATCAACTTGGGCGGATTGGCCGAGCCGCGCGCGACCGCGAGCAGCGAGCCCATGCCCAGTTCCTGCATCTGCGCGCGGTCCAGGACCTCGCAGCTGGTGGTCGGGAAGCGTGCGGCGAAGGTCTGGGCCTGCTCGGCCAGGTAGGACGGGTTGCACACGTTCGGCGGCAGGTTGCCCAGCTCGCGCGCGAACGCGACGCCGGCGGCGATCGCCTGGCCCTGGGCCAGCGCGGCGGCATCGCTGCCGTTGATCGACAGCGTGCGCAGGCCCGGCTCGTCTTTCTTCTTGCCCAGCGTGGCGGTGTAGCGGTAGCAGGCGTGGTCGGCGGCGATCGCGGCCTGGCGGATCGCCCAGGCGGCGTCGCGGCCGGCGACCGGCTCGTCCGACAGGGTGAAGACCGCGTGTTCGACCGGGCCGGCCTTGAGCGCGCGCGCCGCGTCGGCGGCGGCTTTGAGGTACTGCGGCACGCCGAACTTGCCGGCTTCGCCCAGCCCGATCACCAGCACGCGCGGCGCAACCACGCCGGCCAGGTCGTGCAGCAGGGTGGTCTTGCCGGTCTTGCCGCCGACGTCGCCGCGCTCCACCAGGGCGCTCAGACGGCCGCCGCTGGCGGCGTCCAGCGCCTGCGCGGCGGCGGTCAGGGTCTTGTCGGCATAGGCGCCGACCACGATGCAATCGGTTTTGACAGAGGCGGGCGCATCGCGGTTCAGGTCGAATTCGAGGGTCATCCAACAGATTCCCAGGTAGAAAGTGCAGCTAAGGAAGATGAGTTCCGTACAATCGGGCGGCTTCCGGGGGCTGGACTTGCGCACGCTGCGCCTGCTGCAGCCGTCCCATGCCGTCGAACGAACCCCCGAGTTTAACGCAAGCCTACCCCGATGCCGAAGCCTGAAGCCCGATGCCCAAGCTTGACCGCTACCTGCTGAGCGAATTCGCCCAGGCCACCTTCGCCACCCTGGTGGTGCTGCTGATCGTCGCGGTGGGCGGGGCCTTCACGGACGTGCTCGGGGACATCGCCCGCGGCCGGGTGCCGGCCGGGATGATGCTGGCCCAGCTGGGGCTGGTGCTGCTGAAGTGGCTGCCGCTGATCCTGCCGCTGGCGCTGATGTTGGGCCTGATGCTGGGCGTCGGCCGGCTTTACCGCGACTCGGAAATGCCGGTGATCGCCTCGATCGGCGTCGGCCCGCGCCGTCTGCTCAAGCCGCTGCTGATGCTGGTGCTGCCGATCGTGCTGGTGGTGGGCGCCTGCTCGCTGTGGCTGGGGCCCTGGGCCGAGCGCCTGTCCAAGCAGATGATCAGCGAAGCCAACCGCAACCTGATCGTGGCCGGGCTGGAGCCGGGCAGCTTCACCGAACTGCCGGGCGGCAAGGGCGGGGTGATCTACGTCGGCGCCATGTCCAACGACGGCAGCCGCTTCCAGCGCGTGTTCGTCTACCGCCAAAACGAGGACCGGCGCGAGATCACCACCTCCAACGACGGCGAGCTCAAGGTCGACGACCAGGGCAACCGCTATCTGACCCTCAACAAGGGCTTCCAGGTCGAAGGTCCGCGCGACAACGGCCTGGACTTCCGCATGATGAATTACGCCAGCAACGAACTGCTGCTGCCGGCCGGCGAAACCAAGTTCGACCCGAACGATCCCGAACTGATGTCGACCCTGGCCCTGCTCGGCGACGGCCGCCGCGAGGCCGGTGCGCAGCTGCACTACCGCCTGGCGCCGCTGCTGCTGACCTTCGCCTTCGCCCTGATGGCGGTCCCGCTGGCGCGCAGCATGCCGCGCCAGGCGCGCTACGGGCGCATCCTGATCGGCTTCCTGACCTATCTGATTGGCATCAATTTGATGATCGCTGGCACCGGTTGGCTGGAAAGCGGCAAGCTCTCGATGAGCCTGGGGCTGTGGTGGCTGGTGCTGCCCATGCTGGCGCTGGCGCTGTGGCTGTACTTCGGCGACGGCCGCCTGGGCCGCGCGAAGGCCCTGGCATGAAGCCCTTCCCGAAGATCCACGACCTCTACGTCGGCCGCGTCGTGCTGGGCACGGTGCTGCTGACCTGGACGGTGCTGATGGGCCTGGACGTGATGCTGAACTTCGTCAGCAGCGAACTCAGCGACATCGGCAAAGGCAATTACGGCCTGCCCCAGGCCCTGACCTACATGGTCTATACGATTCCGCGCCGCGCCTACACCCTGTTCCCGACCTCGGCGGTGATCGGCGCGCTGATGGCGCTGGGCCAACTCGCGGCGACCTCCGAGCTCACCGCGCTGCGCGCGGTCGGGCTGTCGCGCCGGCGCCTGAGCCTGGCCGTGGCCGGCGCGCTGGCGACTCTGACCCTGCTGATGGTGGTCAACGGCGAAACCCTGTCGCCGTGGGCGCAGCGCGGCGCCGAAGCGCTCAAGGCCTCGGCCAAGTCCAAGAATATGATCGTGGCCCAGTACTCGGGCCTGTGGGCGCGCGAAGGCGACTTCATCCTCAACGCCGGCAGCGGCCAGGACCGCAGCAACGGCAAGGACACCTGGCTGGAACTGCGCGACGTGTTCTTCTACGAATTCGCCGACGACGGCCGCCTGAAGTCGGCCGCGATCGCGCACATCGCCGAACACCGCCCCGGCGGCTGGACGCTGCGCGACGTCACCCGCACCACGTTCGGCGCCAAATCGGTGGTCCAGACCCATGTCGCTCAGGAGCGCTGGGAGTCCAAGCTCGACGGCGCCGCGCTGATGGCCGGCTCCGAACGCCCGCGTTACCTCAGCTCGACCGCGCTGGCGGCCGCGATCGACTACCGCGAGCGCAACGGCCTGGAAGCGGCCGAGTTCGAAGAACACTACTGGGGCCGCTGGTTTTACCCGATCAACGTGCTCGCCCTGTGCCTGGCGGCGATTCCGTTCTCGTTCGGCGCGCTGCGCAGCGGCGGCATGGGCAAGCGCCTGTTCATCGGCATCGTGTTCGCCTTGGGCTTCTGGCTGCTGCAGACCCAGTTCGTGAAGCTGGCCAGCGTCTACAAGTTCGATTTCCGCCTGGCGTACCTGACGCCTACGGTGATCATGGTCGGTGTGTCGGCGTTCTTGTTCAAGAAACGCTCGGGGTAGGGAGCGTGGTGCTGGAGCGCGTGGCGATTGCTCGATCCGCTTGCGGCATCGGCTTCATGCTTTCTGTGGGAGCGGCGTGAGCCGCGATTGCCAGCCCCGCGGTTGCGCCCGATTCGCTGTCGCCTTGGGGTAGGAGCGGCGTGAGCCGCGACCGCGAACTCCGAGGTTCGGCGAAGGTTTCGGTTCTTAGGTCAAAGGCTTCCGCCCGCTGCGCGTGCGGGTCACTTTCTCTTGCTAGCCCAAGAGTCCGCCTGGATTCCCTTCGGTCAAAAGTAACCAAAGAGAAGGGCTTGCCTAGACAACCCTCCCGTGCGAGTGCGGGGCGTGCGCGGGGATTTTTCGACGGGACATCCCTGTCCCTTCGAAAAACGCCGCGCATCCTGCGCGCCGCCCTTCGGGTCTACGGGTGTTCTCGTGAGTGCGGTGCTATGGATTTCAATGCCGCGACAACGGCAACGGCAACCTCAAAATGGCGAATTGCAATTGCAATTGCAATTGCGAAGCGCGGCGACTCGTTCGTTGCTGGAATCGTTCGAACGAAGACAGCTCGTAGTTCGTAGGATGCGGTGAGCCACAGGCGAACCGCATCGCCGCGCGGCCACGCCGCCGCGCATCCCCGGATCAGGTCGGCTTCGGCGCCCGAATCAAACGCGTCCCGCTGGCACGGTCGTGCCAGGTCAGGCGGTCGCGATCCAGCCAGGCCCACCAGAAGCCCGCTCCGGCGGCGAGCAGCGACAACGTGCCGACGCCGTAGCGGATCAGCAGCGCCGTCCAACTCGGGCGGCCGCCGTCGGCGGCGATCAGGCGCAGGCGCCAGGGCCGCATGCCCAGGGTCTGGCCGCCGCGGCGCCAGCTGATCGTGGCGTAGGCGCCGGTGAGCGCCCAGCACACCAGCCACAGCAGCCATTGCAGCGCGCTAAAGGGGGCGATGTTCTCGTGCACGTCGTGCCCGGACAGGGTGTAGCCGACCGAGAACAGCACCGACGCGAGCATCCACAGCGCCAGCGCCGGCCAGAAATCGTAGAACAGCGCGAACAGGCGCCAGGGCATCAGGGCGGCGGGTCGGGCGGGCGTGTTCGTGGCGGCGTGTTCGGTGCTCATCGCAACAGGATAGCCGTCGCGCGGTCGCGGTCGTAGCGCGACCGCGCGCATACGCGAGCGCTCGCGTATGCGGATCGGGCTTGCATCGCCGCGCCCGGCTGAGGGACGCTGCCGCGATGACGTCGCCGAAATCCCGCAAGACCACGCCCGCCGAGCGCCGCAGTCTGGCGATGTCGCTGCCGCCGCCGCCCGACGCCGACGAGGCGGCGATCCGGGTCTTCCTGGATGCGATATGGGCCGAAAGCGGCCTCGCCCAACAGACCCTGGACAGCTACCGCCGCGATCTCGAAGGCCTGGCGCGCTGGCGTAGCGGCCGCGACGGCGGTCTGGCCGGCGCCGATCGCGCGGCCCTGTTCGATTACCTGGCCTGGCGCACCCAGGAAGGCTATTCGCCGCGCAGCAACGCCCGCCTGCTGTCGGCGCTGCGCGCCTTCTACGCCCTGCGCCTGCGCCGCGGCGAACGCGCCGACGATCCGACCGCGTTGCTGGAGCCGCCGCGGCTGCCGCGTTCGCTGCCCAAGGCGCTGGCGGAAAGCCAGATCGAAGCGCTGCTGGCCGCGCCCGAGATCGGCACCCCGCAGGGTCTGCGCGACCGCGCCATGCTCGAATTGATGTACGCCGCCGGCCTGCGCGTAAGCGAGCTGGTCAACCTGCCCGCGACCGCGGTCAACCTGCGCCAGGGCGTGCTGCGCGTGACCGGCAAGGGCGGCAAGGAGCGTCTGGTGCCGCTGGGCGAAGAAGCCCAGCACTGGCTGGAGCGTTACCTGGCCGAAGCGCGTCCGGCGCTGGCCGGCAAGCAGGCCTTGAAGCCTCTGTTCATCGGCGGTGCGGGCGAGGAGGGGGCGCCGACCCGCCAGCAGTTCTGGCTGCTGGTGAAGCGCTACGCGGCCGTCGCCGGCATCGACCCGGCCCGGATCAGCCCGCACGGCCTGCGCCACAGCTTCGCCACCCACCTGCTCAACCACGGCGCCGACCTGCGCGCGCTGCAGATGCTGCTGGGCCACAGCTCGCTGTCGACCACCCAGATCTACACCCTGGTGGCGCGCGAGCAGCTCAAGCAACTGCACGCCAAACACCACCCGAGGGGGTGAAGACAGAGCGCTTACGCGGCACTGCCGCGTGCTCTGTCTGAACGCCTGGCGCGCTGCGCCAGGCCGGACGAGCCACTTCGAGCACCAGCATCGCCACATCCTTCAGCGCACTGCCGCGTGCTCTGTCTGAAATCCCGGCGCGTTTCGCCTGGCTGCGTGAGCCATTCCAAGCCCAGCATCACAGCCCACGACGGCCGCCCCGACCCCAATCCCTGTATCCCCCGGTTCCCCAAACCGCGAACCCCGTCGCGCTCGCGCGGCCCGGCCCCGGCCCGCGATCCGCCCCGGTTCCGCAGCCGTGCGACAATCCGTGAACCACTCCGTCCCCGCGCGGTCCAACGCCCGGTGAACCAGACAAGGACTCGATCGATGAAGTACGCCCTATTCGCCGTGCTCGGAGCGCTCAGCCTGTCGGCCTGCGCCGAGGCCCCCAAGCCCGCCGCTGCCGCCGACGCCGCCACGGCCCAGGCGACCGCCGCCAAGCCCGCCGCGGTCAAGGCCGCTGCCGGCACGCCGGATGCGCGCGCGATCGAGGCGATCCGCGTGCTGAACTCGCGCGTCACCGTCGAGCGCATCGGCGCCGCGCCGATGCCGGGCTTCCGCGAGGCGATCGTGTCCGGCCAGGTGGTCTACGTCAGCGACGACGGCCGCTACCTGTTCCTGCCCGGCTCCGGCGGCGCGCTGTTCGATACCACCGCCAAGAAGAACCTCAGCGAAGTCGCCCTGGCCGGCATGCGCAAGGAAGCCCTCAAGGCGATCCCGGCGGCTGAGCGCATCGTGTTCGCGCCGGCCAATCCGAAATACACGGTGTCGGTGTTCACCGACGTCGAATGCGGCTACTGCCGCAAGCTGCACAGCGAAATCGCCGAGTACAACCGCCAGGGCATCGCGATCGAATACCTCGCCTTCCCGCGCGCCGGCATCGGCAGCCAGGACTTCACCAAGATGGTGTCGGTGTGGTGCGCGCCGGACCGCCGCAAGGCCCTGACCGACGCCAAGAGCGACCACGCGATCCCGAACAAGAACTGCAAGAACTCCGTCACCCAGCAGTACGACGTCGGCCAGCGCGTGGGCCTGACCGGCACGCCGATGATCCTGGCCGCCGACGGCACCCAGCTCGGCGGCTACGTGCCTCCGGCGGCGCTGCGCGAGACCCTGGACAAGATGGCCGCCGACGGCAGCGCCAAGCCGACCGCGACCGGCCCGGTCGACGCCGTGCCGGCGACCACGGCCGGCGGGGCCTGAGCCCCGCAGCCCGCCCGGCCTGGCCGGGCGACGCCGCAAACGATGCCGCCGCAAGGCGGCATCGTCGTTTCCGGGCCCCGTGCGGCGGGCGTCCGAACCCTCGAGTCGCGTCCTGAACAGCGAAAACGGCGCAGAGGGGGGCGCTTGGATACAATACCGGGCCCGACGTTGCACGGTTCCCCGGACATGATCGTCCTCGAGGGCCTTTCGGCCCTGTCTCCGTTCCGCCGCGAACGGCTCCAAGCCCGCCTGCAAGCCATTCACCCCGAAGTCCGCCTGATCGACGCCTGGCCCGTGTACTGGGTCCGGCCCGACGACGGCGCGCAGCCCGACGGCGAGACCCTGCGCCGCATCCTGCAGGCCGAGCCGGACGCCGCCGCGCGTGCGGACGGTGCGGTCTCGCGCTACGTCACCCCGCGCCTGGGCACGCTGTCGCCGTGGGCCAGCAAGGCCACCGAACTGCTGCGCGGCGCCGGGCAACCGGTCGCGCGCGTGGAGCGCGGCACCCGCTACGACCTGTCCGGCTGGCCGGCCGACGCCACCACCCAGGGCGCGCTGGCCAAGGCCCTGCACGATCCGATGACGCAATCGCTGCTGGAAGCGCGCGACGACGCCGCGGCGCTGTTCGCCGTGCCCGCGCGCGGCGAGCTCGAACGCATCGCGCTGGATCAGCTGGAGAACGCCAACGCGCGCCTCGGCCTGGCTCTGGCCGAGGACGAGATCGCCTACCTGCGCGAGCGCTACGCCGCGCTCGGCCGCGCCCCGGCCGACGTCGAACTGATGATGTTCGCGCAGGCCAACTCCGAGCACTGCCGGCACAAGATCTTCAACGCCTCCTGGACCATCGACGGCCGTGAGCAAACCAGCTCGCTGTTCAAGATGATCAAGCACACCCACGCGCAGACGCCGGAGAACACGCTGTCGGCGTACAGCGACAACGCCGCGGTGGTCGAAGGCTATCCGAGCCGGCGATTCCGCCCGCAGCCGGGCAGCGGCGCCTACCTGGCCGAAGCCGAAACGCCGTCGGCGTTCTGCATCAAGGTCGAAACGCATAACCACCCGACCGCGATCGCGCCGTTCCCCGGCGCCAGCACCGGCAACGGCGGCGAGATCCGCGACGAAGGCGCGACCGGTCGCGGCGGACGTCCCAAGGCCGGCCTGTGCGGCTTCAGCGTCTCGCATCTGCGCATCCCGACCCTGCCGCAACCCTGGGAAGGCGAGCGCACGCTCAATCCGCGCATGGCCCCGGCCCTGGAAATCATGCTCGACGGCCCGATCGGCGCGGCCGCGTTCAACAACGAGTTCG
>CAMLID010000112.1 GCA_946480055.1 uncultured Lysobacter sp. | reverse complement strand
CGTTGGCGCAGCTGCCCATCGAGATCACCCACTTCGGGTCGGGCATCTGGTCGTAGACCTTGCGCAGCGCCGGGGCCATCTTGTTGACCAGGGTGCCGGCCACGATCATCACGTCGGACTGGCGCGGCGACGGGCGGAACACCACGCCGTAGCGGTCCAGGTCCAGGCGCGAGGCGCCGGCGTGCATCATCTCGACCGCGCAGCAGGCCAGGCCGAAGGTCATCGGCCACATCGAGCCGGTGCGCGCCCAGTTCCACAGGGTGTCGAGATTGGTGGTGACGAAACCCTGCTGCTGCAGCGGGTTGTCGCCATCCGGGCGCAGGATGTCGTCCAGGCGGCCTTCCGGAATCGGGTTGTGCATCAGGCCCGAAACGGTGTCGCTGACGGTTTGGATCACTCCCATTCGAGCGCTCCCTTCTTCCAGACGTAGACGAAGCCGAGCAGGAGCATGCTGGCGAAAATGCCCATCTCGATCAGGCCGACCACGCCGAGTTCGCGGAACACGGTGGCCCAGGGCACGATGAAGATGATTTCCAGATCGAAAATGATGAACTGGATGGCGATGAGGTAGTAGCGCACGTCGAATTGCATGCGCGCGGCCTCGAAGGCCTCGAAGCCGCATTCGTAGGGAGACAATTTCTCCACAGTCGGGCGCTTGGGCCCGAGCGTGTTGCCTACCACCAACAGGGCGACGCCAATGACGCTGGCGACGATCAGGAACAGCAGGGTCGGCAGGTATTCGGCCAGCACTCGGTGTTCTCTCGGCTACTTGGCCGCGTTTCCGCAGCCTTGGCTCGGCGGTCTGGCTGTTCGGAATGCCGATCAGGCCAGTGGCGCGGCCCGGCGTGCGTGCCGCACCTCGGGTAGTTGGTGCGTGGTGCTGCTGATTCGGTGTGGTGCCCAAAGGGGGACTCGAACCCCCACGACTTGCGTCGCTACCACCTCAAGGTAGTGCGTCTACCAATTCCGCCATCTGGGCAATCAAACCTGGCCATCCTGGCCCTGGCTCCGTCGGTACCGCCCGAAGCCGTTCGGTCATTGCTGACCGCGCCCCGGTCGTCCGTTCCAGGCCGCTTAACTCAACGATCTATATGTTACCGCGCTTTGTCAGCCGCCCGAAGCCGGTTGCGACTGCGGCGGGGTCTGCTGCGGGGCCGGAGCGGCCGGAGCCGTGGTCCCGCTGGCGGCCGGCGCCTGCGGCGCGGTCGTAGCCGGAGCGGCAGGCACGGTCGAGGCCGGAGCAGCCGGAACCGTCTGCGCCGGCGCGGCCGGAACCGTGCTGCCGATCGCGGGCTTGGCCGGAGCGGTGGCCGGGATCTCCGACGCCAGGCCGACGTCCTGCTCGGCCGGGGCTGCGCCGCCGATACCGGCTGCGCCGCGCGAGGCCTGCCAGGCCATGAACAGGCTGATCGCGAAGAATGCGATCGCCAGCCACTTGGTGGCCTTGGACAGGAAGTTGGAGGAACCGCGGGCACCGAACACGGTCGCCGAAGCGCCGCCGCCGAAGCCCGAGCCCGCCTGCGCGCCTGCGCCGCGTTGCATCAGGATCAGCGCGACCATGGCGATCGCGATCAGTACGTAGATGACGTTGAGGAACAACAGCATCGTTGAATTCTTTTCTTTGGCTACGTTGTGACGACCGCCGGGCGGGCCCGAAGTTCGTCAGGGTGCCGCCGCGGCTGCGATGGCGTTGAAATCGGAGGCCACCAGGGAGGCTCCGCCGACCAGGCCGCCGTCGACGTCGGGCTGCGAGAACAGCGCGCCGGCGTTGTCGGCCTTCACGCTACCGCCATACAGAATGGGTAGCGAGCCAGCAATTCTAGCATCGTGTCCGGCGATTTCGCTACGAATGAATGCGTGCACGGCCTGCGCCTGCTCCGGGCTGGCGGTCTTGCCGGTGCCGATCGCCCAGACCGGCTCGTAAGCCAGGATCGCGCCTTCCAGGGCCGCCACGCCGAGCAGGTCCAGCACCGGGCCCAGTTGCTCCTGCAGGCGGTATTCGGTCTGGCCGTCCTCGCGTTCGGCCAGGGTTTCGCCGATGCACAGGATCGGAACCAGGCCGGCGGCCTTGGCCGCGGCGAACTTGCGCGCGACCAGCTCGCTGCTTTCGCCGTGGTATTGGCGGCGCTCGGAGTGGCCAACCAGACCGTAGCGCGCGCCCACGTCCATGAGCATCGCGGCCGAGACCTCGCCGGTGTAGGCGCCCTTCTCGTTGGTGCTCACGTCCTGGGCGCCGAAATCCAGGCCCTGGCCGATGTAGTGCTCGACCAGCTCGCCCAGGTACGGCAACGGCGGCAGGATGATGCGTTCGACCCCGGCCGGCGCCGTCGCGGCGGCGACCTGATCCAGCAACCCGAAGGCGAACTCGCGGCTGCCGTGCAGCTTCCAGTTTCCGGCGACGATCCTGCGGCGCATGGCCACTCCGTGGTACGAAAGGACGCAAGTTTACCGCAGCCCTGCGCCGCGCACGGAGCGCCGCAGTCAGGGATCCCGACACGACCGGCAACGAGCCCCTACATGCCCGAAACCGCAAACCCGCCCTATGCCCTGATCACGGGCGCCTCCGCCGGCATCGGCGCCGCCCTCGCCCGCGAATACGCGCGCCGCGGCGTGCCGCTGGTGCTCACCGCCCGCCGCGAGGACCGCCTGCAGGGACTAGCCGCCGAATTGCGCGATCGCGTCGCGGTCGAGGTGATCGCCGCCGATCTCGCCGATCCGGCGGCGCCGGCGCAGCTGCATGCGGAAACCCGGCGCCGCGGGCTCGCGATCGGCCACCTGGTCAACAACGCCGGCTACGGCGTGCCCGGCCGCTACCTGGCCGACGACTGGAAGGTCCACGCCGACTTCCTGCAGGTGATGGTGACCGCGGTCGCAGAGCTGACCCATCGCTACCTGCCCGAGATGGAGCAGCGCGGCTACGGCCGCATCCTCAACGTCGCCTCGCTGGCGGGCCTGGTGCCGGCCTCGGCCGGGCACACCCTGTACGGGGCGGCCAAGAGCTTCATGATCCGCTTCAGCGAGTCGCTGGCGCTGGAAAGCCGACCGCGCGGCGTGCACGTGACCGCGCTGTGCCCGGGCTTCACCTACACCGAGTTCCACGACGTCAACGGCATGCGCGAGCGGATCTCGAAGCTGCCCAAGTGGCTGTGGCTGGACGCGGCCACGGTCGCGCGCCTGGGCGTGGACGCGGTCGAACGCGGCGACGCGCGCTGCGTCACCGGCGCGGTCAACCGGGTCGTCGCCGGCCTGTCGAAGTACCTGCCCGAGCGCTTGGCCATCGCCTTGGTCGCCAGCCGCGCCAGCGATTTCCGCGACGCCGAATGAACGCGGCCGATGCGCGGGTGAGCAGCTTCGCGCCAGTGGCCCGCGCCGATGCGCGCGTGCTGGTGCTGGGCAGCATGCCCGGCGTGGCCTCGCTGACGGCGGTGCGTTACTACGCGCATCCGCACAACCGGTTCTGGCCGATCATGGGCGCGCTGGTCGGCGCCACGCCCGCCCTGCCCTACGAGCAGCGCCTGCAACGGCTGATCGCGGCCGGGATCGCACTGTGGGACGTGCTCGCCAGCTGCGAGCGGGCCGGCAGCCTGGACGCAGCGATCCGCGCGCCTCTGGCCAACGATTTCGCCGGATTCTTCGCCGCGCATCCGCGGGTAAGCACGGTGCTGTTCAACGGCGCGCAGGCGGAAGCCAGTTTCCGGCGGCTGGTGCTGCCGGGCTTGTCGGCGCCGCCGCCGGCGTTGCGGCGGCTGCCGTCGACGAGTCCGGCCAATGCCTCGCAGCGTCCGGAGGACAAGTTGGCGGCTTGGCGGGAGGGGTTGGTGGAAGCGGGTATTGCTGTGAGCGGCTAGCCGGCGACGGCGCGTGGGGTGGCGATCGCGACTTACCTCGCTCCCACAGGAAGCTGGCTACCGGCGAAGACTCGGTCGCAGTGGGAGCGACCACTGTGGGAGCGACGTAAGTCGCGATCGACCGCCAACGTCGCCCATACGCCTGGCCGCAAACGCGAACGGCCCGAGCTGGCTCGGGCCGTTCCTGCATCGCGCGCGGACGCCGAACTTACTTCAGCTTGATCTCGCGCAACCGCTCTTCCAGGTAGCCCTGGGCGGTGATCGGTTGCGGGTAGCGCGAGGGGTTGTCCGGGGTGATCGTCGAGGGCAGCACGTCGATCAGGAAGTCCGGGTTCGGGTGCAGGAAGAACGGGGTCGAGTAACGCGGCTGGCGCGCCTTCTCGCCGGGCGGGTTGACCACGCGGTGGGTGGTCGACGGGTACACGTGGTTGGTCAGGCGCTGCAGCATGTCGCCGATGTTGACCACGATGGTGTCGGCGTCGGCGGTGAACGGCACCCACTCGCCCTTGCGCGACTTGACTTCCAGGCCTTCCGAGCTGGCGCCGACCAGCAGGGTGATGAGGTTGATGTCCTCATGCGCGCCGGCACGTTCGTTGGGAATGTTGTCGGCGGTGATCGGCGGGTAGTGGATCGGGCGCAGGATCGAATTGCCGGAGTCGGTCTTATCGGCGAAGTAGTCCTGCGGCAGGCCGATGTGCAGGGCCAGCGCGCTGAGTACGCGCGAACCCAGGTTGTCCAGGGCCTGATACAGGCCGTAGGCCTGCTCGCGGAACTCCGGAATCTCCTCGGGCCACAGGTTGGCGGGCATCTCCGCGGCGTACTTGGAGTCGCGCGGAATTTCGCGGCCGACGTGCCAGAACTCCTTGAGGTCGAAGTGCTTGGAGTCCTTGGCGGTCTCCACGCCGAACGGGGTGTAGCCGCGCGCGCCGCCGCTGCCGGCCACGTGGTACTTGCGCTTCACGTCTTCGGGCAGGGCGAAGAAGCGCTTGAACAGGTCGTAGGACTGGTCGATCTGCGCGGCCGGGATGCCGTGGCCGCGGATGCCGGCGAAGCCCCATTCGCGGTAGGCGGCGCCGAGCTCGGCGACGAAGGCATCGCGATCACTGCTGTCACCGGAATCGCTGAAGCGGCGGATATCGAGGGTCGGAATTTGCGAAGTCATATTCGGTCTCATGGGTTCGGAACCGCTGACCATTCAGTGGCTCCGCGCGCCGGCGAAGGCGCGCTCGCGGATCGGATGCGCCGCACCGATCCGCCGTGTTTCATTGCGCGGCGATACGCACCGCGTCGGACAGGCGCTGCAGCGTATCGAGCATCAGCTGCCGATCATCCGCTTCGACGGTTACGCGCACCACCGGCTCGGTGCCGGAGGGGCGCAGGAACGCGCGGCCGCGACCGGCCACGGCGGCCTGCGCCAGCGCCAGTGCGGCCTGCACCTCCGGCGCTTCGGCCGGCTTGGCGCCGCCTTCGTAACGCACGTTGATGGTCTTCTGCGGGACCTTGGTGAAGCCCTGCAGGGCCTGCCCCAGGCTGATGCCGCGGCGGCGCAGCACTTCCAGCACCTGCAGGGCGCTGACGATGCCGTCGCCGGTGCTCGCCCGGTCCAGGCACAGCAGGTGGCCGGAGGCCTCGCCGCCGAGCACGGCGTCGTGGGCGATCAGCTGCTGGTGGACGTAACGGTCGCCGACCTTGGCGCGGACGAAGCCGATGCCGCGCTGCTGGAACGCGCGTTCCAGGGCGTAGTTGGTCATCAGGGTGCCGACCACCGGGCCGCGCAGGCGCCCGCTCTCCTGCCAATCGCAGGCCAGCACGTAGATCAGGTCATCGCCGTCGCGGACGACACCGTCGCCGTCGACGAACAGCACCCGGTCGCCGTCGCCGTCGAAGGCGATGCCGAGATCGGCGCCGCTGGCCTTGACCCGCTCGGCCACGGTTTCCGGATGGGTCGAGCCGACGTCGTCGTTGATGTTCAGGCCGTTGGGATCGACGCCGATGGCGTCGACGCGCGCGCCCAGCTCGCGCAGCACCAGCGGGCCGAGCTGGTAGGTGGCGCCGTTGGCGCAGTCCATGGCGATGCGCATGCCGCCCAGGTCGAAGCCCTTGGGCACCGAGCCCTTGCAGGCCTCGATATAGCGGCCCAGCGCGTCGCGCGTGCGCACCGCCTTGCCCAACTGTTCGGAGGCCACGGTGCGGAACGGCTGTTCCAGCGCGGCCTCGATCGCCAGTTCGGTGGCGTCGTCGAGCTTCTCGCCTTCGGCCGAGAAGAACTTGATGCCGTTGTCGTAGTGCGGGTTGTGCGAGGCCGAGATCACGATGCCGCCGTCGGCGCGCATCGAGTGGGTCAGGTGCGCGACCGCCGGGGTCGGCATCGGTCCCATCAGCTGCACGTCGACGCCGGCCGCGACCAGCCCGGCCTCGAGCGCGGCTTCGAACATGTAGTTGGAGATGCGCGTGTCCTTGCCGATGATCACCACCGGATTGCGCCAGTCGCGGCGCGCCAGGGCGTGGCCGTAGGCGTTGCCCAGGCGCAGGACGAAGTCGGCCGAGATCACGCCCTCGCCGACCCGGCCGCGGATGCCGTCGGTGCCGAAGTACTTGCGGCTCAAGCGGCGGCCTCCGTGTCGTCTTCCGGCTGCGGTTGCTTCATCAGCATCGCCAGCAGGTGAGCCAGGCGCTCGCGCAGTTCGCGGCGGTCGCAGATCTGGTCGATGGCGCCGTGGGTGACCAGGAACTCGCTGCGCTGGAACCCTTCCGGCAGCTTCTCGCGCACAGTCTGTTCGATCACGCGCGGGCCGGCGAAGCCGATCAGGGCCTCGGGTTCGGCCATATTGATGTCGCCCAGCATCGCGAACGAAGCCGAGACGCCGCCGGTGGTCGGATGGGTCATCACCGAGATGTACGGCAGACCGGCCTCGCGCAGGCGTCCGAGCGCGGCCGAGGTCTTGGCCATCTGCATCAGCGAGAACAGGCTTTCCTGCATGCGCGCGCCGCCGCTGGCGGAGAAGCACACGAACGGGCAGCCGATCTCCAGCGCGGTCTCGGCCGCGCGCGCGAAGCGCTCGCCCACCACCGAACCCATCGAACCGCCCATGAAGGCGAAATCGAACGAGGCGGCGACCAGCGGTCGCTGGTTGAGGGTGCCGCGCATCGCGATCAGGGCGTCGCGCTCGCCGGTGGACTTCTGCGCGGCCTTGATGCGCTCGGAGTACTTCTTCTGGTCCTTGAACTTGAGCACGTCGGTCGGGCCCAGTTCGGCGCCGATCTCGCTGGTGCTGCCGGGATCGAACAGGGCGTTCAGGCGCACCCGGCCGCGGATCGGCATGTGGAAGCTGCACTTGGGGCAGACCTCGAGGTTTTCCTCGAGCTCGGGCCGGTAGAGCACGGCGCCGCAGCGGTCGCACTTCTCCCACAGCCCTTCGGGCACGCTACGGCGCTTGGCGCCGGCGGAGTCGGTGCGGATGCCGGTGCGACTGCCGGGCATGAGTTTTTTGAGCCAGGACATGCGTTGCGATTTTCCCGTTCAGGCTGCAGAGGGTGCCGGTCCACGGTCCGTGGCGGAACCCGGCCTAGCGGGTCAGTTTAGCGCAGCCAGGTTTGGGCCAGGCAGGAGCGGTTCTCGGAACCGCCCGGACTCAGGCCAGGCCGTCCAGCGCCTGTCGCAGCGGCGTCAGGAATGCGGCGGCGGCCGCGGCCGCACCCTCGGCGGTGGCGCCCGCACCCTCGGAATGGGTCGCGGCGATCGCCGCGACCAGGGCGCTGCCCACGACGACGCCCTCGGCCTCGCGCGCCATCGCGGCCGCGCTGGCGGCGTCCTTGATGCCGAAACCGGCCACCACCGGCACCCGGCTGCGCTGGCGGATCTCGCGCAGGCGCTGGTTGGCGGCGACCGCGTCGAGGCGGTCGGCGCCGGTCACGCCGGCGAAGCTGACGTAATAGAGATAGCCCTGGGCGTCGTCGCAGAGCAGCGCCAGACGCTGGTCGGTGGTGGTCGGCGAGGCCAGCAGGATCAGTTGCAGGCCGGCGGCGGCGAAGGCGGCGCGCAGTTCGGCGGCTTCCTCCGGCGGCAGATCGACCAGCAGCACGCCGTCGACGCCGGCGGCGACCGCCTCGGTCGCGAAACGGGTGGCGCCGCGGATCTCGATCGGGTTGAGGTAACCCATCAGCACCACCGGGGTCGCGTCGTCGCGCTCACGGAACTCGGCCACGCAACGCAGCGCGAACGACAAGCCGGCGCCGCGCGCGATCGCGCGCTCGGAACTGCGCTGGATGGTCGGGCCGTCGGCCATCGGGTCGGAAAACGGCACCCCGAGCTCGATCACGTCGGCGCCGGCCGCGGCCAGTGCGTGCATCACCGGCACGGTCGCCTCCAGCGAGGGATCGCCGGCGGTGACGAAGGGGACCAAGGCCTTGCGGCTTTGCGCCTTGAGCGCGGCGAAGCGGGTGTCGATGCGGTTCATGCGGTGGCTGCGAGTTCTGCTGTTAGCCCCTCTCCCGCCGGGAGGGGGTTGGGGTGAGGGTTCGGCGCGGATGCGCGGCGCCGTACTCGCGCCGAACCCTCATCCGCCCTGCGGGCACCTTCTCCCACGGGGAGAAGGACAAGCTCAAAACACGATGCCCTCGCGGCCGGCGATGGTATGCACGTCCTTGTCGCCGCGGCCGGACAGGTTGCACAGCACGATCCGATCCTTGGGCATGGTCCGTGCCAGCTTCACCGCCTGGGCGATGGCGTGGCTGGACTCCAGAGCGGCCAGGATGCCTTCGGTGCGGGCGAGCTGGTGGAACGCAGCCAGGGCTTCGTCGTCGCTGACGCCGACGTATTCGGCGCGGCCGGCGTCCTTGAGGAAGGCGTGCTCTGGGCCGACGCCCGGGTAGTCCAGGCCGGCGGAGACCGAATGGGTCTCGATGATCTGGCCTTCGTCGTCGCACAGCACGTAGGTGCGGTTGCCGTGCAGCACGCCGGGCCGGCCGGCCGCCAGCGAAGCGGCGTGGTGGCCGCTGGCGATGCCCTCGCCCGCGGCCTCGGCGCCGACGATGCGCACCGACGGGTCGTTGAGAAAAGCGTAGAACAGGCCGATGGCGTTGCTGCCGCCGCCGACGCAGGCGGTGATCGCGTCGGGCAGGCGGCCGTATTCGGCCAGCATCTGCGCCCTCGCCTCGCGACCGACGATGGCGTTGAAGTCGCGGACCATGCGCGGGTACGGATCGGGGCCGGCGACGGTGCCG